>NZ_JAMYQT010000001.1:0-473995 GCF_040320985.1 Mesorhizobium sp. M0571
CCCCCCCCCCCTAAACATCCATCTCCTTTTCCGCCCGCTGTTTTTTTTTTTAAACACCCCCTCTCCACCGCCCCCCCGGGGGGGGGGGGGCGGTGCCCCCCCCCCCCACCTCTTTTTGGTTGAGTGTCGGATGTCCAAAACGGGTTTCCACTTTGGATCCGATGCCTCGCAGCAACCGGAGATGACCATGTCGCGCATCGGAATCCACTCATTCGTCTGGTCGGCGAGCTCGGCGCAGAGCGACCTCGAACGGACGCTGGCCAACACCAAGGAAGCCGGCTTCGACCTGATCGAATTCTCCTATCTCGACCCCGCTGATGTCGACATTGACCGCTTGGCCAAGCGGATTGCCGGTCTCGGCCTCGGCGTCGCGATCAGCATCGGACTGCCGGCCGACGGCGACATTTCGAGCGCTGACAGGGCGATTGCGGCGCGGGGCGTTGAAATCCTCAACGACACGATCGCGCTGACCCGTGATCTCGGCGGCCAGAAGGTTGCCGGCATCCTCAGCACCAGCCATGGCTTGCAGACTGAGGCGCCGACGCGCGACCAGTGGAACCGCAGTGCCGGAACGCTTGCCAAGGTGGCGGAGACAGCCAAGGCGGCCGGCGTCACCCTCAACCTCGAGATCGTCAACCGCTTCGAAAGCAATCTGCTCAACACCGCCGCGCAAGGCATGGCCTTCATCGAGGACAGCGGCTCAGACAACATCTTCCTGCACCTCGACAGCTTCCATATGAACATCGAGGAGGCCGATGTCGGATTGGCCATCCGCAACGCCGCAAAGAAGATCGGCTATGTCCATATCGGCGAGAGCCATCGCGGCTTCCTCGGCACCGGCAACATCGATTTTGCCGGGATCTTCGATGCGCTGACCGCCATCGGCTACAGCGACGATCTCAGCTTCGAATCCTTCTCGTCGGAAATCGTCGACGAGAACCTGTCGCGGAAAACCGCCATCTGGCGCAATCTGTGGACCGACAATATGGAGTTGGCCAAACATGCGCGCCGCTTCATTGCGCTCGGATTGGAGACGGCACGGCGCAAGGCCGAGCTTGTTTCCGCAACGCATCGGCCCTGAAGCGCGTCGCGCTTTCCGCAAGGCGATTCCCGCCTCCGCTCAGCCGGCAAAACGCGGCGCCAGTTCCTCGATGCGGCGGATCATCGCCTGGAAATCCTCCAAGATGCGCTGGTGCAGGTGAAGCGCCAGCTCCGGATATTCCTCGAGGATACGGCGGAACATCTTGCGACTGAGCCGCAGTATTTCCGAATCGATCTCGGCGGAGGCGCTGGTCAGCCGGTTGGTGTCGGCGATCAGCGCCAGTTCGCTGAGTATGGTACCGGGACCGGCGGTGCCGATCGGAATGCGCTCGCCATTGTGCTCGCGGTAGAGCACGATGCGGCCGCTGACCACGATGTAGGCCGAATCGGCCTCGTCGTCCTCGCGGTAAAGCTTGTGGTCGGCTTTCAACATGGTGGTTTCGGCGCCGAAGGCGAGCAGACGCAGCTGTTCCTGCGTAAAGCCCTCGAAGAGCCTCACGGTGGACAGGATGCGGATGTCGTCATCCAGCGCCATCTAGCTATGTCCCCGAACCGTCAGTCCCACTCCTCCCTTAGAGCGCCGCGCATCCGCTTTGGACGCGCAAAGGACGCTCTAACATTTTGAATCGACGCATCGTGCTTCCCAAAAATCGAGCCCGATTTTGGGCCCGATGCGTCGGCGAGTTCGATCCAGAACCACCTCCAGCCTCAGGACCGTACCCGAAAAGCGCCCCTCCTGGATCGCTTATTTGGATAATGAAATGTTTAAGGAACCAGCTTGTAGCCGCCGCTTTCTGTCACGAGAATTTCCGCGTTGGAAGGATCGCGCTCGATCTTCTGGCGCAGCCGGTAGACATGAGTTTCCAGCGTATGCGTGGTGACGCCCGAATTGTAGCCCCAGACTTCCTCCAGCAGCACGTCGCGGGTCACCACCTTCTGGTCGGCGCGGTAGAGATATTTGATAATCGAGGCCTCCTTTTCGGTCAGCCGCACCTTGGCGCCGCGCGGGTCGATCAGTAGCTTCTGGCTGGGCTTGAACGTATAGGGGCCGACCGAGAAGGTGGCGTCCTCGCTCTGCTCGTGCTGGCGCAGTTGGGCGCGGATGCGGGCCAGCAGCACGGCAAAGCGGAACGGCTTCGTCACATAATCGTTGGCGCCGGCCTCGAGGCCAAGGATCGTGTCGGAATCGGTGTCGTGGCCGGTCAGCATGATGATCGGCGCCTTGTAGCCGCCCTTGCGCAATATCTTCACCGCCTCGCGGCCATCCATGTCGGGCAGGCCGACATCCATGATGAGCAGGTCGATGAGCCCGCCGCGCGCCGCGGCGACGCCTTTGGCGGCGGTCGCTTCCTGCAGGACATCGAATTCCTCATAAAGCGACAATTGCTCGACAAGGGTGCCGCGCAGGTCGTCATCGTCGTCGACGATCAGAATGGTGCGTGAAGTCATGGATCAATCCGTTGTTTTGAAAAGAGATTTCAGTTGACCGCTGCCTGTTTATGCGGAAGCTGCCCGGCACAACAGCCGTTCACAGTGATTTGTTCCGTGACACGATCATACAAGAAAAAACGCGATCGCAATGCAGTCGGCGCAATTTTGCCGAAAGGGCTGCGCGTGCTCACCGTGCGGGCGCGGCCCGGCCATGCCAGCCAGGGCTTTCTGCAGGCCGGCAAACTCGTGTTTCCATGCGCACTGGGGCATGGCGGCATCTCGGCCGGCAAGCGCGAGGGCGACGGCGCCACGCCGCTCGGCTCGATGCGGATATTGTCGGGGTATTTTCGTGGCGACCGTTTTTCCGGCGGCCGCAGGACCCGGCTGGCGATGACGCCGATCGGCGCCGACCTCGGCTGGTGCGAGGTGCCTGAGGACCGCAACTACAATCGCCCGGTCAAGATCCCCTATGGCGCCAGCCATGAGCGGATGCTGCGCACCGACGAGCTTTATGATGCCTGCCTGGTGCTGGACTGGAACATTGTGCCGCGCCGGCGCGGGCGCGGCAGCGCCATCTTCTTCCACCTGGCGCGCCGCGGCTTCACGCCGACGCAAGGCTGCGTCGCGGTAACGGCCCGCACAATGGCGCGGCTGCTGCCGCTGTTGTCGGAGCGGACGGTGGTAAGGGTGGTGCGGTAGGGGAGTAGTGAATAGTGAATAGTGAATAGCAAGTAAGGGGAGTGGTTGATAAGGAGATGCGCGGACGCGCCGCTTAGCTTTCCTATCCACTATCCACTATTCACTATTCACTATTCACTACCTCACCACTGCCCTATCCGCCTCTGCGGCGGCTGCCATCCCGTGTCGAGAAGGCCGAGCCGGCCGAGTTCCCGGTCCATGGCTCGCGCGATGTCCTTGCGTTCACCGCCGATGTCGCGCAGCTGGCGATCCGGAAGGTCCTCGACATTCTCATAGGGAAGATTGACCGCGATTTTTGCATGGCGGAGCCAATCGAGCACCGCACGCAGCCAGGCCGGACGGAGGGTTACGGAGTTCAAAGCGATGTGAGACATGGTGCAATCCGCTTCTCCGGACGTCAAATCCGGTTTGATGTTTCTTCGATGACCAGATCATGGCGGATTGAAATTCAAACGGGAAACGAGTAGTTTTTTCTGTATCTTCAAGTTTTGTTTGAGGATTGGAAATGCTCGACCGACCGCTCCTCGTCTTGCACTGATGGCGCGCCTGCTGCCTGGAACCCGTGCGCTGCGGACGCTGGAGGCAGCGGCCCGGCACCTCAATTTCACCCGCGCCGCCGACGAGCTCGGCCTGACGCCGGCCGCGGTTAGCCACCAGATCAAGGAAATCGAAGATCAACTCGGCATCGTGCTGTTCACGCGCACCAGCCGCACCATCCGGCTGACCGAGGCGGGCGCGGTGCTGTTCGAGGCCTCGACCGACGCGCTCGACCTGCTTGGGCGGGCCGTCTCTCGGGCGCAGAAGATGGCGCGCGGATCGGCGCTGCTGAAGGTCACCCTCGATGCGCACCTCGCGACGAAGTGGTTGATGCGGCGCGTCGACGATTTTCGCAAACAGCATCCGGCAATCGAGCTGCGCTTCGATATCAGCTATGAGGTGCGCGATTTCGATCGCGACGATGTCGATGTCGGCATCCGTTTCGGCACCGGCAAGTATCCGGGGCTTCGCTCACACCGGCTGTTCGAAAACGTCATCATTCCGATCTGCAGCCCGGCCTTGCTGCGGGCGGGGCCGCCGTTGAAAGAGCCGCGCGACCTGTTCCATCATACGCTGGCGCATATCGAGTGGTCGCGCCAGGGCGTCACCTGGCCGAACTGGAGCATGTGGATGGCGGCGGCGGGCGTCGACGATTTCGACGACAGCCGGACCATCGTGTTCGGCAATTCGACGGATGCCGTTCAGGCCGCGCTCGACGGCAACGCGGTTGCGCTCGCCGATTTCGCCATGGTGGCAAACGACCTGTCCGAGGGCCGGCTGATCCGGCCTTTCGCGCTCGGCATCAAGGTCGCGTCCGAATTCGCCTATTTCCTGGTCTATCCCGAAAGTGCGGCGAATGACCCGCGCATCGTCGCCTTTCGCGATTGGCTTCTCGACGAAGTCACCAAGACCCCGACCTGACGGTCCTGGCGAAACCTTAGAGCGCGGGAGGCCCAAACCAGCCGATCACCGCGCCGATGAGAAGCAGCACGCCAAGCCAATGGCCGGTGTCGATGAGCGTCAGATCCCAGCCGAAACCTTCGTAGCGATGGTTGACCGAAAGCGTCGTGGCGACGAACCCCAGCCAGAGAACGAAACCGAAGACCAGCCCGGCAAGCAGGCTCGGCTCGCCACCGGTCACGGCGCCGATGACCAGCGACATGACCAGCGCCATCACGAGCTCCGCGACGAAGGAGACGACGAAGGGCAGCACCGATTTGCCCATGGTCGCCGGATCAAGCCTGGCGGCCTTCAGCCACGGCTTGCTCAAACCCATGTACCAGGCCGCGCCGAACAGCCACGCCACCACGGCGGCGACGATCACCGCCAGCCAATTGATCGCTGAAAAATCCATGATTTCCCTCCCGGTCGATTGTCTGATGGAACGCCTGTTCGGCGATGCCGTCAAGCAAACCGCCAGACGGTGGTGCGCTTGACCAGGGAATCTTCGAGCGCCCGGGTTACCGCGACTTCGTAGACGACAAGCGGTTTCAGCCCCGCTTTCGGCAGGTAGGAACGGCCGGGATCGCCGACGAGGATGTCGGCGCCGCGTGCCTTCAACACCGCGAACCACGGCATCAGCCTGTCGGCGAAGGTCTTGTCGTAGAAGACGTCGCCGGCCAGCACCACATCCCAGCCTGTATCGGTGCCGATGCAGTCGCCGGCGAGGAATTCTATCGCGACGCTGTTGGCCTCGGCATTGAGGCGGATCGCAGTCGCGCAGAACGGGTCGATGTCGGCGGCGGTCACCTCCGCAGCACCAGCCTTGGCCGCGGCAATGGCGACAAGGCCGGATCCGGAGGCGAAGTCGAGCACGCGCTTGCCGCGCACCGTCGCCGGATTGTCGAGGACGTAGCGGGCAAGGCCTTGGCCGCCGGCCCAGGCGAAGGCCCAGAAGGGCGGCGGCAGGCCGATTTCGGTCAGCTCATCCTCGGTCCGCTGCCACAATTCATGCGCCTCGTCGGCCAGGTGCAGGCGTATCTCCGGCACATGCGGCGGCGCCATCAGCGCCGTGTTGTCGAGGATGAATGTTTTGGCGCTGTCCGGCGTCAGCGCCGTCATGGTGCAGGGGTGAGGCCACCCATGCTGCAGACCTCCTGCCATTCGGCTGAGGTCACCGGCTGCACGGAAAGCCGTCCGAGCCGCACCAGCGCCATGTCGGCCAGCTTTGGATTGGCCTTGGCCTGTTCCAGCGTCACCGGCTTCGGCATGTCCTTGTAGGCGCGGATGTCGACGCATTCCCAGCGGGGATCGTCGGTGGTGGTGTCCTGATGGGCCAGCGCGCAGACTTCGGCGATGCCGACGATGTCGAGCCCATCATTGGAATGGTAGAAGAAGCCGAGATCGCCGATCTGCATCGCCTTCATGTTGTTGCGCGCCGCATAATTGCGCACGCCGTCCCATTGCGTGCCGGCCTTGCCCTTGGCCTTCAGCATTTCGAAGGAGAAGACCGAGGGCTCCGATTTGAACAGCCAGTAGTTCATTCTTTCGCTCCTCCTCAGGTGTCGCCTGAACTAGATATTTGAAGGTTTGTTGAAGGTCCAGTTCCACTGCCGGACTTCGACGCTTTCGAACAGCCCGGCCTTGGCATAGGGATCGGCTGCCGACAGGGTTTTTGCCGCAGCCAGATCGGGCGCCTCGACCACGACGAGGCTGCCGTTCGGCTTGCCTTCCGCGTCGAGGAACGGGCCGGCGAAGGCCAGTTTCTTGTCGCCGTTCAGCCCTTCCAGAAAGGCAATGTGCTCGGACCGCGTATCGAGGCGCACCTGCAGGCTTCCTGGTCTGTCCTTGCAAATCAACGCAAACAGCATCTTTCCATCTCCGGTATTGTTCGGGATCACATGTCGGTTTCGGTTTTGAGCGGCCTGGTCATCAACGCCGACACAGCCTGGTCTATGGTGACGGTGCCGTCCAGTATGGCGGCGACGGCGGCGATGATCGGCGCATCGATCCGGCGTTCGCCGGCGATGCGGGCGGCGATCGCCGCCGTCGGCACGCCTTCGGCCAGGGGCAGGCCGGCAAGCGGCTTGCCTTGCCCCAGCGCCAATCCATAGGCGAAATTGCGCGACTGGGCGGACGAGCAGGTCAGCAGCAGATCGCCGAGGCCGGAAAGCCCCATCAGCGTCTCCGGCTTTGCGCCAAAGGCGGCACCGATGCGACGCAATTCGACGAAGCCGCGCGTCACCATCGCCGCCTGGGCGCTGGCGCCAAGCCCGGCGCCGGTGACGGCACCCGCGGCAATGGCAAAAACGTTCTTCAGTGCGCCGCCGATCTCGACGCCGATCAGGTCGTCGCTCGAATAACAGCGCAGGTTTTCGGCCGAGAAACGGGCGGCAAGGTCGGCCGCCAGAGCCTCGTCGCGGGCGGCGACCACCACGGCCGTCGGCAGGCCTTTGGCGACGTCGGTGGCGAAGCTCGGGCCCGACAGGGCGGCCACCGGATTTGCCGGCACGATTTCCTCGGCAATGGACGACAGCAGCGCGCCGGTATCGCGCTCGATGCCCTTGGCGCAGAGAACCAGCGGGACGCCTTTCGGCACATGGCCGGACGCGGCCGTCAGCATGGCGCGCAACGATTGCGCCGGCGTCACCGCCAGCACGCAGTCGGCGTCGACGAGAGCCGTTTCGATGTCGCTTGTCGCCGCGATGCCGGGCTCGATGGCGACGCCGGGCAGGTAGCGCGGATTTTCGCCGCGACCGATCGCCGCGACAATGTCCTGGTCGCGGGCGAACAGTCGGACCGAATGGCCGGCGCGCAGCATGGCCAGCGCCAGCGCCGTGCCCCAGGCGCCGCCGCCGAGCACGGCGACGCGCCAGCCGGTGCTGGCTTTGCGCTTCATGGCTTTACTCGTCACGCCTTGGCTCCGCGCCGGCCCGAGCCGACCATCGGGGCCGAGACGCTGTCCAGCGGCCAGCGCGAGCGCGGCACGAAATCGGCGGCGTTTTCACCTGATATGCCGGCGCGCAGGCGCTCGATGCCGGCCCAGGCGATCATCGCCGCATTGTCGGTGCAGAGCTTCAGCGGCGGGGCGACGAAACTGAATCCGGCCTGCTCGCATAGCGCCTGTAATGTCGCCTTGATCGTCCGGTTGGCGGCGACGCCGCCGGCGACAACCAGCGCAGGCTCTGTCTTGGCCGGGAATTGCTGACGAAACCGGGTCAGCGCCCGTGAAACACGGTCGCCCAGCGCATCCGCCACCGCCGCCTGGAACGAAGCGCAGATGTCGGCAACATCTTGGTCGCTCAGCGGGGCGATCGCCGTCGCTGCCTGGCGCACCGCGGTCTTGAGGCCGGAGAAGGAGAAATCGGGCTGCACCGAGCCCTTCATCGGGCGCGGAAAGGCGAAGCGCGTCGCATCGCCTGACGCCGCCGCCTTCTCGACATTCGGTCCGCCCGGATAGGGCAGGCCGAGCATCTTGGCCGTCTTGTCGAAGGCTTCGCCAAGCGCATCGTCGATGGTCGTCGCCCAGCGCTGGTAGTCGCCGACACCGCGCACGGCAACGATCTGGGTGTGGCCGCCGGAGACCAGCAGCAAGAGATAGGGAAAGTCGAGCCCGTCGGTCAGCCTGGCGGTCAGTGCGTGGCCTTCGAGATGGTTGATGGCGATCAGCGGTTTTTTGGCTGCTGCGGCGATGGCTTTTGCCGTCATCAGGCCGACGATCAGTCCGCTGACCAAGCCTGGACCCGCGGTGGCGGCGATCGCATCGATATCGGCGAGTTCGACGCCGGAATCGGCAAGTGCTGCCTCGATGATGCCGTCGAGCGCCTCGACATGGGCACGCGCGGCGATCTCCGGCACGACGCCGCCGAAAGCGGCATGCTCCTCGATCTGGCTGAGCACGACATTTGACAGGATCTTGGGGGACATGATTTGAGGCGCGCTGCTACTGTCCAGCGCCACCACGCTGGCGGCGGTCTCGTCGCAACTCGTCTCAATGCCCAGAACGCGGATCAATTCGTCGCTGTCTCCAAAAATCGTACAGATTGTACAGCCGGCCATTCCTCGCTAGGAGAAAGCCCGGCAAAGCCCTCGCTGGAAATGTTCCGGCCGGGGTTATCACGGACCGCGCGCCATGCAAACAACCTTGAAAATCGGAACACGCGGCAGCCCGCTGGCACTGGCGCAGGCGCATGAAACGCAGGCGCGGCTGATGGCGGCGCACGGCATGCCGCCCGAAGTGTTCGAGGTGGTCGTC
The DNA here is from genome assembly GCF_040320985.1 of Mesorhizobium sp. M0571. NCBI lineage: Bacteria > Pseudomonadati > Pseudomonadota > Alphaproteobacteria > Hyphomicrobiales > Phyllobacteriaceae > Mesorhizobium > Mesorhizobium sp. M0571. The sequence continues at coordinate 8,903 of NZ_JAMYQT010000001.1, forward strand.
ATCTCGACCAGCGGCGACCGCATCCAGGACCGGCCGCTGTCGGAAGCCGGCGGCAAGGGCCTGTTCACCAAGGAAATCGAGGAGGCGTTGCTGTCGCGCCGCATCGACATCGCTGTGCATTCGTCGAAGGACATGCCGACGCTGTTGCCCGACGGGCTGGAACTGTCCGCCTTCCTGCCGCGTGAGGATGCGCGCGATGCTTTCATCGGCAAGGCGGCGCGAACGATTGCCGAGCTGCCGCAAGGCGCCAAGGTCGGTTCGTCGTCGCTGAGGCGCCAGGCGCTGATCAGGCGCATGCGGCCGGACCTCGACGTGGTGATGTTTCGCGGCAATGTGCAGACGCGGCTGCGCAAGCTCGACGAGGGCATTGCCGACGGCACCATCCTCGCCTATGCCGGGCTGAAGCGGCTCGGGCTCGAAGATGTCGTCACCGACCTGATGCCGCTCGACGTCTTTCCGCCGGCGCCGGGACAAGGCGCGATCTGCATCGAAAGCCGCATCGGCGACCGCGACATGGAACAGATGCTGACGGCAATCCATGACGTGCCGACCGGCCAGGCGCTGGCCTGCGAGCGCGCCTTCCTGGCGGCGCTCGACGGGTCCTGCCGCACGCCGATTGCCGGCCATGCGACGATATCAGGCGGAACGATTTCTTTTGCCGGGCTGATTATCTCGCCCGATGGCACGCAGTCGCATGAGGTCAGGCTGGAAGGGCCGGCGCAGGAGGCGGCGCGCATCGGCACGGAAGCCGCCGCGACCGTTCGGGCGAAGGCCGGCGAGACGTTCTTCGACGGCTGGACCTGATATGGTCCGCGTCCTGGTGACGAGGCCGGAACCAGGCGCCTCGCGCACGGCGCGCCGGCTTGAGGATGCCGGTTTTAAGCCGATCCTGCTGCCGTTGACCGAAACGGTGGCGCTGCCGGCCGACGCCGACGCGGTCGCCGATGCTGCCGCGGCGGTCGCGGTCACCAGCACCAACGGCGTTCGCCACGCGCCCAAAAAGATCATCGCGGCGCTCGCCGGCTTACCTTGTCATGCCGTCGGCAGGAAGACCGCCGAAGCCGCCCGCGCAGCCGGGTTTCTGTCGGTCAGCGAAGGTCCGGGCAATGCCGAGGCGCTGGCCGATGCACTTGCCGGCGCCTACGCCGGACAGACCATCGTCTATCTGTGCGGAAGGGTGCGGTTTCCGGGTTTCGAGGAGCGGTTGCAGGCGGCGGGTATCAGGGTTCGTGCGATCGAGACCTACGACACCATGGCGCTCGACCATTCCGACGAGGACGTTCTTGCGCGCTTGTCAGCCCAACCGGCCGAGGCGGTGCTGCTCTACTCGGCCAAGGCGGCCATAGCGGTGCAAGCCTTGGCCGGCCGACCGGCGCTGCGTGGTCTTTTTGGAGACGCACACTTTTTCGCCTTGTCGGGACGTATTGCCGCGGTCCTTGGCGAGGGTTTTGGTAAAAACATCCACATTGCGCCGGAACCCAGCGAAGAGGCGCTGCTGGCGCTTTTGCAGCCGCGGCGCTGACGGGCATCTGCCCTGCCCGTTTCCGGACGTTGGCGCCGCCCCTCACCTGCCTGCCGGCATCCTCTCCCCGTATAGTGACGGGGAGAGGGGCCCTCATCGATGATTTCGCCAATTTTCAACGTTGCGGAAGGTGCGCCAAGGTTGCGGCCAGCCCCTTCTCCCCGTCACCATACGGGGAGAAGTGCCCGGCAGGGCGATGAGGGGCGGCACAACCTTGAGCGATTGGCCTGGCAGAAACCTATTTTGTTCTTGCTTTGTGCCGGCAGCTATGCTATCAATTCGCCGAAGGTGCTGATTCGCGCCAACGACCCGCCGCCGAGGCGGGTTTTTGTTTTGGTCCCGCTTATCGGTATCCAACCGCTGCGGCGTTTTGCCAAAACTGAACTCGAAAACCTGGCGTCATCACGCCGCCCCTTTTCACCGCTTGGTGATGTGCTAGACCCTTCCAACCATCCCGAAGCGAATTTTGCGGAGCCCGAGCATGGTCAAGACGCCGAAGATGCGGCATTCCAAGAGCCGCCGTGAGCCGGTGACCATCGAGCTCGAACCTGGCGCCGTCTCGCGGGTCGCCGACGAACAGGATGCCGGCAAGCAGCAGACAGCCGGGGCGCAGACCGACGAGGCGAAAGCCGAGGAAGCAGCGAACGCCTCGCAGCCGGAGCCGCCTGAAGAGCCGGTGCATGCGGACCAGACCGATCTCGAGCCATGGGAACACGCCGACGCAGCCGCGCCGGCCGGTACGGAAGAGCCGGCGGATGCCGGCGCCGATGGTTCCAAGGGAGCGGAAACCCCTTATCCTGCCGGTTCGGATGCGCCGGCCGGTCGCTCCACGGCTTCCGACTACAGTTTCGAGGATGCATCCGCCAAAGTCAGCGCAACCGGGGTTAGCGGAACCGGGGCCAACGGATCGGGGACCCCAGGCTCCGGCGAGAGGACAGCCCAAACGAGAAACGAACCAATGGCAGCGCAGCCGAAGCGGAGCGGCATCAGCGGCATCGCCGCCGGCATTATCGGCGGCGTCATCGCGCTCGCCGCCGCCGGCGGGCTGCAATTTGCCGGCCTGCTCGGTGCGCCGGGGTCGGGCGGCGTGTCGCTCGACGCCGTCAATGGCGAGATCGCTTCGCTGAAAAGCGAGGTGGCGGGGCTCAAGCAGGCCGGCGGCAACAGCGACGCATCGGCCAAGGTGGACGGGCTGGCGTCGGCGCTGGATCAGGTCAGAGCGGATGTCACGGCGCTGAAATCGGCGGTCGAGCAAGGCGGCGCCGGCGACAATGCCGGACTTGCCGCGCTTGGCGACAAGGTCAGGCAGATCGAGACGGCGGTCGCGGCCATCGGCAAGGCCGGCGGCACGGCGCCGGTCGATCTCGGCCCGCTCAACGAAAGGCTGGCCGCGCTCGATGCGCTGGTGAAATCCGCCGGCGACACGGCAAAGGCGCAGGAAGGCCGGCTTGCCGCATTGGAACAATCGGTTTCGCAGCTCTCGGGCAAGGTCGATGCACAGGCTTCGCAGCCGAAGATCGCGCTCGCCATTGCCGCCTCGGCGCTCAAGGCAGCGCTCGACCGCGGTGCGCCGTTCGCGGCCGAACTCGAAACCTTTGCAGCGATCTCACCGGATGCGCCCGGGATCGCGACGCTGCGCACCTATGCCGAAAAGGGGGTCCCGACGCGGGCCGAGATCGCGGCCGAAGCGGACGCCGCCGCCAACGCCATGGTCGCTACCGCGACGCCTGTCGACCAGAATGCCGGCGTCCTGCAAAAGCTGCTGTCGAGCGCCGAATCGCTGGTCAAGGTCAGGCCGATCGGCGCCGTCGAGGGCACCGGTGTCCCGGAAACGGTTGCCCGCATGGAGGTCGCGGTCAACCAGAGCGATTACGCCAAGGCGCTCAGCGAATACGAAACCCTGCCCGAAGCGGCCAAGGCCGCCGGCGCCGACTTTGCCGGCAAACTGAAGGCGCGGATGGAGGTCGAGACGCAGATCGATTCGCTCATCGCCGGCGCGATGAAGGCGTGAGGAACCCGATGATCCGTGTCCTCGTCTTCCTCGCCGTCGTCTTTGCGCTCGGACTCGGCTTCGCCTGGCTGGCCGACCGGCCGGGTGAAATGCTCGTCACCTTCAACGGCTATCAATACCAGGTCAGCCTGATGGTTGCGGCGGTGGCGGTCGTTGCCGTCGTTGCCGCGGTGATGATCGTCTGGTGGCTGGTCAAGGCGCTGTGGAACAGCCCCTATACGATCTCGCGCTATTTCCGCGTGCGTCGCCGCGACCGCGGCTATCAGGCGCTGTCGACCGGCATGATCGCTGCCGGCGCCGGTGACGGCGCGCTCGCCCGCAAGAAGACCAAGGAAGCGGCAAAGCTCATCCGCTCCGACCAGGAGCCGCTGATCCATTTGCTGGACGCGCAGGCCTCGCTGCTCGAGGGCGACCATGAGGGCGCCCGCGAAAAGTTCGAGACCATGCTCGACGATCCCGAAATGCGGCTGCTCGGCCTGCGCGGGCTTTACCTCGAGGCCGAGCGGCTCGGCGACCGCAACGCGGCCCGACACTATGCCGGCCGTGCCGCGGCGGTGGCGCCGCAGCTGGCCTGGGCGGCCGAATCGACGCTGGAAGACCTGACCGGACGCAGCGACTGGGACGGCGCGCTAAAATTGGTCGATGCGCAGAAGTCGACGCGTCAGATCGAGCGCGACGCCGCCAACCGGCGTCGTGCCGTGCTGCTCACCGCCAAGGCGCAGGCGCTGATCGCCAGCGATGCCAATGCCGCTCGCACGGCGGCCCTCGAAGCCAACCGGCTGCGGCCGGATTTCGCGCCGGCGGCGGTCGTCGCGGCGACTTTGCTGTTTCGGCAGAACGACGTGCGCAAGGGCTCGAAGATCCTCGAGGCGGCGTGGAAGGCCGAGCCGCACCCGGAGATCGCCGAGCTCTACACCCATGCCAGGCCGGGCGATGCCGTGCTCGACCGGCTGAACCGGGCAAAGAAGCTGCAGGAACTGAAGAAGAACCATGCCGAGTCCTCGCTGGCGGTGGCGCGCGCCGCGCTCGATGCGCAGGATTTTTCAACCGCCCGCCAGGAGGCCGAAGCCGCCATCCGCATGGATCGCCGCGAAGGCGCCTATCTGCTGCTGGCCGATATCGAGGAGGCCGAGACCGGCGACCAGGGCAAGGTGCGGCAGTTGCTGTCGAAGGCGGTAAGAGCGCCGCGCGACCCGGCCTGGGTCGCCGACGGCGTCGTCTCCGAACGCTGGGCTCCGGTATCACCGGTCACCGGCAGGCTCGATGCATTCGAATGGCGGGCGCCGATGGAGCGGCTCGGCCAATTGATCGACAGCCATGAGGACAGCCCGGAGGCCCCGGTGCCGGCCATCGCGGCGTCAGCCAAGCCGGCAGAGGAAAAAACCGAGGTGATCGAGCAGGGGGCTGTCGCAGCCGAGACGCCGGGCACGGCGACCGAAGCGAAGACGGAAAATCGCACCGGCGAGGCTCATGTGACAGCGGTCACCGCGGCGGCTTTTGCCGCGGTGCCGGACGATGCCGAAGCCGTCGAGCCGGCGCAGGAACTGGTGCGGCTGCCCGACGACCCTGGCGTCGATCCCGACGACGAGGCGGAAAAATCGACGCGCCGGTTTCGTTTGTTCTGATCCGGGTCGAGTGGACCCCGGCTGATTGGGAATGATTTGATGTTCGATCGCGTTCTGTCGTTTCTAAGGGATCTGCCATCCGGTGGCGGCGCCAGCGCCAGCGCCGACGATCCGCGCATTGCCGCGTCCGCCCTTCTCTTTCATGTCATGAACGCCGACGGTGTGCGTCAGGATTCCGAATGGGAGCGGTTCAAGGCGGTGCTGGCGGAGAGCTATTCGATCAGCGGCGACGAACTCGACGCATTGGCGGCAGCGGGTGAGCGGGCCGACAATGAGGCGATCGACCTCTACGCCTTCACCAGCGTGCTCAAGCGCCATCTCGACGCCGAGGCCCGAAAAGCCTTCATCGGCCTGATGTGGGAAATCGTCTATGCCGATGGCGAACTGCACGAGCTCGAGGACAACACCGTGTGGCGGGTCGCCGAACTGATCGGCGTCGAACGCCGCGACCGTGTCGAGGCACGCCTCAAGGCGGCCGCGGCGGCTCCAGGTGCTGCCGGAACGTCAAGCGACGAATAGACAGGATCCAGCCTTCCAATGCCGCCCAAGCCAAGCTCGAGACCAAAGATCCTGATCGTGCTGCATCAGGAGCATTCGAGCTCGGGACGGGTCGGCCATATGCTTATCGAGGAAGGCTTCGATCTCGACATCCGCCGCCCGCCGCTCGGCGAGGCCTTGCCGCAGACACTGGACGGCCATGCCGGCGCCGTGGTGTTCGGCGGGCCGATGAGCGCCAATGACGGCGACGAGTTCGTCCGCCGCGAGACCGACTGGCTCAAAATTCCGCTCAACGAGAACCGGCCGTTGCTTGGCATCTGCCTTGGCGCGCAAATGCTGGTTAAGCACCTTGGCGGCAAGGTCGAGGGTCATGGCGAGGGCTTGGTCGAGATCGGCTGGTATCCGCTGAAGGCGACCGAAGAGGGCAATAGGCTGATGCATTGGCCGGAGATGGTCTATCAGTTTCACCGCGAGGGCTTTTCGCTGCCGAAAGACGCGACGCTATTGGCGACGGCTGAAACCTATCCCAACCAGGCCTTCCGCTATGGCGACAATGCCTGGGGCATTCAGTTCCATGGCGAATTGACCCGGGCGATGATGCAGCGCTGGGTGGTGCGCGGCGCGCACCGCTTCGAATTGCCCGGCGCGCAGCCCGGCCGCGACCATCTCGGCGGCCGACTGATCTGGGACATGCACCTGAAGCGCTGGCTCGGCGAATTCCTGGAGACGATCTTTGGCAAGCCCGCGCTGTCCTAGTCTAACTGGCGCATGCGGGGCGCGCTCTTCTGGTAACCATTGCGACGAATGTTTCGAAGAGTTCGTCCTGCGCCTGCGCGGCCGTGATTTCTGCGGTCGCGGCGGCATAGGACAGGGCTTCGGCTGCGCCGAGCATCGCCCAGAAGGCCCGCTGAAGCGACAGCACCAGCTCCGGCGCCGCGCGCGCCATCGGCGGCAACCTCTTCAAGGCATCCTCGCGAGGCGCCGAGGCAGCATGACCGCGTAGCGCACCGGGCCGCACATACTGCGTTGTCTCGTAAACTCCTGGCTATCGGAGTTCGCGGGCGCCGTGCCTGGATCAGTGTGTCGCCTGAAGCGCCTACAACTCCTGCTGGTTCCACCGCAGCAGGATGTCGTTGACGTCAATGTCAGACCGACAGCCCGTTCTGCTTTCGCAGGCTCTTGTCGAATGCGGATGCGGGGACGAAACGGCGCAGGAAACTGACCTGGCGCGCAATTTTTCCCGCCGCATAGCGCCTCCTCGGAACGGATTCGGTCGCTGCTTTCAAGACCGTCCCGGCCACAATTTCGGGAGCATCACCTGTCTCCATCGCTTTCCGCAGGGTCGCATTCATGCCAGAGCGCGCAGAGTCATAGATTTCAAGCAAATGGTCCGGCCTGGCGAGATTTTCTTCAAAGGACGTTCGGGTATAGGCGGGCTCGACCAACACGACGCGAATTCCGAAAGGGCGCAGTTCGTGGTCGAGCGATTCGGAATAACCCTCGATGGCATGTTTGGTCGACGCATAGAGCGCAGAGTAGGGAGCTGGGATTAACCCCAGCACCGAACTCAAATTGACGATTCTGCCCTTCCCTTGACGGCGCATTGTCGGCAGGACCGCGTTGGTCACGCGGAGAACGCCGAAGACGTTCACGTCGAACAGCGCTTGAGCCTGGACGGTCGAGGACTCCTCTGCGCCTCCAAGCAGGCCGACGCCGGCATTGTTGACAAGCAGGTCGATACGCCCGGCTTCGGCCAACACGTCATCGACCAGTTTCGCAACGGACGCGTCATCGGTGACGTCGCAGGTCAGCATGGTAACGCCGTCGGATCGTTCGGCGACCGCGCGACGGCTGGTTCCGAACACGCGAAAGCCCGCGTTCTGCAGGGCCTTGGCCGTTGCGTGCCCGATGCCGGTGGATGCCCCCGTCACCAGGGCGACGCCAAGATTGGTCTTATTCATGGAAATCACTTCTTTCTTTGTGCTGGATTGCCAGCTGCAGGCGTGCGCACAAATGGAGATGTGGCGCCCGCCCCGGCGATCCGATGAGGGGCATTACTCGGCAATGGTCCTAGTTCGCTGGTTGGACACCGATCCCACCTCGGTGACGGTGAGCTTGTCGCCGGAGCGCGAAATTTCGAGGCTTTGCTCAGGTTCGCCCAATTTCCGTGGCACGGATATCGTAGCCGACTGCCCTTCGGCGAGAGTGGCCGAGAAGCGCACCGGAACCCCGGTCTCTCCTTCCGCTATCGTTGCGATTACCCGATAGCCGTCATTTTCGTCGGCGTAGTGTAAGACGCCGCGAAAACCGCCGAGATGGATACTCTCCCCGGCCATGGCCGACAGCTCATCGGCATGCAACGGGGACGCGGCCAGGAAGAATGCCGCCACACCACCGATGATGTTGATCATCGCGACGCTCCGTTTGGATGTTGCCGATCTCGGCTGGCCTGCGGCGACATGATGCGCCGATTGCACGCGCTGACGGTTAAGTTCTGGATGGGGAGCGCCTAGGTTGGTCCTGTTCATGGAAGTCACTCCTTTCTTTGTGCTGGATTGCATTTCAAAAAGATGATACTATCATTTCGATATCAAGTCACTATCAAAATGATACTAACATGAAAAATCTTTCCGATGCCTCTTGCCCGATCGCCCGCGGCCTCACCTGCGTCGGCGATGCGTGGAGCATGTTGATCCTTCGCGACGCGAGCCTGGGCCTCACGCGCTTTGACGAATTCCGGAGAAGTCTGGGCATCGCCCCCACCATTCTGACCCGGCGGCTGGCGACGCTGACGGAGGAGGGACTTCTGGAAAAGCGGCGCTACTCGGAGCGGCCTCCGCGCGATGAGTACGTGCTGACGGCCGCCGGACGCGATTTCTTGCCGGTGCTCGTCTTAGTGGGTGCGTGGGGACGCCAATACCGTGGCGAAGGCAGGTTGGCGCGATACGTCGACGCAGAGACAGGAGAAGAAATCGAGCCGGTGGCCGTGGATGCTGTCACAGGGGCAAAGATCGGCACCCGCCCGATTCGCGTTGCAACACCTGAATAGCATCCGTTCGCATTGATGAGAGCTGAGACGTGGCTAGAACGGGGTCATTCGGAATTCGCGGGCCTGTACCCCGGATCAGTGCACTCTGGATCAGTTTCGTCCCTTGAGATGGCGCACCTTGCGTAGTTGCGGAAACAGCACCGCCCACAGGCCGGCGACGGCGATCGCCCCGATGCCGCCGATGACCACGGCCGGAACCGTGCCGATCAGAGCCGCCATGGTGCCGGCGCGGAATTCGCCGAGCTCGTTGGAGGCGCCGACAAACACCTGGTTGACTGCGTTGACGCGGCCGCGAACCTTGTCCGGCGTCCACAGCTGGATCAGCGTCTCGCGGATATAGACGCTGAACATGTCGGTGGCACCGAGCAAGGCGAGGGCTGCGATCGATAGCCAAGTGACGGTCGAGAGGCCGAACAAGACCGTGAACGCGCCGAACAGCGCGACGAAGCCGAGCATGACAAGGCCGGCATGGTTGCGGATCGGGTGCCCGGCCAGCCAGATGGCGACGCAGATGGCGCCGACGCCCGGCGCCGAGCGCAACAGACCAAGCCCCCAGGGACCGAGTTCGAGGATATCGCGCGCATAGACCGGCAGCAGCGCCGAGGCGCCGGACAAGAGCACCGCGAACAAATCGAGCGAAATCGCGCCGAGCACGATCTTTTCGCTCCAGATGTAGCCGAAGCCGGCGAACAGGGTCTGCACCGTCGGCCTGTCGGGTTGGCTGCGCTGGGCAGGCTTCGGGATGGTGAAGATCAGCACGGCGGCAATAAGCATCAGCACGGCCGCGGTAACGTAGGCGGCTTCGGCCGAAAGCCCGTAGAGAAGGCCGCCGGCGACCGGCCCGACGATGGTTGCCGTCTGCCAGGCGGACGAGTTCCAGGCGATGGCGTTGGCGAAATCCTCGGGCGGCACCAGATTGGCGAACAGCGATGAGGAGGCCGGCCCGAAGAAGGCGCGCGCGATGCCGAACATGGCGAGCACGATGAAGACCGGCATCGGCCCGGCGAGGCCGCGCAGCGTCAACAGCAGGAGAGCCAAGGCGCAGGCCGCCTCGACCAGCACCGCCAGCGCCATGATCAGACGGCGTCCGAAGCGGTCGGCAACGTCGCCGGTGACCAGCACCAGCAGCAGCGAAGGCAGGAACTGGACAATGCCGACGAGGCCGAGGTCGAACGGGTCGCGGGTGAGGTCGTAGATCTGCCAGCCGACGGCGACCGACACGATCTGGGTGGAGAACGTGGAAAGGAAGCGCGCCGCCCAGTAGCTCAGGAATGGCCGGTGGCGAAAGGCGGCATAACGCTGATCGGACGGTACTTGGGATTCTGTGGTCATGGATTAGGCCCCGTGGCAGCGTATCGGCCGGCGGGGCACTTCCACGATGGGCGCTGGTCCGGCCAAGAGAGCCTTAGCGCAGTTCGGCGCAGGGCGCGCGCAAAAATCCGGCCTGGATCAAACAATTTCCGCTCCGCCGGGCGTTGCCGCCGGCGGAGCGACCGAACCTGACCCGAATGCTTTAGGCCGGGGCCTTGGCTTTCCTGGGCCTGCCCTTGACGGGCGCGGGCGGGGCGGCCTTGCGGCCGAGACCGATTGCCTTGGCCAGCTGCGAACGCGAGGCGGCGTAGTTGGGGGCGACCATCGGGTAGTCGGCCGGCAGGCCCCACTTGGCGCGATAGGCGTCGGGCGTCAGCCCGAAATGAACGCCAATATGGCGCTTCAAGGACTTGAACTTCTTGCCGTCCTCGAGACAGACGATGTAGTCCGGCGTCACTGATTTCTTGGGGTTGACCGCGGGGATCAGCGGTGCTGCCACCGGGACCGCCGGTTGCCCCAGCCCGCCTATGGAAGCGCTGACGCTGGCGATGAGATCGCCGAGGCCGGAAGCCGGCAAGCGGTTCTTCTCGACGTATGCGGACACGATATGGGCGGTCAGCTCGAGCAGGTCGATGTCTTTGCGAGCGTTGTTGCTGTCGTCGGTCAATCTATTTCTCCGTCCGTGGGGGTCGCAGAAATTCCTAGTCGGCAAATCTGCGCAATGCAATGACGGCGCACCACGTCACACATTATTTTGAATAATAATACTAACGGCAGCGCGGGATTAACAACCCTGAGCCGGTGCTCGATAATATCAGACAATCAGCAATATCAAATAATCAGGGATTTGTCGCGCCACAGTCGAAATCCGCCTTCGAAGGCGCGTGTGTTGTCGCCGCGTCTGCAATCGGCGGGCAGCTCAGCGAGTTCATCGACATTGCCGCCGCCGATGACCACGTAATCCGGCTGCATGGCGGCGCGAAGCCGATCGACGACGTCGAAGACGTATTTGCGCCATTTCTTCTTGCCGCGCTTTTGCAGGCCGCGTTCGCCGACATAGTCTTCGAAACTGCCGCGCTTCTTGTAGGGAAGATGGGCAAGCTCCATCGGCTGGGCGACGTTATCGACGATCATCGCGGCACCCAGGCCGGTGCCGAGGCCAAGGAACAGCATGCGGCCGCCTTCATAACTGCCGACGGCCTGCATCAGCGCATCGTTGACGACCTTCACCGGCTTGCCGAACTCAGCGGCGAAATCGCAGCCGACCCAGCCCTTGCCGAGATTGGCGGGTTCGGTAAGCGGCCGGTTGTGGTGCACCGGACCCGGATAGCCCATCGAGACGACGTCGTATTGCAGTCCTTCGGCCAGCGTCTTCACCGCTGCGATCATCTGCTGCGGCGTAAGCCCCGGTCCGGAATCGGTCCGGCGCTCCTTGCCGCCGGCGCTGGTGCGGATCTTGACGTGCGAGCCGCCGATATCGATCGCCAGCACGATCTTTTCGGCGTCCGGTTCCGATCGCTTTACCGATTTGGCCATTGTCTTTCCCTAAAAGTCATGTCGCCCAAAGATCACTTCGCCCAGAGGTCATTTGGAAGGATTGATCCAGCCGTTCGGCGGCCCGAATCCAGCCATGGCTTCGGTCGGTCCCCACGTCTTTGGCGCGTAGATAGGCGGCGGCGTAGCATCGCCGAGCACCGGACCGACGATGCGCCAGGCGAGCTCGCTGGCGTCCTGGCGGGTGAACAGCTGGCCGTTACCGTTGATGGCGTCACCGATCAACCGCTCGTAAGGCGGCATGTCGCCCTTGCTGTCGTCCAATGCGGTGAGCTCGACCTGCTCGCCGACCATGTCGTCGCCGGCAGCCTTGCGCTGGGCGCCGATCGAGATCGCCACCTGCGGGTCAATGCGGAAGCGCACGTAATTGGCATCGCCGGGCTTGATCGGATCGAAGACGTCGAGCGGCGGCCGCTTCAGCCGCACGATGACCTCGGTGGCGTGCACCGGCAGGGATTTGCCGGCGCGGATGAAGAACGGCACATCCTGCCAGCGCCAGGTGTCGACGAAAAAGCGCACCGCGGCGAAGGTCTCGACCGGCGAGTTCGGCGCCACGCCTGGCTCGCTGAGATAGCCGTCGAACTGGCCGCGCACGACATCGTCCTTGGTCAGCGTCCGGATCGCCCGCAGCACCTGAACCTTCTCGTCGATCAGATCGTCGGCCGAGCGGCCGACCGGCGGCTCCATGGCGAGCAGCAAGAGGATGTTCAAGAGATGGTTTTCGATGACGTCGCGGATGCAGCCGACCTCGTCGTAGAAGCGGCCGCGGCCCTCGACGCCGAAATCCTCGGCCATGGTGATCTGCACGCTTTCGACGAAGTTGCGGTTCCAGATCGGCTCGAGGAAGGAATTGGCGAAGCGGAAATAGAGCAGGTTCTGGATCGCCTCCTTGCCGAGATAGTGGTCGATGCGGAAGATCGACTTTTCGTCGAAGACGAGATGCAGGACGCGGTTCAGCCAGCGCGCCGATTGCAGATCGTGGCCGAACGGCTTTTCCACCATCAGGCGTGCGCCCTGGGCGGCGCCCGACTGCTCCAGCCCCTGGACGACGACCTCGAACATCGCCGGCGGCACCGCCAGATAGTGCAGCGGCCGCTGCGCGCTGCCCAGCGCGGTCTTCAGCTTCTCGAAGGTCGCAGGCGCACGATAGTCGCCGCTGACATAGCGAAGCAGCGAAGCGAGCTTAGCGAAGATCTTGTCGTCGATGCTGCCGATGGCGTTGACGATGCCGTCGCGGGCGCGCGCCTGCAGCTTGCCGAGATCCCAAGGATCGAAGGCGACGCCGATCACCGGCTCGTTCAGCGTTCCCTTGGCCACCATGGTGTAGAGGGCGGGGAAGATCTTCTTGTGGGCGAGATCGCCGGTGGCGCCGAAAAGCACCAGCGTATCGGACCGTTCCGGGCTCATGAGCGTGCCTTCCTCGTCACGATCCGGCCTTCGGTTTTTCGATATGACCGCCAAAGGCATAGCGCATGGCGGACAAAAGCTTGTCGGCGAATTCGGATTCGCCTTGCGAGGAGAACCTGTCGAATAGCGCCGACGACAGCACCGGCGCCGGAACGCCGGTGTCGATCGCCGCCTTCAGCGTCCAGCGGCCTTCGCCGGAATCCGAGACCCGCCCGCCGAACTGCGTCAGCGCCGAATCGGCCTTCAGCACGCCGGCCGTCAGATCGAGCAGCCAGGAGCCGATGACGCTGCCATGCCGCCAGACCTCGGCCACCTGGGCGATGTCGACGTCGAACTGGTAGTATTGCGGATTTTCCAGCGGGCTGGTTTCAGCGTCGGCCGTCCGCTGCCGCTTGCCGGCATTCGCCGACTTCAAGATGTTCATGCCCTCGGCATAGGCGGCCATGACGCCATATTCGATGCCGTTATGGACCATCTTGACGAAATGGCCGGCGCCGCTCGGCCCGCAGTGGAGATAGCCGAAAGGCGCGGTTCCGGCGTCCTTGGCGGGGACGGGCGAAGCGGCGTCGGCCCCCGGCGCCAGCGTTGCGAAGATCGGATCGAGATGCTGGACCGCGCTGTCGGGGCCGCCGATCATCAGGCAATAGCCGCGCTCGAGGCCCCAGACGCCGCCGCTGGTACCGACATCGACATAGCTCAGGCCTTTCAATGCCAGGCGCGCTGCATGATCGACGGCCTCATGATAATAGGAGTTGCCACCATCGATGATGATGTCGCCGGGCTCCATCAGGGCGGCCACCTGGTCGACGATCCGGCCGGTGATCGCCGCCGGCAGCATCAGCCAGGCGCTGCGCGGTTTCGCCAGCTTGCCGACGAACTCCTCCATCGAGGCGGCTCCAATCGCGCCGGCGGTCACAAGCGCGGCGACGCTCGCCGGGTTGATGTCGTAGACGACGCATTCGTGGCCATCGCGCAGCAGGCGCCGAACCATGTTGGCGCCCATCCTGCCCAGTCCCATCATTCCTATCTGCATGGTCACATCCTGCCTTACTTGAGGGATCGATGATCTAGTGGCTGTCCGGCATCGCCGATGCCGACAGAAAAGTCAGCATTCTCCCAACGGCCGGCATCGGACCAGAAGAATGTGAAGACAATGCTATTGCCCGGCGCGAGTTCGGCAACCGGCAACTCCGCGAGATGGATGCCGAAAACGTTCGCGGCGGTCTCGCTGTCATGGGCGGTTGCCCAATTGTCGCTGCTCCAATGGATCACCGCCCGGGCCAGAAGTTCGATGCGCAGCTCCTTGCCGGCGGGGATGGTACGGATCTTGTGGTTGAAACGCCATGCCCTGAGGCGCGACACCGTCCTGCCCTCGATGTAGCGCTTGACGCCTTGCGGCGGCATGTCGAACACGGTGCCGTCGCGCAGCGAACGCAGCAGCTTGATGTGCTCGGAATGCGCCCAGACCAGCGGCTTGGCACTGCCGGAGGGGCCGCCATGCCGCAATTCGCGCTCCGGCATGTCGAGACCATCCCAGATCTGCTCCGGCAGCAGGCCGCCCGGCCCGGCAGAGTTCTCGAACGTCCCGAGCAGGCTTGCCGCTTTGTCCGTGCGCCCTGCCGCCAGCTCGTAATGGGCGCGCTCGCCGACCAGCAGCGGCCAGGGCCGACCCTGGCCGCTGCCGTCGAAAGGTGCGCCGTCGGCATGCTCGCCGTAGCCGTCGCCGTTGTAGCGGTACCAGAGCGGCCCCTGCGGCAGCTCGCAGCGCAATTGCGCGTCGATGACCTTGAGCGTGTCGAGGATGCGCGGATCGTCGGCCGCCCGCAGGCCAAAGCGGACCAGCGCCAGCGCATCCGGGCTGACAATCGCTTCGGCCGGCCGGTCCGTGTCGCCGGGCGGCCGGTTCTTGATCGGCACAAAGCCGCCGTTCGGCGATGCCGCGCCGGCCGTGTCCGGCGGCGCGATGCGGACATAGTAGCCTTCGACGCCGGCTTCGTCGCATGACGAGCTGCCGGCGACGTAGGTCCAGCGCTCGATCTGATCGTTCCAGATATCGGCGGTTTCGCGCAGATAGTTTGCCGGCTCTGTTTTACCGGCGGCATCGAACATGTCCGCAGCCGCAAGCAACGCGGCGATCTCGACGGCAAGCGTGAACGGGCTGTAGCCGGCGTCTTCCTCCCAGCGGTCCTCGCCGGTGACGGGGCCGTTGCGCACGACATAGGCGGCCGCGCGCTCGATCATCGGCATGAACGAAGAGAGTACCGCAGGCGGCAAATGCCCGGCGCGGCGCAGCGCGTCGGCGAGCAGCAGCGGGAAGGCGCATTCGTCCATCTGGATGCCCGGCCAATAGGCCGACCCGTCGAGCCAGGCGTTCTGCGGCCAATGGCCGTCCGGCTGCTGGATCGAGCGCAGATAGACAAGGATGCGCAAGGCTTCGGCCGGGTCGCCGGCGGCGAGGAACCCGCCGGCGGTTTCGACCAGATCGCGCGGCCAGACCAGGTGATAGCCGCCGAGATCGTCGTCGCCCTTGCTGAAGCCCCACGGGATCGACAGGCTGGCGACGGCTGCTCCGGCGGACGACCGGTGTGTCGCCAGAACCGCCGTGCTGAGGCGGTAGCTGTTGAGGCCGGATGCCGCGTGCCGGTCCAGCGGCAGCAATCCGGCCTGCCATTTGCGCCATTTCTCGGCGTAGGATCTGGCCGCGGGCTCAAAACCTTGCTTCAGGCTGGCGAAAGCAGTTTCCGCCGCCTCTTGCGGCGTCGTTCCAAAACCGAGTGCCAGCAAGGCCCTGGGGTTCGCGTTCGAAAAACCAATCTCGCCGGTCAGCGCGACATTGCCGTCCTCGGCCCTGCGGCAGGCCGGATCGAGCTGGCCGTGCTGACGAAGCTGCTGCCAGCCATCGGAGGCGCCGACATAACCGGCCGAGCATGCTTTCCACGGCAGCGACGAGGCCAGCGCCAGGCAGACGCCGCGTCCCGATGCAAACAGGACAGGATTCCGGTCATGGTCATCGATCCAGGCGGTATTGCCCATCCCGGCGTTGACGAGGTGCGGCGCCAGCAGCGCGTAGACGCCGTAGTCGGCGGCCGCGCCTTTGAGCGACGTGAACGTGATCTCCTGCAGCAAGGCGGGACGTTCCGGATCGGTCAGGATGCGCTTTTCGATCCGGTAGGTTCCATCGGCCGCGGTGTTGATCAACCGGTAAGCAGGCGCCCCGTCCTCGAGCGGTTCGATGCTGTGCTCGGCGTCGCGCTTTTCTTCGGAGAAATAGCCGTCGGGTCCGGTGACGATCAGCCCCAGATCGCGGGTGCAGGCGCTGTCGAGGCGCGGATAGTAGATCTCGTTGAGGATACCGTGGCTGATGGTGAACCAGATCGGGCATGCCGGCGAAAGCGCGGTGCCGACGCCGCTCTTGGCGCTTGACGTCCAGCGCGCCGGAATGCCGGGTGCGCCCGGGGCAAGGTTCGCAGCCATTCAATCGGTCTCCAGTGCCATCCCTAGACCAGGAGCCGAACCCGTTTCAATGATTGCACCGCAAGTTGATCGTCAAACCGTCACCGATCACTGTTGACAAGTGTCCGCATCTAAAATTGTCTGACAAAATTGCAACGAGGGCTGCCGTCAGCAGCCGACAACGACGACTAACCTATGGGAGGACTATGACATGAAGAAGCTACTCGTCTTGAGTGCCCTTGCGGCGATGCTCGCCTCGGGCACCGCGCTTGCCGATACCAGCGGCAAGAAGATCGCCTTCTCCAACAATTATGCCGGCAATTCGTGGCGGCAGGCGATGCTCGACAGCTACGCCATCGTCACCAAGAAGGCAGTCGCCGACAAGGTGGTCGGCGCCGCCGACGTCTTCACGACGGCCGACAAGGAAGTGCCGACCCAGGCAGCCCAAGTGCAGAACCTGATCCTGCAGGGCTATGATGCGATCGTCATCAACGCGGCGTCGCCGGATGCCCTCAACGGCGCCATCAAGCAGGCCTGCGACGCCGGCATCGTCGTCGTGTCCTTCGACGGCATCGTCACCGAACCCTGCGCCTACCGCGTCGTCGTTGACTTCAAGGACATGGGCAAGCAGGAAGTCGAGCAGATGGCCAAGTTCCAGCCCAAGGGCGGCAATCTCCTGGAAATCCGCGGCTTGGCCGGCACCTCGATCGACGACGCCATCCATGCCGGTATTCTTGAAGGCGTCGCTGCCCATCCCGAGTTCAAGATCGTCGGCTCGGTGACCGGCGACTGGGACCAGACAACGGCACAGAAGGCCGTCGCAACGATCTTGCCGTCGCTGCCGGATGTGATCGGCGTCGTCGACCAGGGCGGTGACGGCTATGGCGCGGCGCAGGCCTTCGCCGCCGCCGGCAAGCCGCGTCCGACCATCATCATGGGCAATCGCCAGGATGAATTGCAGTGGTGGAAGGAGCAGAAGGAAAAGGACGGCTATCAGACCTGGTCGGCTTCGATTGCGCCGGGCGTATCGTCGCTGGCCTTCTGGGTGGCGCAGCAGGTGCTCGACGGCCGCACCGACATCCCGCACGACCTGCTGGTGCCGTACCTTGCCTTCACCCAGGACGATTTCGAGGCCGCGCTGCCGAAAATCCCCAAGGGTGGCGTCGCCAGCCACGAATACACGCAGGAAGACGCCATCGCGGCGATCAAGGCCAACATCAAGTGAGCATGGCACGATTGTCGCCGGCACGGCCAACCGGATATCGTTGAGGGATGCCCGAGGCCAATGCAGACATCATCAGGCTGGACGGCGCCGAAAAACATTTCGGCGCCGCCAATATGGACATCATCAGACTGGGCGGAGCCGAGAAACATTTCGGCGCCGTCCGGGCGCTCGCCGGTGTCGATTTCAGCGTTCGGGCGGGAGAATGCGTCGGTCTCGTCGGCCATAATGGTGCCGGAAAATCGACGCTCATGCATATGGTAGCGGGCACGCTCACCCCCGATGGCGGGCAGATCGCGGTCCGCGGCGGCGTCGAGGCAAGTTATTCCGTGTCGCGCGCGCAGCAGCTCGGCATACGCTGTGTGTTCCAGGAGCTGTCGCTCTGCCCGAACCTCAGCGTCGCCGAGAACACGCGGATCAACCACGCGTCGCTGCATGGCTTCGGCTGGCGGCGCAAGGCGGCCGATCTGATCGCTGCCAAGCTCGACGAGATCTTCCCCGGCCACAGCATCTCGGCATCCGACATCGTCGGTGATCTTTCCATCACCAGCCGGCAGATGGTGGAGGTGGCGCGCGCCTTCACGGTCACGCAGGAGCCGCTTGAGCTGGTTATCCTCGACGAGCCGACATCCTCGCTCGACGCGCATACCGCCGGCCAGCTGCTGGCGTTCGTGCGCCGCTTCATCGCCGCCGGCAAGAGCTGCATCCTGATCTCGCATGTGTTGGGCGAAGTGCTCGGAAATGCCGACCGGATCGTGGTGATGCGCGACGGCAAGGTGGTCGCCGCCGGGCAGGCCGACGCCTTCGACCGCGACAGGCTGGTGACGGCGATGGGCGGAGCGGAGGCGCGCGAGAAGACCGCCGCAGAGATTGCGAGCGGCAAGCCGGAGCCCGGTCCGCTGCGGGTCCGGGCGCGCCCGGCGCGACAGCAGGACGGCAACGAGCTCGTCGCCCGTGCCGGTGAGATCATCGGCCTTGCCGGACTTGCCGGGCATGGGCAGACCGATCTTTTGCTGGCTATCTTTGCTGCGGCTTCCCGTGCCAAGACCGGCATCGAGGTCACCGCGCCGGTGGCGCTGGTTGCCGGCGACCGCCAGTCGGACGGGATTTTTCCGCAATGGTCGATTGCCGAGAACATTGGCATCCGTTCGCTGGCGCGATTGCGCAACGGCCTCTTGATCTCGCCGCAGCGCGAAGCCGAGCTCGCCGAGTTGTGGCAGCGGAAAATCGGCATCCGTACGCCCGACATGAACAACAACATCTTCTCGCTGTCCGGCGGCAACCAGCAGAAGGCGCTGTTCGCGCGGGCGCTCGGCTCCGACGCCAAGATCGTGCTGATGGACGATCCGATGCGCGGCGTCGACATCGGCACCAAGCTCGAAGTCTACGACCTGGTGCGCGAGGAGGCTCGCCATGGCCGCACTTTCCTCTGGTACACCACCGAAACCGAAGAGCTCGACAATTGCGACCACATCTATGTGTTCAAGAACGGCCGGATCGTCGCCAACCTTCGTCGCGACGAACTGACGGAGGAAAAGATCATCCAGTCGTCGTTCGGCGATGCGGCCTGAGATGACAGCGGTATCCGTCGAGAATGGGCTAAAATCTTCGGCTCGCGCCACCAGGCGGGCGCGCATGCTGCGCAGCCTGCTGCCGGCACTGTCGCTGGCGCTGGTGCTCATCGCCATCGCCTGGCTCAACCCGCGCGCCATCAGCTATTTCGGTTTCAGCCTGATGCTCAATCTGGCGATCCCGATCGCTCTGGCGACGATCGCGCAGATGTTCGTCATCGCCGGCAACGAGCTCGATCTGTCGATCGGCACCTTTGTCGGCTTCGTCGGCTGCGTGACGGCGACATGGCTGAAGGACGCGCCGCTGCTCGGCGTCGTGATCCTGCTCGGGTCGATCGGCGTCTACGCGCTGCTCGGCGCGCTGATCCATCTGCGCAACCTGCCCTCTATCGTGGTGACGCTCGGCATGAGTTTTGTCTGGCAGGGCATGGCCATCCTCATCCTGCCCAAGCCCGGCGGCAAGGCGCCGGACTGGCTGCTGGCGCTGATGGCCTTCAAGCCACCCTTCATTCCGTTCCCGATCATGGCGGCATTGCTGATCGCAGCCGTCGTCCACTTTGGCCTGATGCGCACCTCCTACGGCGTCATCCTGCGTGGATCGGGCGGCAATTCAGCCGCACTCAAGCGCGCCGGCTGGTCGCTGCTGCGCACCAAGATCGCGCTGTTTGCGCTGACCGGCCTGTTCGGCGTTTTGTCCGGCATGGCGCTGATCGGCATCACCACCTCGGCCGATGCCAATATCGGCAATGGCTACACGCTGCTTTCGATCGCCGGCGTCATCCTCGGCGGCGGCGAGTTCGTCGGCGGCCGGGTGTCGCCGATCGGCGCCGTCATCGGCGCGCTGACGCTGGCGCTGGCGGCATCGCCCCTCTTGACGTTCATGCACATTCCGCCCGACTGGCAGGTCGCCGCCAATGGCGCCATCCTGATCATCGTGCTGGCGGCGCGGGTGCTGATCAGCCGCAGGGAGAGGTGAGCATGGCATCGCTGCGGACACTGCTCGCCAGACCTTGGATCTGGTCGTTCTTCGGGGCGCTGCTGGTGTGGCTGGCGACCATCGCCTTCACCGGCGGCTATGGCGGCGGCGGGATGATCACGGCGGCGCTGTCGCTCGCCGTCTTCACGGTCATCGTCGGCGTTGGGCAGATGTTCGTCATCACGCTCGGGCCGGGCAATGTCGACCTGTCGCTGCCGGCCAATATCGGCCTTGCCAGCGCCGTCGCCATGAAGGTCATGGACGGCAATGATGCGATGATCGCGGTCGGCCTGCTGGCAGCGCTTGCCTGCGGCATGGCGATCGGCGCCGTCAACTACCTTCTGATATGGGCGCTGCGCATTCCACCGATCATCGCGACGCTGTCGGCCAGCTTCGTCATCCAGTCGGTCGATATCAGCTATGGGCGGGGCCTGCAGATCAAGCCGCCGCCGGGCTTTGCCGATTTCACCAACTGGCAGATCTTCGGCATCCCGGTGCTGGCGATCCTCACCGTGCTGTTCACCATCGGCGCCGGCATCGTTTTGCAGCGTATGATCTACGGACGCTCGGTGCTGGCGATCGGCCAGAACATCCGCGCTGCCTGGCTGGCCGGCGTCAATGTCGGCCGCATCCGCTTCCTCACCTACACGCTGTCGGGCGCGCTCGGCGGCCTCGACGGTGCGCTGCTCGCCGGCTATTTCCGCGGCGCCAATGTCGATATCGGCAATGAGTATCTGCTGGCCTCGATCGCGGTCGTCGTCATAGGCGGCACGTCGGTGGCGGGCGGCAAGGCCAATGTGCCCGGCGTCTGGGGCGCGGCACTGTTCCTGGTGCTGCTCCTGACCATGCTCAACACGTTCGGCGTCAGCGTCGGTGTCCGCCTGGTGCTGACGGGGCTGATCATCGTCGGCGTCATCACCGCGGCGGGCGGGCAGAAGGCACTGCGTTGATATCCGGGTGATGCCGGCCTATGGCTTTCAAGTGCCGTAATCAATCTCTCGATTTGATCTTCTGCCACCCCAAATAGCGTTCTCGAGAGGTTTCCCAGAAAAGAAGGTTGTCGAGAACGAAACTGTCTTCCCCCGGCACTTCCATTCTGATGCGCTGGACTTCTTCGCCAGCACGCAGGCGCCGAATGATTTCGACGCCACGTATCCCGCGTTCTCGAAGGGCTTTTCCCCAAAAACTGTTGCTGAGCGGATTGCGGAATTTCAATTCAAATCGGCCAGTTCCAGAGGAAACCAGTCGAGAGAACTCTTCCAGTCTTTCGACGGTCGTGGAGACCGCCCATTTGATCGCTGCCGTTCTCACATAAAGATCGAGGTCCAGCAGGCAGTTCGCCAAGCCCTTGGCAATCGGCTCATCGAAGTAGCCGGAAGTTGCCATGTAATTCACGAAGGCACGTTGGCAATCGGAAAGCGGGTCGCTCGCAAGCTCCGTCGCTGGAACCCTCAGGCCTTCAACCGCTTCGCCCACCTCGCCGAGATAATAGGCCGCACGGAGCCGATCGCTGGATTTCTCGGACTGCATAAGATCGATTAGAAATTCCAGATCAACTCCTCGCCTCCATCTTTCTAGAAGCTCCCGCCCGGCCCTATAGCTCAACGTGTGGTCATTGTCGCCGTTTTTGGCGTCGTCCATCAGAACGATAGTGGGCTTGTCCCATATCTCTTGCGTCATCCTGCTTAACGTCTGCCGACGTTCGAACGTCCAGTTTGTCTTCTCATCAAGACTCTCTACACCCTAAGTGGCGGCGTCAATCTTTATCCGCCTCCAGATGCCGACTAAGCATCAGCCGCAACCCGCGAGCAAGAACTGTTCGAGAGGTGGATCGGGTTTCCATTCGCGGCGCGGCCTAGTAAACCCATCCACGATCCAACCATCGGCTCCTTGGAGGATTCCGCTTGTCCAGTTTCGTCAGCATCGGCAACAACAACGGCGTCGCGCTGGTGACCATCGACAATCCGCCGGTGAACGCGTTGAGCTTCCATGTGCGCGAGCCGCTGATGCAGGCGCTTGTCTCGCTGCGCGACGAGCCTGATGTCGCCGCAATCGTGATAGCATGCGCAGGGCGCACCTTCGTCGCCGGCGCCGAGATCACCGAGTTCGGCAAACCGGCGCAGCAGCCGGATCTGCGCGCCATTGTCGCCGTGCTGGAAACTATCGCCAAGCCGACGATCGCCGCCATTCATGGCACTGCGCTCGGCGGCGGCCTGGAACTGGCGCTCGGCTGCCATTTCCGTATTGCCGACCGAACGGCAAGGCTCGGCCTGCCGGAAGTCAAGCTCGGCCTGCTGCCGGGCGGCAGCGGCACGGTTCGCCTGCCGCGCTTGGTTGGTCCGCTGAAGGCACTCAGCATGATCGCTTCGGGAACGCCGATCGGTGCGGCCGAGGCGCTCGCCGCCGGTCTGGTCGATGCGGTCTTCGATGGCGACCTGACGGCGCAAGCGGTGAGTTTCGCCAGCGAAACGGCCGCGAAAGGCGGTCCGTTCACACCGGTGCGCGACCGCAATGATCGCCTCGACCGGGCCGACTTGCCGGCTTTCGACAAGGAGATGGCAGCGCTTGCCGCCAAAGCGCGAGGCCTCGAAGCGCCGATCGCCGGCGCGCAGTCGGTCCGCAACGCTCTCATGCTGCCCTTCGACGAAGCGCTGGCGGCGGAACGTGCGCTGTTCGTGACGCTGGTCGGAGGCGACCAGTCGCGCGCCCAGCGACATTTGTTCTTTGCCGAACGTGAGGCGGCAAAGATCCCGGGCAAGGATTTCGGCAAGCGCAAGATCGCCCGGGTCGGTGTCATCGGCGCCGGCACGATGGGCGGCGGCATCGCCATGGCGTTCGCCAATGGCGGCTTTCCCGTGACCCTGCTGGAGACAACGCAGGAAGCGCTGCAACGCGGGCTGGCGACGATCGACAAGAATTATGGCGTTTCCGTTACCCGCGGATCGCTGAGCGAAGACGCCAGGCGTGAGCGGCTGGACTTGTTCAGGGGCAGCACCGACTATGCCGACCTCGCCGATTGCGATCTGATCGTCGAGGCCGTGTTCGAGGAGATGGCGGTCAAGAAGGAAGTATTCGGCAGGCTCGACGCAGTGGCCAAGTCAGGCGCGATCCTTGCCACCAACACCTCCTATCTCGACGTCAACGAGATCGCCGCTTCGGCATCGCGTCCGCAAGATTTCCTCGGCATGCATTTCTTTTCGCCGGCTAACGTCATGAAGCTTCTGGAGATCGTCCGGGCCGACAAAACCTCGCCCGATGTGCTGGCGACCATCGTCGATCTGGCACGCCGGATCGGCAAGGTGCCGGTCGTCGTCGGCGTCTGCCACGGCTTTGTTGGCAACCGCATGCTGGCCGCGCGGGGTTCGGAACTAGAGACGCTTCTGCTCGAAGGCGCAACGCCGCGTCAGGTCGATCAGGCGTTCACCGATTTCGGCTGGCCGATGGGGCCGTTTCGGATGGGCGATCTCGCCGGCCTCGACATAGGCTGGCGCAACCGCAAGGCGCGCCGCCAGACGGCCGTGATCGCCGATGCGCTTTGCGAACAGGGGCATTTCGGCCAGAAGACCGGCAGCGGCTTCTATCGCTATGAGAACGGTTCGCGTGCGGCGCTGCCCAATCCCGAGGTCGAGGCACTGATCCGCGACAAGGCCGCCGAAAAGGGCGTCGCGCTGCGCGCGATCGGCACCGACGAGGTCATCGAACGCACGCTCTATCCGATGATCAATGAGGGCGCCAAAATTCTCGAAGAGGGGATTGCTGCCCGCGCCTCCGACATCGATGTCGTCTGGGTCAACGGCTATGGCTTCCCGGTGGGCAAGGGCGGGCCGATGTTCTGGGCCGGCCTCGAAGGCGTGGACAAGATCACCCGGCGGCTGGACCATTGGCACGGGCAGACCGGCAAGGACATTTTTCGGGTGGCATCCCGGCTCAGGCGGATGGCCGAAACCGGTTCCTGGGACGCCGTTGCCAGCTAGGCTGCTCGAGCGAGGCCAAATCGTGGACTACCGAATCCGCGCGTCCATGATCTCGACGAAACGCGCGAACAGACCGGCCTGCGACTTGATCTTGAGCTTGCGGTAAATATTGCGGCGATGAACCTTTACGGTTCCCGGCACGATGCGCATCGCCCTGGCTATCGATTCCGTGGAATGCCCCTGAAGCACCAGATCGACGACATGCTGTTCGCGCGGCGTGAGCGAAAGGCTCTTCCAGATATGAGCACGCTCGAACTCGTTGACTGGAGCAATCGCTTCGTCCTGCTTCGTCTCTGCCGGTTTGTCGGCCGGAAGGGCCGGCCAGCGCAGCCTGGCGAAGCCGATCACCGCCGGCGCCATGTCGCGCAGCAGCCTGGCATCGGCGGTTCCGAACGGGCCTGAAGCGCGCAATCGCATCAACGAGACGACCAGCGCGTCCTTGCCTGGCAGCGGCACGAAGAAGCCGACCTCCTCGGCCAACTTGGTCTGGCTATAGTAGGAGCGATAATATTCGCTGGCATAGAAGCGGTCCGGCGCCAGTTCGCGCATGCGCCAGAAACCTTCCTTGCGCTCAACCGCCGCGTGGTGGAACGGGTCGAGCAGATAAGGCCCTTCCTGATAGAGCGCGACGAAGACGTGGCTTTCGGCCGGCGAGAATGTCTCGAACAGCAACGGCGGGCGGGATGCGCCGCGATAGCCGAAGATCACGCAGTGATCGAAGCTGACATGCTGCCGGAGCCAAGCGACCAGGGCCCTGCCGAAAAGCTCACCGCTCGTCTCCCGGGTCGCCGCGATGAGCGTCGCGAGCTGGCTGTATTCGTCGCTGCGCGATACGCCCAATTTGTACCCCTCCAGACGAGAAAATAGACGAAATATACCACCCGCGAGGTATATACTAGCCGTCATTGGCTCTGATAGCGTTCCGAGATCGTCTTGTTGCTGGAGCCGCAGCTTTGACCGCAGTGCCCGACATCGAGTTTCGCGGGGTCGCTAAACGCTACGGCAGCGTGACCGCGATCAGCGGCATCGATCTTGCCATCCCGCCGTCTGCCTTTGTCGCCTTGCTCGGGCCGTCCGGCTGCGGCAAGACAACCTGCCTGCGCATGATCGGCGGCTTCGAACAGCCGAGCGAAGGTGCGGTGTTCATCCGTGGCCGCGACATGGCTGGCACGCCGCCTTACCGGCGCCCGGTCAACATGGTGTTCCAGCAATATGCGCTGTTTCCGCATCTGGATGTCGAGGACAACATCGCCTACGGGCTGCGCCAGGCGCGGCCGCGGCTGTCGTCGCGGGAGATCAGCCTGCGCGCCGGCGAGGCGCTCGCCATGGTGCGGCTTGCCGGCTATGGCCGCCGCAAGATCCACGAGCTTTCCGGCGGCCAGCAGCAGCGCGTCGCCTTGGCGCGCGCGCTGGTCAACAAGCCGGCGGTGCTGCTGCTCGACGAGCCCCTCGCGGCGCTCGACAAGAAGCTGCGCACCGACATGCAGATAGAGTTGCAGAACCTGCAGCGCGAGATCGGCATCACCTTCGTCCTCGTCACGCATGACCAGGAAGAAGCCCTGTCGATGAGCGATTTCGTCTGCGTCATGAATGGCGGGCGCATCGTTCAGCTTGGACAGCCGAGCGAAATCTATGACGAACCCGCCGACCTCTTCGTCGCCGATTTCGTCGGCAAGACCAATCTCTTGAGTGGCAAGGTCGCCGGGCATTCGGCCAACCTGGTCGAGGTGGCGCTTGCCGACGGCACAGTGATTGCCGCGCGCAAGCGGACTCCGCTAACTCAGGGCGAAGCCGTTTCGATCAGCCTGCGCCCTGAGTCCCTGAGCCTTGGCGCGCCGGGAAGCGGCCGGCTGAACGGTATTGTCCGCAACCGGATATTTCTCGGTTCGACTGCGGAATATGCAGCGTCGCCGTCGAGGTCAATGTGTTCGGGTCAAACGAGGAGATGCTGGCCAAGCTACAGGCCGGCGCCTCGGGCTGGAGCCTTTTCGTTCCGACCAACTACACGATCTCCACCTATAAGAAGCTCGGCATCATCGAGGCGCTCGATATGGCCAAGCTTGCCAATTACGACGGTTCGAAAGAAGACCCGCGCTTCACTGGGGAAGGCACGATCGATGGCGTGACCTACGCGGTGCCGAAAAATTGGGGCACCACCGGCTTTGCCGTAAACACCAAGAAACTGACCAAGCCGATGACGAGCTGGAAGGAATTCTGGGACACGGCCATGGCCGAGGGCGATGGCCGGACCATGGTCCATGACTACCAGCTCACCACGATCGGCAACGCGCTGAAATATTTCGGCTTCTCGTTCAACTCGCTGAAGCAGGACGAACTCACCAAGGCGGAGGAATTGCTGCTGAAGGTCAAGCCGCATCTGTTCGCTGTTTCCAGCGACTATCAGCCGTCGATGCGTGCCGGTGACGCTTGGATGACGATGTGCTGGACCAATGACGGAGCGCAGCTCCACCGCGACATTCCCGAGATCGCCTATGTGCTTGGCAAGGAGGGCGGCGAGATCTGGACCGACTTCTACGCCATTCCGAAGGATGCGCCCAACAAGCCCGCCGGCTATGCCCTGCTCAATTACCTGATGGATCCGAACGTCGCCGTCAAGGAGCACCTGGCCAACGGTGCGCCTTCCACCGATTCGCGGGTCAATGCGCTGCTGCCCAAGGAGGTGCTGGAAAATCCGATCCTCTATCCGGCGGCGGATCTGCTGAAGCCGCTCGAATTCGGTGCAGCTGCGACTTTGACCGACCCGGGCCGGGCCGAACTGATGGCACGCTTCAAGTCGGCTTGAACCGTGCGGACCACAGGTCCGATGCAGGCAACTCACCCGGCGGGCAGATGTCCGCCGGCACCGGGGCGGTTTTCAATGCGCAGGAATGTCTTTCGTCACAATCTCCTGACCGCCTTGCTGCTCGGTCCGGCAACCGCGTGGCTGGTGGTGTTCCTGGTCTTGCCGTTCGTCGCGATCGCCGTCTTCAGCGTCGGCGAGCGGGCGCCGGAAGGTGGCTATCAGGCCGCTTTCACCTTGGCGCAATATGCCAATCTTCCGGCGCGGGCGACCGCCTTCTGGAACACGATGGTGCTGGCGCCGGCGGGCGCACTGGCCTGTCTTCTCGTTGCCTATCCGGTCGCCTACTACCTCGCCTTGCGCGCGCCGGAGCGCTGGCGGCTGATCCTGCTGGCGCTTGTCGTCATCCCGTTCTGGACCAGCCTGCTGATGCGAACCTATGCCTGGATGTATGTTCTTGGCGGGCGTGGCATCCCGGCTCTGCTGGCCTATGTCGGGATCGAGGATGTGCGGCTGATCAACACGCCGGGAGCGGTTCTGCTCGGCATCGTCTATGGCTATCTGCCGCTGATGATCCTGCCGATCTATGTCAGCCTCGAGCGGCTCGACCGCCGCTTGCTGGAGGCCTCCGCCGATCTCGGCGCGACGCCGATCTCGACATTCCTAGGCGTGACGCTGCGGCTGTCGCTGCCGGGTGTGATGACCGGCTTCTCGCTGGTCATGATCCTGCTGCTCGGCGAATATCTGATCCCGACACTGCTCGGCGGCGGCAAGGTGTTCTTCATCGGCAACGCGCTGGTCGATCTGTTCTTGCAATCACGCAACTGGCCGTTTGGATCGGCAATCGCCATCACGTTGGTTCTGGTTTCGGTGGTGGTTCTGCTTGCCGCGAACCGTGTTTCGACCCGGCTTTCGGGTGCCCGCCGGGTGGATCTGATCTGTTGCGTGCCTTCGTCGTTTCGGTCTTTGCTTTTCTCTACCTGCCGATCGCGCTGGTGGTGCTGTTCTCCTTCAACGCCGGCCACCACGCCAGCGAGTTCACCGGCTTCTCGGTGCAATGGTACGGCAAGGCACTGGCGAACCCGTTCCTGGTCGAAGCGCTGAAGAACAGCCTGTTCATCGCCACGACCAGCGCCTTGCTGGCAGCGCTGTGCGGCACGGCGGCGGCGCTTGGCCTGGCGCGCGTCGGCGTGCGGACCCGGGCTATCTTCGATGCGCTGCTCGGGGCTGCGATCGTCGTTCCTGGCGTCGTCATCGGCATCTCGACGCTGGTCGCGCTCGTCCCCAGCTGTTTGCGGTGGTCAACCCGTTTGTCGCTTCATTGTGGCCGAGCGATCAGCCGCCGCGCCTGGCGCTCGGCTACGGGTCGATCATTGCCGCGCATGGCCTGTTTTCGATGGCGCTGGTGGCGATGATCGTCGGTACACGCCTCGGCAGCCTGGACCGCAATCTGGTCGAGGCCTCAAGTGATCTCTATGCCACCCCGCTGACGACCTTTCGCAGCATCGTCTTGCCGCAGATCATGCCCGCGATAATCGCCGGCTTCCTGCTCGCCTTCACATTTTCCTTTGATGATTTCATCGTCGCTTTCTTTGTTGCCGGCGCGCAGACGACATTGCCGATCTATGTCTTTGCCTCGATCCGGCGCGGGGTCACGCCGGAGATCAATGCCATCGCGACGATCGTGCTCGTCGCCTCCGTACTGCTCGTGGTGCTCGCCCAATGGCAGCTGCGCCAACGAAAACCATCACACTGAAAGACAAAAACATGATTCTGAGAGATCGCATCGCCGTGGTGACGGGTGCCGGGTCAGGGATCGGGCGTGCCGGCGCCATGATGATGGCCAGAGAGGGCGCGGTTCTGGTGATCGCCGACAGGGACCAGGCTGCCGGGGAAGCAACGGCGTCAGATATTCGTGCCGCGGGTGGTCGAGCTGAGGCGATCACTACCGATGTCGGCGACGACGCGGCGGTCGAGCGCCTCATTGCGGGAACGCTGGGCCGGCATGGGCGGATCGATATCCTGCACAACCATGCCGGAATCCAGATCGGCGGCACGCTGACCGAAGTCGGCGCCGACGGCATGGATGCCTCATGGCGGATCAATGTGCGGGCGCAATTCCTCGCGGCCAGGCTCGTCATGCCGTCGATGATGGAACAGGGCGGCGGTGTCATCCTGAACACCGCCTCGAATTCGGGTGTGTTCTACGACCGAGAGATGATCGCCTACGCTACCTCAAAACATGCCGTGGTTGCGATGACCCGGCAGATGTCGCTCGACTATGCCAAACACAATGTGCGCGTCAACGCGCTCTGTCCGGGCTGGGTCGACACGCCCTTCAACGAACCGTTCATCGCTCAGATGGGCGGGCGGGCAGCGATCGAAAACTATGTCCGCACCAAGATTCCCATGCAGCGCTGGGCAGCGCGGAGGAAATCGCCGAAGCGATCCTGTTCCTGGTCTCCGACCGCTCGTCCTTCATGACCGGTCAGGCGCTGGTGATCGACGGCGGCGAAAGCATCGGCTGATCCGCCGCTCCCGGCGGGCGGGAGCTGAAATTCTCTTTGGCCTAACGGCCGGCGGCGAGATGTGCTTTCGTCTCCCGGAGAATGCGGCCAACATGGCCGCGCCGGGAGCGGAAATCGTCAGGGCAAGAGAGAGGCTGCATAATGGCCGAGGCCTATATCTGCGACTACATCCGCACGCCGATCGGGCGCTTCGGTGGTTCGCTGTCGGCGGTCCGTGCCGACGATCTGGGCGCGACACCGCTGAAGGCGCTGGTCGAGCGCAATCCCGGCATCGACTGGGCTGCCATCGATGACGTCGTCTATGGCTGCGCCAACCAGGCCGGCGAGGACAATCGCAACGTGGCGCGCATGGCGCTGCTGCTCGCCGGCCTGCCCAAGGAGGTTTCCGGCTCGACCGTCAACCGTCTCTGCGGTTCGGGCATGGATGCGGTGATGATTGCTGCTCGCGCGATCAAGGCAGGCGAGGCGGAGCTGATGATTGCCGGCGGCGTCGAATCGATGAGCCGTGCTCCTTTCGTCATGCCGAAGGCCGAGACCGCCTTTTCGCGCAATGCCGAGATCCACGACACCACCATCGGCTGGCGCTTCATCAATCCGCTGATGAAGAAGCAATACGGCGTCGATTCGATGCCGGAGACCGGCGAGAACGTGGCGGAAGAGTTCGCCGTCTCCCGTGCGGACCAGGATGCGTTTGCCGCACGCAGCCAGGACAAGGCGGTGGCGGCGCAGGCCAATGGCCGGCTGGCGAAGGAGATCACGCTGGTGACGATTCCGCAGCGCAAGGGCGATCCGGTGATCGTATCAAAGGACGAGCATCCCCGCGCGGGCACGACGGTCGAGGCGCTGGCCAAATTGCCGACGCCCTTCAGGCAAGGCGGTACGGTCACGGCCGGCAACGCGTCGGGCGTCAATGACGGCGCGGCGGCGCTGATCGTCGCCTCGGAAGCAGCCGTGAAAAAATACGGGCTAACGGCGATCGCCCGCATCCTCGGCGGTGCCGCCGCCGGCGTGGCGCCGCGCATCATGGGCATCGGCCCTGTGCCGGCCACGCAAAAGCTATGCGCCCGGCTCGGCCTGACGCCGCAACAATTCGACGTCATCGAGCTCAACGAAGCCTTTGCCTCCCAAGGCATTGCCGTGCTGCGCCAACTCGGCATTGCCGAGGACGCGGAGCACGTCAATCCGAATGGCGGCGCCATCGCGCTAGGCCATCCGCTCGGCATGTCCGGCGCGCGCATCACCGGCACGGCGGCACTGGAACTGCGCGAACGCGGCGGCCGCTACGGCCTCGCCACCATGTGCATCGGTGTCGGCCAGGGCATCGCCGTGGCGCTGGAGAGGTTGTGAGGCAAGCATCGTCGCGCCGATCGTTTGAAACGGCGCGATTGCGCGAACGTTTACAGCCGCCTTGCGCGGTCAAATTTGACCATGTGGACAAAAGCCGGGCACCGTTCCATAGTTCCTCCGCTGATATTCCAGAGAAAAGAGCCGGCTCGACACGGCGCCAATCAGAGGGGCATGCAATGGACAACAAAAAGAGCAAAATCCAGTCGAAACGCGAAGGGCTTTCGCGCCGCAATGTGCTGGAACTGGGCGCGCTCGGCTTGGCGGCAGCGATGCTGCCGGGCCGTGCCTTCGCCAAAACCAAGAAGCTGAAAGTGGCGGCGATCTTCGCCACGCCGATCGAGGAGCCGTGGGACAACCAGATCCACGTCGCCCTGCAGAAGGCCGAGAAGGAACTCGGCGTCGAGTACAAATGGTCGGAGAAGGTGCAGACCGCCGATTTCAGCCGGGTCATGCGCGAATATGCGCAAGGCGGCTATGAGCTGGTGCTGGGCGATGCCTTCGCCGCCGAGCGCGAATCCCGCAGGACGGCCAAGCAGTTCCCGAAAACCGCCTTCCTGTTCGGCTCCGGCGCCGGGCCGGCCGAGCCGAATTTCGGGGTCTTCGACAACTGGATCCACGAGCCGGCCTATCTCTCCGGCATGATCGCCGGAAAGATGTCGAAGTCAGGCACGATCGGCGCCGTCGCGGCGATGGGCATTCCGGAAGTGAACCGGCTGGTCAACGCCTTCTTTGCCGGCGCCAGGGAGGTCAATCCCAATATCAAGAAGAAGGTCGCCTTCATCGGCTCGTTCTTCGATCCGCCAAAGGCAAAGGAAGCGGCTATCGCCCAGATCGACGCCGGCGTCGACGTGATCTATGCCGAGCGCTTCGGCGTCATCGAAGCGGCGGCGGAGAAGAAGATCCTCGCCATCTCCAACATGTCCGACCAGTCGAGCCTCGGCCCCGACACGGTGATCACCGGGCCGGTCTGGGACATGTATCCGACGGTCGAGCAGGCGATCAAGCTGGTCAAGGCCGGCGTCTTCACCGCGCAGGACTACGGCGATTTCTCGCGCATGGCCAAGGGAGGCTCCTATCTCGCGCCATACCACAAATTCGACAAGACGCTGCCGGCCGAGGTCAAGGACCTGGTGGAGAAGAAGAAGGCCGAGATCCTCGACGGCAATTTCCGCGTCGATGTCGACGAGAATACGCCGGTTTCGGATTAGGTGCTTGCCCTCCCCCTTGAGGGGAGGGTGGCCCGCGGGGCCGGGTCGGGTCCGCGGCGACGCGCTCCATCTTTTTTCAGTCAGAGGTCGAGGCAGTTGAGGTGACCCCTCCCGCCTCGCTTCGCTCGGCACCCTCCCCTCGAGGGGGAGGGGTATCCGCGCCACTCTCACCAGGAGCACCCTTGCCTACCCCACTCATAGAAATGCGTGGCATCTCCAAGAGCTTCGGCGCTGTGAAGGCGAACGAAGCCGTCGATCTCAGCGTCGCGCCGGGCGAGATTCTCGGGCTGCTTGGCGAAAACGGCGCCGGCAAGACGACGCTGATGAACGTGCTGTTCGGCGCCTATGCGCCCGACGCCGGCGAGATCCTGGTCCAGGGCCGGCCGGTGACGATCAACAGCTCGGCCGACGCGCTTGCCGCCGGCATCGGCATGGTGCACCAGCACTTTCATCTCGCACCGCGGCTTTCGGTGCTGGAAAACCTTTTGATCGGCATCCCCGGCAGATCGGGCCGGATCAACCGCGCCGGCGGGCTGGCGCGGCTCGCCGAGATCGGCCGCCAGCACGGGCTGACGCTCGACCCAGACCTCTCCGTCTCGGCGCTGTCGGTCGGCGAGCAGCAGCGGCTCGAGATCGTCAAGGCGCTGTTTCGCGGCGCGAGGCTGCTGATCCTCGACGAGCCGACGGCGGTGCTGGCGCCGACCGAGGTCGACGGATTGTTTTCGGCGTTGCGCTCGATGGCGGCGCAGGGGCTCGGCATCATCTTCATCTCGCACAAGCTCAACGAGGTGCGGGCGCTGACGCATCGCTGCGTGGTGCTCAGGCATGGGCGCGTCGCCGGCCGCGTCGATGCGCCGGCCAGCACGACATCCTCGGAGATGGCGCGGCTGATGTGCGGCCACGAGATCGTGCCGCCGGCCAGGGGACCGTCGACCCCCGGTGCCGCAGTGCTGACCCTCGACGGCATTTCGACATCACGCCATTCCGGCATGGCGCTGCGCGACGTGTCGCTGTCGGTGCGTGGCGGAGAGATCCTCGGCATTGCCGGTGTCTCCGGCAATGGCCAGCGCGCGCTTGCCGAGGTGATCTCCGGCGTGCGTGCGCCCGATGCCGGACAGATGACCATAGCCGGCAAAGCGGTTTCCCGGTTCTCGCCGCGCGCGGTGCAGGCGCTCGGCCTCGGCCGCATTCCGGAAGACCGCATGACGACCGGGCTGGTCACCAATCTGCCGCTCGCCGATTCGATGGTGCTGCCGCGCATCGGCGCCTACGCATTCAGCCGCAATGGCCTGCTCAAGCCGGATGCGATCCGCGCCTTCACCGAGGCGCAGATCAAGGCCTATGACATACGCTGCCCCGGGCCGATGACGCGCGCCGGGGCGCTTTCCGGCGGCAATCTGCAGAAGGCGCTTTTGGCGCGCGAACTCGCCTTCGATCCGAAGGTGCTGATCGTTTCGCAGCCGACACGCGGCCTCGATATCGGCGCCGCGCGCTTCATCCACGAAAAGTTCCTCGACATGCGTGCCAAGGGCTGCGGCATCATCGTCATCGGCGAGGATCTCGAAGAACTGCTGATGCTCTGCGACCGCGTCGCGGTGATGTATGAGGGGCGCATCGTCGGCACGCTGGACAGCGCCGATGCCACCGTCGCCAGACTTGGATTGATGATGACCGGGGCGGAGGCTTGATGTTCCGTCTCGAGGCCCGCACCTCAACGCCCGCCTGGTTCAATCTGGCGCTGCCGCTGCTCGCCATCGGCGCGACGCTGGTGCTGTGCAGCGGCCTCATCGCATTGGCTGGCGCCGGCGTGATCGAGGCCTATGGCGTGATGTTTTCGGCGTCCTTGGGAGACAGCTACGCCATCACCGAAACGCTGGTGCGTGCCGCGCCGATGATCTTCACCGGCCTTGCCGTGGCGGTCGCCTTCCGCGCCAAATTCTGGAACATCGGCGCCGAGGGGCAATTGCTGGCCGGTGCGGTGGCGAGCTGCGCGGTCGGTGCGATCCCGATGCCGGGGCCGCTCGCCATGTTGCTGATGGCGGTGGCGGGCGCTGCCGCCGGAGCTGCCGTCGCCCTGATCCCGGCGACGCTGCGGGTAAAATTCAAGGTCGACGACGTGGTCAGCTCGCTGCTGCTCAACTCGGTCATTTTCTATGCGTTGATGGCGCTGATCGAGGGACCCTGGAAGGACAGTTTCAGCGGCTACCCGATCTCGCCGCCGATCGAGGACACGGCGAATTTCCCGGTGCTGCTCGAAGGCACGCGGCTGCATCTCGGTGTCGTCGCGGCGCTGGTCGCCGCGCCGGTGATCTGGTTCCTGATCGCGCGCACCACGCTCGGCTTCCGGATCAAGGTGACTGGCGAAAATCCCGAGGCGGCGCGCTATGGCGGCATCAATGTCGAGCGGGTGCTGATTTCGACGGCCCTGCTGTCCGGCGCCTTGGCCGGCCTTGCCGGCGTCGGCGAGGTCGGCGGCGTGCATTTCCAGGTGATGAGCGACATCTCGCCGGGCTATGGCTATTCCGGCATCGTCGTTGCCATGCTGGCGAGGCTCAATCCGCTCGGCGTGGTGCCGGCGGCGATCTTCCTTGCCGCCGTCATGACCGGCGCCGAGGCGATGTCGAGGGCCACCGGCGTTCCGGCCTTCCTCAGCGATGTTATTCAGGGAACCGCATTGCTTGCCATGCTGGTGGCGCTGCTGTTCACCGCCTATCGCCTCCGCCGCGTGGGAACAGCCAAATGAGCGTGGTGCTGGAACAGATCTTCCAAGTCGGCTTCCTGGCCGCGATCATCCGGATCGCCACGCCGCTAGCGTTTGCGACGCTGGGCGAGATGTTTTCCGAACGCGCCGGCGTGCTCAATCTCGGCATCGAAGGCATCATGCTGCTGTCGGCGATGACCGGCTTCACCGCGGCGAGCCTCAGCGGCAGCCTGTGGCTCGGCGTGCTTGCGGCGGTGCTGACCGGGGCGCTGATGGGCGCCGTGCATGCGCTGTTCACGGTGGCGCTCGGCCTCAGCCAGCATGTCTGCGGCATCGGCGTGACGCTGTTCAGCTCCGGCCTCGCCTATTTCCTCTACCGGCTGATCTTCGGTCAGCAATCCGTGCCGCCGAACATTAGGGGATTCGAGACGCTGCCGATCCCGATCCTGTCCGACATACCGATGCTCGGGCCGGCGGTGTTCAACCAGTTCTCGCTGGTCTACATGGCGATTTCAGCCATTCCCCTGGCCGCCTTCGTACTCTACCGTACGCCCTGGGGCCTGTCGGTGCGCATGGTCGGCGAAAATCCGCGCGCCGCCGATTCTGCCGGCGTCAGCGTGATCGCGACGCGCTTCCAGGCGGTGATCCTCGGCGGTGCCTTGATGGGGCTGGCCGGCGCCTTCCTGTCGATGGCGCAGTTCAACGCCTTCACCTTCGGCGTCGTTTCGGGGCGCGGCTGGGTGGCGATCGCGCTCGTCGTCTTCGGCCGCTGGGACCCCTGGCGCTCGGCAGGCGCGGCACTGCTGTTCGCCTTCGTCGATGCCTTGCAATTGCGCATGCAGGCAAGCGGGCTCGGCCACATTCCTTATGAGGCGTTCCTGATGCTCCCCTTCATCTTCACCATCGTCGCCATGGCGGTGATGTCGCGCAATGCTGTTGCCCCTTCGGCGCTGCTCAAGCCGTTTCGGCGCGAAGAACGGTAACGGCGCTCCGCCGTTCACATCGCAGTGAAGCCGTTATCGACGAACAGATGGGCGCCGTTCACGAAGCTGGCCTCGTCGCTGGCCAGGAACAAGGCTGCCCTTGCCACCTCTTCCGGCTCGCCGATCCGCCCTTGCTGCGCGGCCATTGCCGCGTCTGAGACATCGATGCCGAGTTTGTCGAGATCGGCGACCTCGCGCAGGCCGTGCGGTGTCCTGATGAAGCCGGGACAGACCGCATTGCAGCGGATGTTGCGGTCGCGGAACTCGACGGCGATGGCGCGCGCGAACATGTGGCAGGCACCCTTGGTGGTGTCGTAAAGCACCTCCATCGGCGTCGCCGCCACCGCCGAGATCGAGGAGGTGCAGACGATGGAACCCCCGCCGGCGGCGATCATGCCGGGCAGCACGGCGCGCGTCATCAGGAACATCGAACGCACATTGACGGCATGCAGCCAGTCCCATTCCTGCAGCGTGGTCTCCAGGAAGGGTTTGATGACGATGGTGCCGGCATGATTGAACAGAACTGTGAGCGGGCCGAATTTTTCCGTCGCGCCCTTCACTGCCGCTTCGACCTGCCGCTCGTCCGACACGTCGGCGACCCAGTGCTCGGCGATATGGCCGCGCTCCCGGATCGCCGCCGCGGTGGCGGCGGCCGCTTCGCCGTTGCGGTCGATGATCGCCACCTTGGCGCCTTCGGCCGCGAAAAGCTCCGATGCCGCCCCGCCCATTCCCGTCGCGCCGCCGG
Source organism: Mesorhizobium sp. M0571 (assembly GCF_040320985.1). Lineage (NCBI taxonomy): Bacteria > Pseudomonadati > Pseudomonadota > Alphaproteobacteria > Hyphomicrobiales > Phyllobacteriaceae > Mesorhizobium > Mesorhizobium sp. M0571. The sequence continues at coordinate 45,388 of NZ_JAMYQT010000001.1, forward strand.
AGATGATGGCGACCTTGCCGGCCAGTCTTGTGCCCATGTTTTTGCTCCCTGTTGCTTTGCCGTGACGTAGCGGCTTCCGCTCGAGCAGCGATGCTATCCTTCATCCCTTGGATGGCCAAGGAGCCGCAGGTGCATAGACCTGACGTTTTCTGCCGTCATCACGACAGGTCTCAAAAAGGCAGCTCTAAGCCACAAAGGAACCAATTTGTCTTCCGTTTTGAGAAAACTATTCTACGGAGCGCTCGAAAATAGCAATCGACAAAGTCTACTGATTTTATAGATTAATCCGCGAGACGGAGGTCGATATGTCCTACAGCCAGAACACTCAGACTGCCCGCAAAGGCCAAAGGTTGGGTTCCGACCAGGTATGGCGGCCAGCCTATGCCGGCGCTTTCGCCTATCTCGTCTTTGCCCTTGCATTCGTATTCACCGGGGCAGTCGTACTGGGGCTGATCCCCTGATCGTTAAGGCCCTGATTTCATCGAGATAGCGGCCTGCCGCTTGCGAATTCCGGAGTTGGATGAACCGAATGCCGGCGCTTTTGCGCGCCGTGATTGCGACGTGATGTCCATGATTCCCTACGTGAAGGAGGAGATGGCAATGCCGATCGAGTTCACGCATGTTCCCGGTAAAACCCGCCCTGCCGACGCCGGCTTTTTCTACGACTTTGTCGAGACCGCGACGAAGCTGTCGCTGATCGAGGATGCCGGATTCCAGAAGATCGTCGTCGACGACCAGGCCGGACTGCTGACCAATATGGACCTTGCGGCCCAGGCACTGGATCGCACCTCGTCCCTGGAGGTCGTTCTCACCCATTGGGCGGGTGTGATCGAGCCGATCGTGGCAGCACGGCAGCTCGCCGCGCTTGATGCGAAAAGCGGCGGCCGGCTGTCGCTCAGGATGCTCAGCGAGCCGCTGAGCGACGATGATGCCGAGGCACGTCCGGTCGGCCACACGGTCGTCTGGCAACGCATCGACGAATATCTGGTGCTGCTGAAGCGGTTGTGGTCGAACGACAGACCGTTCGACCATGAAGGCGCCTTTTACAGCATCAAAGGCGGCCATGTGCCGCGCAAGGGGCCGCATGGTGTGACCATCCGCATGGGCGGACAGTCCGGCACGGCGCTCAGGGTCGCGGGCAGGCATGCGGATGTGTTCGAGCTGGCGCCGGGCTCGCTCACCGAAATCCGCCAGTCTATGCAGCGTGTACGCAGCGCCGCCGCCGAACACGGCCGGGCCGGCAAGCTGCGTTTCGCGCTTCCCGTCCGAATCCGTTCGGAAGACAAACCGGCCGCTTCCTGCTGGAAGGCGGTCGAGCTTGCAGGGCCGCCAGCGCGGGTCGCGCTGTTGCTGCTACCCTATGCGGCTCTGGGAATCCAGGAATTCATGATCGTCGGCCTCGACAGGCCACGCGAAATCGCCACGGCTGGCCGCGAGGTGGTCGCGTTGCTGCGCAACTCGCTGGCGCGTCGCGAGGCCGATGCCCCGCAGCCCGGGACGTTTGCGTCACGCGCAACACAAGGCGTGCGTGCCGGCTGCTGAAGAAGGCGTGCCGGCAAATGGATTAACACTCCGCCGCAGCCACATACGTTGGCGGCCTACCGCCATTCCGGGAAAGCCGCGTAAGCGGCCTTGGTCAGTGCCGGGATCTCTCCGTCGGGCACAGAGCTGTAGGGCCAGAGCAGTCGCGGGCCGAGCGGCGCCCAGCCGCCGGCGGCGGCCATCGCCTTGTCGAGTGCTGCATCGCTGACATTGTAGCGAGCGCGAAACGGCAGGACACATGCGGCGAGGAAGGCCTGTATGCGCGCCTCGACTTCGGCAGCGGCGGCCATGTCGGTGCGGATCATTCGCCACCATATCACCGCGCCCTTCGGGTTGAGGCAGGCGACATTGGAATAGCTGCCATGGGCTCCCCCAGCATATCCTGTTGCCAGCGTGTGGCCGGGGACGAAGACGGAGAATCCGTCCAGTTTGCGGCGCATGTCGGCATACCAGTCGGCGTCGCCGCCCGGCAGCTTGGCGCCGACCAGCGATGGCACGGCCGCGCGCAGCCGGGCGATGCCTTCGAGCGTCAGGCGGCGCTTGGCATGCGGCGGGTTGTAAAGCACCAGCGGCGCTTCGGGCGCGGCCTCGCACAGGCCGCCGACAAAGCGCATAACCTCGTCGTCGCTGGGCGGCCACCAGTCGGGCAAGGTGAATTGCACCGCCGCCGGGCGAAGTGCGGCCACCCGCGTCAGCCGCTCCAGCGCGACGCGCGGATTGGACTGGCTGATGCCGATCTGGAAGGGAAGGCCCGCGCGACCGGCTATTTCGGCGACCAGCTCACAAAGCCGGTCGAATTCGGGTTCGGTCTGGCAATGGAATTCGCAGGCCGTGCCGTTGGAATAGATGCCGTCGACACCCGATGCGCAGAGCCGTGCGATTGTCTCTTCCGTCGCCTCCCAGTCGATTGCTCCGCGATCGTCGATGGCCAGCATCACTGCGCCCCAGACACCACGCGGTGCGTGTGCGGGCAAGCGGGGCAGATGGTCGAGATCAGCGCGCACCGGCGATCTCGTGCTCGCGGCGGGTTTCGTTCGACGCAAAGGCAGCCTCGATGATGGCAATCATCTTGCGTCCATAGACACCGTCGAGCGGCACCGGCTTGTCGTCGGCAATGGCATCGCGCATCGCCGTCCATTCGCGCACCAGCGCATTGTGCATCCAGTTCGGCTCGAACGAACCGGGCAGCTCGGTCCAGACCGTGTCGCGGCCAAGCATGGTGCCGCGGTCCATGTCGATGCGCAGCGTTCCCCGCTCGCAGACCAGATCCATGGCGTAGCCGCTCGCGCCGGTGCGGTAGCCGATGCTCTGCACTTGGCCGATGCCGCCGCCGGCGAAGCGCAATCCAAGCAGGGCGCTGTCGTCGGCTTCCTGGTCATGGAACTTGGCGCCGAGCATGGCGCTCACCGACACGACATCGTCATCCATCAGCCAGACCAGACGGTCGAGCGCGTGGATGCCGGCCGTCAACAGCATGCCGCCGCCGGTCGCCTTGCGCAGATGCCAGTCGCGGCGATTGTGCTCCATCCACAGCTTGATGATCCAGCTCGATCCGATGAGTGGCCGGCCGAGCTCTCCTTCCTCCAGCTTCTGCCTGGCCGCCATGCAGGGCAGGGCGAAATGCATGAGATGGGCGACCATCAGCTTGACGCCGCTATCGGCCACGGCGGCATTGATCGCATCGCAGACGGCCGCCGTCGGCGCCATCGGCTTTTCGAGCAGGATATGCTTGCCGGCGTTTGCCGCGCCGATGGCCATTTCGGCATGGAGATGGTGGGGGCTGGCAATGAGGACCGCGTCGACCTCCTTGTCGTCCAGCAGCTTGCGCCAGTCGGTGTAGCCGCGGCCGCCATGTTCGGCGGTGAATCGCTCCAACGCATCGGTATTTCCCCGGCAGGACGCGACGAGGCGAGTATTTCCAACCTCGCGGATTGCCCGCGCATGGGCCGCGCCGAAATCGCCGGCGCCGATAATTCCTATTCCAATCATGGTCCTGCCTTTTCATAAGCGGCGTCGATCAGCGACATCGCTGCAGCATAATCCTTGATGGACACCGACGGAGGCGCCTTTCTGGCGAGCCGGTCAAGCGTGTCGCGCATGAACAGACGATAGCGGGTTGCCGGCAGTTCGGCCGGCAAATCTACGATTGCCACGTCGTCGAGCGTGGCGCACATGGCATGATCGCCGTGATCGACCAGGGTCGCATTGGCACTGACGATGCGCCATTCGAAGTCGCCGCCGGGGCGCATCGAGGCAAAGGTGTAACCGGCCTCGACGATGAAAAGCGCGCCGGCCTCGTCTTCCAGCACCAGCAGCGCATGGTCCTCGACCGGGCCGGGATGGATGCGGTTTGCTATCGACACGGTTTTCAGGTCAAGCCTGCCGGTTGCAAGGCTGAGTGCCGCGTCGACGCCGTGTATGCCGAGGTTCCTCAATGCACCTCCGCCACCAACCGCCGGGTCGACGATCCAGGCGACACCGTCGGCGATGTAGCGTTGCGGCGGACCATTGACCAGCCGGAAATGGCAATGCGCCACCGCACCGGCGCGGCCCTCCCGGCGCAGCCGGTCAAAGGCGGTAACGGCCGACCCGAAACGGTTGGGCAGGGGCACAGCAACAAAGGCCTGGTGCTGCGTGGTAAAGTCGCGCAGCGCCATCAGTTCTCTCGTATGGCTGGCCGCCGGCTTCTCCAGGATCAGCGGTATCCCTGCCTCGATGATCGCACGTGCCCGGGCCGGTACCGCTGAGGGATGCCCCATCAACAGGATCACGTCCGGCGGGCTGGAGAGTATCTCCGTGAAATTCGCGATGAACGGCAGGTCATGACGCGCGGCGAAGGCATGCGCGTGGCCAGGATCCTCGTCCCAGACGCCGGCGATTTCGGCGCTATAGAAGCGTGCGGCATCGAGGTGCATTTCGGCGTGCCAGTGGCTCGATCCGGCAAGGGTAATCTTCATTCGGAGGCGGCACTTTTGCTATGGGCTTGCAGGATATCCTACAAGTGGCTATACGACAAGCGATGGGCAACAACGGCCCATCCGACGGAAATGGAAACCAATGGAATGGCGGAACTGAAGTCGATCGAACCGTTGAGCAGACCGCCGCTGCTGCACGTCACCGTGCAGGAAAGCCTCAGGGCCTATATCGAAAGCAACAAGCTCAAGGCAGGCGATCCCCTGCCGCCGGAAACATTCCTGGCGCAGCGGCTCGGCGTCGGCCGCAACTCTGTACGGGAAGCGATCAAGGCGCTGGAATCGATCGGCATCCTGGAGACGCGGCGCGGCATCGGCGTGTTCGTCAAGGAGTTCTCGTTCAAGCCGCTGCTGGATAACCTCGCCTACGGCTTGCAGGATTCGCTGCGCGACGTCGAAGAGCTGCGCGAAATCCGCCGGGTACTGGAAACCGGCCTCATCGCCAAGACGATCGAGATGATCAGCGCCGAAGACATCGAGGCGCTGCGCCAGCTGACCGAGCGCATGCGGCAACGTGCCGAACGCCACGAGAGCTTCGCCGAAGAGGACCAGCAATTCCATCAGATGCTGTTTCGCTGCCAGAACAATCGCATGCTGAGTGCGTTGATCGACATCTTCTGGGTGGCGTTCAACAAGGCCTCGAACTTCACCAGCCTCGACAATCCGACGCCGCTGGCGACATGGCGCGACCATCACGAGATCGTCGAGGCGGTCGCCGCCAAGGATGTCGACCAGGCACGCCGGCGGCTCGACGACCATTACCGGGGGATCCAGCAAGTCATCGCCAAAAACCGAACACCCTGAACATGCCAAGGGAGGAAACCATGCGCATCAGGACTCTCGCATTCTCTATCGCCGGGCTGTTGCTCGCCGGCATTGGCCCAGTGACCAGCGTCCAGGCACAAAGCGCCAAGACCATCGCCGGCGGCTTCGACGTCGGCCCCGGCGGCTTTCCCAAGAACTTCAACCCGCTGGTCGCGACCGGCGGCTACACCTGGCTCAGCACCTATTTCGAACCGCTGGTCATCTTCAATGCCGGGTTGACCGAGATCGAAGGCGACCTCGCCAAGGACTACAAGATCAGCGACGACCAACTGAGCTACACGTTCAATCTGGTCAACGAGACTTGGCACGACGGCAACCCTTTCACGTCGAAAGACGTCAAGTTCACGCTTGAGCTTGCCAAAAACAAGGCCTCCGGCAGCCTGTTTGCGGCGCGTCTCGCCAACATCGCCTCAGTCGAAGCACCGGATGACCGCACCGTGGTGGTGAAGCTGTCGAAGCCGAACGGCTCGTTGCTGTCCATCCTCTCGCAGCTGATGATCCTGCCGGAGCATGCCCTGGCCGCTCTGCCGCCGGAATCGCTGGCGACAAGCACGTGGTGGTCGACCACTCCGGTCGGCACCGGCCCGTTCAAGTTCAATCGCTACGTGACCGACCAATATGTCGAGCTGGCAGCCGATGACGATTATCGCGGCGGCAGGCCGAAGGTAGACGTGCTCATCAACCGCTATTTCGAGTCGCCTGCGGCAGCCGTCGCTGCGCTCCGCGCCGGCGAAATCCAGTTCACCTATGTCGAGCCCGACGATGCGGGATCCTTCAAGACCGACAGCAATTTCAAGGTGATCGAAGGTGCCTCCTACGTGGTCAACTATATCGGCCTCAATCAGAAGGTCGACCTGTTCAAGGATATCCGCGTCCGCCAGGCGATCATGTACGCGATCGATCGCAACGCCATCATCGACAGCCTTTATAGCGGTGCCGCCAAGCCGGCCAATTGCGGCTATGTCGCGCCGCATCTCGTTCCCGAAGGCCTCGAACCCTATGCCTACGATCCGGCCAAGGCCAAGGCGCTGCTGACCGAGGCGGGCTGGGACAAGCTTAACGGCGACAAGCCCATTACCTTGCTGACCTATTACGGCTCGCCGCAAGCGGCCAATGTGATGGCCGCCATCCAGTCGATGCTGGCCGAGGTCGGCATCAATGTGGTGCCGCGCGTCGTCGATACGCCGACCTATAACGGCATCGTCTACAAGGAAGGCACGCCGGATTGGGCCGCATTTCCGATGGTCTATGCCGGCCTTCAGAACGGCCCCAATCCGGCCGGCCTCAACCCCGGCCTCAACAAGTCGCAGATCCCGCCGGCAGGCTTCAACACAATGCGCATCGAGTTCGACGATCTGAGCACTGCGTTGGACGCCGCGCTCGGCCAAACCGATCCGGCCAAGCTCGATCAATCCTGGCAGGAAGTCTGTAAGGTGATGAACAAGGACCTGCCCTGGGCGACGTTGTGGGTGGCCAACCGCTATGGCGTAGCTTCCAACAAGCTGCGTGACTTCGTCTGGACGCCGGCGCCGGGCGGCGGTCCTTATGCGGCTCACCCCGAGCGCTGGGACATCCAGTAAGAACCCTTCAACGAAGCGAGCAGGCGGACCACTTTGGCGCCGCCTGCCACCGCCACGGAAAGCCCATGTTGAGCTTCATCGCCCGCCGCAGCGCTACAGGATTGCTGATGCTGGTCGCGCTCAGCGTCCTCATCTTCATCCTGCTGCGGCTGGCCCCTGGCGATCCGATCGACGCCTATATCAACCCGTCGGTCCCCATGTCTGCTTCCGACCTCGAGGGCCTGCGCGAACGGCTCGGGCTCGACCGGCCGCTTCCCGTGCAATATCTGGCCTGGCTTGGCGCGGCGCTGAGCGGCGACTTCGGCTTTTCGATCCAGCGCAGCGGCGTCGCCGTGCTGCCGCTGGTCATGGAACGCATCGGCCCGACCGCGCTGTTGATGGGCACGGGCCTGGCCATTGCTATAGTGCTCGGCATTTCCGCTGGCATTTTCAGTGCGGTGCGCCGCAACGCGCCGTCCGACATCGCGCTGTCGGTGCTGTCCTTCGTCGGCATCTCCAGCCCGGCTTTCCTGACGGCGCTGCTTGGACTCTATTTCTTTTCCGTGCTGCTGCGCTGGGCGCCGTCCGGTGGCATGCAGACCGCGGGCGCGCCTTTCTCGACGACGGATGTGCTTGCGCACCTCATCCTGCCCGCCTGCCTGCTGTCAATCGGCCATGCCGCGCTGATCATGCGTTATATGCGCGCCTCGCTGCTGGAAGTGCTCAACCAGGATTACGTGCGGACGGCGCGTGCCAAGGGCGTGCGCGAGTTCTGGGTGATCATCAAACATGCCACCCGCAATGCGCTCTTGCCGGTCATCACCCTGATCGGGTCGACCGTTGGCATCGCCATCGGCGGCGCCATCTTCCTGGAAAGCGTATTCAACTGGCCGGGCATGGGGCTGCTTCTGGTCAATGCTGTCGGCACCCGCGATTATCCGGTGATCATGGGTGCCACCCTGGTGATCGGCGTTTGCGTCATCCTGGTCAATCTCTTGACCGATGTCGTCTATGCCGTCGTAGACCCGCGCATTCAGGTGGCGTGATGGCAATCACCGCGCCAGATACGACAGCCAACGGGACAGCCGTGTCGCAGACCAAGGGTCCGCTCCGCCGTGCGCTCGACCGTTTTTTTGAAAACCGCGCGGCACGTGCCGGGCTTTTGATCGTCATCCCCATCCTGCTGGCGGTTTCGACCTATCCTCTGTGGTGGCCGTTCGGCCCGAACGCCATCGACCTCAGGGCGATGAACAAGGCACCGTCGGCCATTCATTGGCTGGGCAGCGACGGCGTCGGGCGCGACGTCATGGCCCGGTTGCTGCAAGGCGGGCGGATCTCATTGCTGGTTGCCGTCTGCTCGGTCGCCATCTCCACCGTCATCGGCTTCCTGATCGGCGCCATCGCCAGCTTTGGCGGGCGTCTCGTCGACGGCACGGTGATGCGCTTCGTCGATCTGGCGATGACGCTGCCGCCGGTGATCTTCCTGCTGGTGCTGGCTTCGATTGCCGGCACCGGCATCGCCCCGACCATATTGGTGATCTCGCTACTCTCCTGGCCGGTGCTGTCGCGCATGGTGCGCGCTAGGCTGCTCGAACTGCGCGAGCGCGACTTCGTCGTTGCCGCCCGCGGCATGGGAGCAGGGCTGCCGCATCTGCTGTTGCGGCACGGCCTGCCCAACTGCATCGACATCCTTGTCGTCTACGCCACCTTGCAGATCGCCAACGCCATCCTGCTCGAGGCCGGCCTGTCCTTCCTCGGCCTTGGCATCGCGCCGCCCGAAGCCAGCTGGGGCAACATGCTCAATCTCGCCCGTTCCACCGTCGTGCTGGAAAAATACCCGTGGCAATGGATGTTCCCAGGCGCCGCACTGGTGCTCACCGTGCTCGCGATCAATTTCATCGGCGACGGCCTGCGCGACGCATTCGACCCTCGCTCCGATCTCAACTGACCTGAAGGTTCCTCAAAATGCCCCTGTTTACCGGCGTCGTTCCACCCGTCGTCACCCCACTCAATGCCGATTTCAGCGTCGACTTTCCGTCGTTCACCCGCACCATCGAGAACCTGCTCGACGGCGGCGTTCACGGGCTGTTCGTGCTCGGCTCGACCAGCGAAGTGGTCTTCCACGACGAGGCGGGCCGCAGAGCCATCCTCGAGCACGCGGTCAAGGTCAATAACGGCCGGGTTCCGATCTTCGCCGGCGTCATCGACCCAACGACCGATCGTGTGATCAATCACGCCCGCATCGCCAGATCGGCCGGCGCCGACGCCATCGTCGTCACCGCGCCATTTTATACCCGCACCAGCCAGCCCGAGATCGGCGATCACTTCCGCTATATCAAGGACGCGATCGATATTCCCGTCATCGCCTACGACATCCCGGTCTGCGTCCACGTCAAGCTGGAGCGCAAGACCACCGTTGGCCTCGCCAGGGAAGGCGCCATTGCGGGCATCAAGGATTCCAGCGGCGATGACGGCAATCTGCGTTATGTGCTCAAGGACATGGCCGACGACCACGGTTTTTTCGGCATGACCGGCTCCGAGATCCTGGTCGACGGCGTGCTGGCCATGGGTGCGCATGGCGTCGTGCCAGGGCTCGCTAATGTCGACCCGCATGGCTATGTCAGGCTGTGGAACCTCATGCAGGCGGGCCAATATGCCGAAGCCCGCCTGGAGCAGGAGCGGCTGTTGAAACTGTTCGAGATCGTCTGGATCTCGCTCGGCAGGACAAGCGCCGGCTCGGCCGGCGTCGGCGCTTTTAAGACCGCGATGAAGAGCCTCGGCATTATCGCCTCCAACACCATGGCGCGGCCGCAACGCAGTCTGAATGACGAGGAAACCGCGAAAATCGACGCGATCCTTCGCGATGTGGGGCTGCTCCGCTGAGCGTCGCGCCGATCCTTTCGATTTCCGGCCTGCGCGCGGTGTTCCGCATTGCAGGCCGCGACATCGCGGCGGTAAGGGACGTCGACCTGACGATCGGCTCAGGCGAGACGGTGGCGCTCGTCGGCGAATCCGGGTCAGGCAAGTCCGTCACCAGCTTGTCGATCATCGGCCTCTTGCCGAAAAGGGTCGGACATATCGCCGAGGGGTCGATCGCGCTGCGGCGCAAGAACGGCACGGTCACCGAATTGACCAGCCTCGATGCCGAGTCGCTGCGCAAGATACGCGGCAACGAGATCGGCATGGTGTTCCAGGAGCCGATGACCAGCCTCAACCCGGTCTACACGATCGGCGAGCAGATTGCCGAGCCGATCCGCATCCATCTTGGCAAGTCGCACCGCGAAGCAGCAGCAGACGCCGTGCGGCTGCTGGCTCAGGTCGGCATTCCCGATCCGCAACGGCGGGCGCGGCAATATCCGCACGAACTGTCGGGCGGGATGCGCCAGCGCGCCACCATCGCCATGGCCCTGTCCTGCGATCCCGGCTTGCTGATCGCCGACGAGCCGACGACAGCGTTAGATGTCACCATCCAGGCCCAGATCCTCGATCTGCTGGCCGAGCTGCAGGCGCAGCGCGGCATGGGCATCCTGTTCGTCACCCACAATCTCGGTGTCGTTGCCGAAATCGCCGACCGGGTGGCGGTGATGTATGCCGGGCGTATCGTGGAATCGGGTCCGGTGAGCGAAGTGTTCACCCGTCCGCGTCATCCCTACACCGCAGGATTGATGCGCTCGGTGCCGCGGCTCGGCCAGGCCACGGCGCTGAAGATGGCGGGGACGCCGCTTCCGACGATTGCCGGCAATGTTCCCTCGCTCGCCCTACTGCCCAAGGGCTGTTCGTTCGCGCCGCGTTGCCCGATGGCTATCGCGGCCTGCCGCGCCGTGGTGCCGCCATTGTTTGCGGCGACGCCGACCCAGCAAAGCCGCTGCCTGCGCTGGGAGGAGCTCTGATGGTGGACGCCCCCTTCCTTTCGGTCAGGAACCTGAGCAAGCATTTCGCACCGACTGCATTCTCACGCGGCCCCATCGTCAGGGCGCTGGAGGATATTTCGTTCGATGTCAGGCGTGGCCAGGTGGTTGGACTGGTCGGCGAATCCGGATCCGGCAAGACCACGATCGGCCGCTCCGTGCTGCGTCTGATCGAGCCGACATCGGGCCAAATCAGCTATGACGGCAGCGATATCACCAGACTGGGTGCCGCCCAGTTGCGCCGCCAGCGCCGCAAGATGCAGTATATTTTCCAGGATCCCTTCGCCAGCCTGTCGCCGCGCATGACGATCGGGCAGATACTCACCGAAGGCCTGGACATCCAAGGCATTGGCAAAAAATCCGAGCGGCGGGCGAAGGCCGAAAAGGCGCTTGCCGCGGTCGAACTGCCGGTCGACGCCTATGACCGCTACGCGCATGAATTTTCCGGCGGCCAGCGTCAGCGAATCGGCATCGCCCGGGCGCTGACGCTCGAACCGGAATTCATCGTCGCCGACGAGCCGGTCTCTGCGCTCGACGTCTCGATCCAGGCGCAAATCATCAATTTGTTGCGCGACCTGCAGCTCCGGCTCGGTCTGACCATGCTGTTCATTTCGCATGATCTGGCCGTGGTCGAATACATCTGCGACACGGTCATCGTGCTCTATCTCGGGCGCATCATGGAGGTTGCGCCGGCGGCCGAGCTCTATGCCCGGCCGCAGCATCCATACACGCGCGCGCTGCTGTCAGCCATTCCGTCGCTCGATCCGCTGGCCAGGCAAGAGCGGCAAGTGCTCAAGGGCGATATTCCCAGTCCGGCAAATCCGCCGTCGGGCTGTGTTTTTCGGACCCGTTGCCCGTTCGCGTTGGAAGCTTGCGCCGGGGCCGTGCCGCCACTGAGGGCGACAGCCGACGGCCATCTGAAGGCCTGCATTCGCGACGACATCGCCTAGGAATGATTGCCCACACAACGGCCAAATAGGTCCCCAATCCCAGGCGTTCATCACCATCCACAGCCTGGTTTCACGAAGCTGTTATAGTGGTCCCCCGTCATTGAAACGTCAGCGATGCCGACCCATATGCACGCCGCGCCGGATGTTTCCTCCCATTCGTCCGGCGCGTTCCCCTCTGAAGGTTTTCGACCTTCACATCTGGCCGGGCTTTTCAGCCCGGCCCTTTTTTTGCCAGACATTGTCAACGGCAAAATTTGGGTCAACGGCAATTCTGGCTGGCGATCAGCCGCGAACGGTTGAAGGGACGAACAGGACAAAGCTGGCCATCACAGATAGCCATGAACCTCGTCGATCGAGGTCTCGATTGTCGGCTTGTCGAAGACGATCTCGCCGCGCGCCATTGCCACGATCCGGTCGCAGCATTGGAACACGTGGTGCATGTTGTGCGAGATGAAAATGCCGGTGACGTTCTGCTGTCTCAGCTCGCGTACGAAGCCGATCACCTTGTCGGTCTCCTTGACCGAGAGGTGATTGGTCGGCTCGTCGAGGATCAGAACCTTCGACTTGAAGTGCATGGCGCGGGCGATGGCAACGCCCTGGCGCTGTCCACCGGAAAGCTCGCCGACCAGCGCGTCGGGTGATCTGAGGTGCAGATCGACATCGGCGATCGCCTGCACGCTGTCGGCGCGCATCCGCTTCTGGTCCATCATGCCGAAGCCGAGCAGCGACCATTTCAGCGGCTCGCGCCCGATGAAGACGTTGCGGGCGATCGTCATCGTCGGAACCAGGGAATTGTACTGGTAGATCGTCTCCAGCCCGAGCGCCATCGCATGGCGCGGGTTGCGGATGCGCACCTCGCGGCCTTCGATCCTGATCGTGCCGGCATCGGCTTCGTGCACACCGGACAGGATCTTGATCAGCGTCGACTTGCCGGCGCCATTGTCGCCGACCAGCCCGACGGATTCGCCTTGACGGACGGTAAGGCTGACATTCTTCAGCGCATGGACGCCCGAATACCATTTCTCGAGCCCGCTGCATTCGATGATCGGCGTATTCATCGGGCGGTCTCCACCTTGATCCGGCGGGCGGTGCGGCCGAGCCAGGCATTGGCGATGACGGCGAGGATGATGAGCAGGCCGATGGCGAACTTGAACCAGCTGGCGTCGACCCGGCTCATGATCATGCCGGCATCAATGACGCGGATGATGGCCATGCCGACGATGACGCCGAGCACATTGCCGACACCGCCGGCGAGCGCGATGCCGCCGATGACCGCGGCGGCGATGGCTTGCAGCTCCATCGCCTCGCCGAGCGATGGCAGAGGCGAGGCGATGCGCACCACCTGGATGATGCCGGCGATGCCGGCAAACAGCGAGCAGATGACGAAGCAGACGGTCTTCACCAGCGCCGTGGGGATGCCCATCGCCTTGGCCGATTCCAGCGATCCGCCGGTCGCCCGCACCCAGTTGCCGAAATTGGTGCGCTCGAGCAGGAGGTAGACCAGCAGCCCCAGCACGATCATCCACACCACCGAGACCCGGATGATGCCGAGCGGCGCCGAGAAGGCCCAGACCGGCGCACCGTCCGGCAGGCTGGGTGCTGCACCGCGCGCGTAGAGCACCACGGCCAGGCTGCGCAGCATGAACAGCATGCCGAGCGTGGTGATGAAGCTTGGAATGCCGAAGCGGATGGTGATCACGCCGTTGAGGACGCCGACCATGCAGCAGCACAGAAGTGCCGCGACGAAAGCCGGCCAGAACGGCCATCCGGCCGTGGCGAGGCTGCACAGGATCATCGGAGCGAGGCCGAACATCGAACCGATCGAAAGGTCGAATTCGCCGGCGATCATCAGCAAGCCGAAGCCCAGTGCCAGAATGGCAAGTTCGGGGAACAGGCTCATGATGCCGCGCAGGTTCTGCGGATTGAGGAACAGGCCGTGGGTGGCGACGGCGAAGTAGGCGACAAGCACGATCAGCACCCACAGCGCGACCAGCTCGGGCTTGTCCATGTAGATTTTCAGCAAACGCTTCATCCAGCGTCACTCCTGTTGACGGCGAGACCATGGCGGCGGCAATCGCTTGCCGCCGCCCGCGACGTTCTGGATTGCCTAGCGGTAGCCGTCCTTGCTGAGCTGCAGGATATCGTCGACCATGTCGGGGGTGACCACGGCGCTGCCGGTGTTAACGTCATAGGCCGACAGCTTGAATTTCTTGATCAGCGGTGCCTGCAGCACCGGCGCATAGCCCTGGAGGTAAGGCTGCTGGTCGATGTGGAACTGGATGTAGCCCTGCTTCATGGTGTTGAGCACGTCGGGCACCAGGTCGAAGCCGCCCATGGTGATCTGGCCGGGCGCAATGCCGCGGTCCTTCAGCACCGTCACCGCGCCGACGTCCCAGAAGCCGGTGTCGGCATAGGCATTGAGGTCGGGATTGCCGGTCAGGTAATTGCCGAAGCGATCGCCGGTCGTACCATAGTCGAGGCCGGCGTCGATCTCGTCCCAGACGATCTTGCGGTCGGGATGCTCGGATTGCCATTCCTTGAAAGCCATGATGATGCCGTTGGCGCGGGCGCGCGACCAGTTGTCGGCCGGGGCATTGACGCCGATCAGCGCCTTGACGGGGCCGCTGGCCGGGAATTTCGAGGCGATGGCGCGGCCGAGCGCCTGGCCGGCGAGGATGAAGTCCTGGCCGACGAAGGCCAGACGGGCGTTGCCTTTCGCGCCCTCAAGGTCGTCGACATTGGAGGCGATCACCGGAATGCCTGCGTCGATTGCCTCCTTCACCACCTGGTCGAACGCCTTGTTGTCGGGGATCGAGGTGATGATCATGTCAGGGCTCTGGGCGATCGCCGCCTGGATATTGGCGATCTGCCCCTGGACGTCGCCGACCTTGGACACGAGCAGCATCTGGCAGTCGGCCTTGATGAGCGCGCAGGCGTCGTCCATGCCCTTCTTGACCGACAGCCAGAAAGTGTTGCCGCTGTCCGAATGCGTCGTGTAAATAATCCGCAACGGTGCATCCTCCGCCATTGCCGGCATGGTCAGCACGGCAAAACTTGCGGCCAGGATAGTAAGCAGTTTCATCATCGTCGTTCCTCCCGTTTGGTGGTGGTTGATTGGCTTTAGCTTGCCTCGGACACCCGTCGAGTGATCGTGAAGCGCCGGTCGAGATCGGGGCTCAGTTCGAGGCCGAGCCCGGGGCCGGGCGGTACCGTGATCCTGCCCTTGCCGACTTCAGGCAGTGCCGTGACGAGGTCGCGGTACCAGGTGCGGTAAAACGCGCGCACGCTCTCCTGGATCAGCGCATTGGGCGCGTTCAGCGACAGATGGGTAGAGGCGGTAAGCACCACCGGACCGGTGCAGTCATGCGGGGCGATCGGCAGGTGCCATGCCTCGGCCATCGAAGCGATTTTCTTGGCCTCCGAGATGCCGCCGCACCAGGACAGGTCGAGCATCACGATGCCCGCCGCTCCCGTCGCCAGCAGGTCGCGGAAGCGCCAGCGTGTCGCGAGTGTCTCCGAGGCGCAGAGCGGCGCTGTCGAGGCTTCGCTGTAACGCTTGAGGTCGTCCAGAGAATCCATGCGGATCGGATCCTCGTGCCAGTAGGTGTCGTAAGGCGCCAGCGCCCGCGCGATCCTGATCGCCGGCGTCAGCGCCCACATCGAGTGGAACTCGACCATGATGTCGATCTTGTCGCCGACGCGCTTCCTGATCTTTTCGAAAGGCCGAAGCGCCGATTTGAGCTCGGCGGCGCTGATGTGCAGCCCGCCATTGGCCTCGGCCGCCACGTCGAACGGCCAGATCTTCATGGCCGTGATGCCTTCACCCAGAAGTTCTTCCGCCAGATCGTCTGCCCGGTTGAGAAAGGCATCGAGGTCGGCATAGCGGTCGCGGTCGTCGGCGAGACCGTAATTGGCAACCGTCTGGCCGCCTTGCTTCATGTAGGCGGTGCCGGCGCAGGTGTTGTAGGTACGGATGTCGTTGCGGGTGAAGCCGCCCAGCAGTTGCGCGACCGGCTGATTTGTGAGTTTGCCGAAATGGTCCCACAAGGCGATGTCGATAGCCGAATTGCCGCGCATCTCGGCCCCGGTAGAGGCAAAGCCGACATAGCCGGTCAGCGTCTTCCCTATGCGGTCGATCTGGCGCGGATCCTGTCCGAGCAACAGAGGTGCTGCGGTCTCGTGCACATAGGCTTCCACCGCCTGAGCGCCGAAGAAGGTTTCACCGAGGCCGGCAAGACCCTCATCGGTATGGACCTGCACCCAGCAGAGGTTGGGATGCTCTGCGATGCGGATCGTCTCGATCTTGCCGATCTTCACCTGGCTGCGCTCCGCAAGAATGCTTCCTTGACCATGATCTTTTGCTACGCTGACCTTCGGTTCGCGATCACGGCCTAGTTGATGCCGCTGGCCAGCAGCACCTTGACGGTGTTGTCGAAATGCTCGGCCATCATCGCCTCCGCGGCGGCGCGATTGCCCTCTTCGATCGCCGCGGCGATCGCCTCGTGGCAGGCGACGCTTTCGTAGCGGTCGGCATCGGTCGCGCGTGCTGCCCAGCCGATCCGCCAGGTCTGCCGCGTCACCACATGGAACGAGCCGACGATCAGCGAGAACATCGGATTGCGCGAAGCGCGCGCAATGGTCTCGTGAAAGGCGATGTCGTGCTCCATCACTTTGTCGGAATTGCTGAAATCGGCGCGCATGGCGGCAGCCAACGCCTTGATCTCGCGCGCCTCCTTGTCGGTGCGCCTGAGCGCCGCAAGCACCACCGTGCGCATCTCGATGGTGCGGCGCACGTCAAGAATCTGCTGCACCGAAACCTGATCGGTCTGCACGCCGTGATCGATGACAAGGGCCAGCACTTCGGGAACGACCGCCGACACCCGGGCGCGGCGGCCATTGCCGACGTCGATCAGCCTCAGCGCCGCCATCGATCGATAGGCCTCGCGCACAACGGCGCGGGAAACACCGAGCTCAACGCCGATCGCCGCCTCGCTTGGCAGCGGGTCGCCGATCTTCAGGCCCTCCGTGCGAATCATCTGGCGAATGCCGTGGATGACCTTTGAGACAAGGCTGGTCGTGGCCTCCTCGTCCTCCGTCGCATCGCGCTGAAGCGGATTGTTCATTCGAACCTGTATGCTAGGTTTCGGCAAAAATGTAGAAAGCATTGAGCCAACCTATTGTCAATAGCGTCGTATCCGGACTACCAATGCCGCGAGGCGGCGCGTTTCCGAGGAGCGAGAGACGAACGATGAAACCAGCGATTCAGAGACCCTACGCCATCACCATGTGGGACTTTTCCTGGTTGGAGCGCCGCTGGCCGGGCGCCGGCTACGAGGATTGGGACGAGGCGCTGGGCGAGCTCGCCGAACGCGGCTACAACGCCGTGCGCATCGATGCCTACCCGCATCTGGTCTCGGCCGATCCGATGAAAAGCTGGGAGATCCTGCCGGTCTGGGACCAGCTGAATTGGGGCGCCCAATCGCTGATCCATGTCCAGGTGCTGCCGGCGCTGGTCGAGTTCATCGCCAAGGCTAAGGCGCATGGCATCGCAGTTGCGCTTTCGACCTGGTACCGGCAGGATCGCGACGACCTCAGGCTGAGGATCAGGACTGCCGAGGATCAGGCGCGGGTATGGATCGACACGCTGCGCGAGATCGACAAGGCCGGCCTCATCAACCACATCCTCTATGTCGACCTCTGCAACGAATACCCGCTTCCGATATGGACGCCCTATCTCTACGGCGGCACGACAGGCGAGGAATTGAGCCGTGCCGAGCCAAGGGCGCGCGACTGGATGGCCGACTCGCTCAGGCTGATGCGGGCCGCCTATTCCGACATCGATTATACCTTCTCGTTCTGCAGCCAGTACAAGAACTGGAACGACCAGGATGTCTCGATGCTCGATTTCCTCGAGCCGCATATATGGATGGCGCACCGCGAGACCTCGGATTATTATTCCAAGATCGACTACAATCACGAGCAGTTCGATCCGCGCGGCTTCAACAACATCGTTGCCCGCGGCCACAGCGAGTACAAGGCCAACAAAGCCTATTACGACGGCAAGCTGCTCGGCGAGATCGACAACGTCGCGGCCTGGTCGCGCCATGCCGGCAAGCCGCTGGTCACCACCGAATGCTGGTCGCTGGTCGACTACAAGGACTGGCCCGGCCTCGACTGGGGCTGGATCAAGGATATGACCGCGATCGGCACGGAATACGCCGCCAAGAAGGGGCGCTGGAGCGGCATCGCGACTTCGAATTTCTGCGGGCCGCAGTTCCGCGGCATGTGGCGCGACATCGCCTGGCACAAGCGGCTGACCGACCTGATCAAATCCTCCGCCATCGATGCCGATTTGAAGCGCTGACTAGGAAGGAGGCCGTCTGGCCGGCCGAACAGGAACTGGATGGCCGCTGGGTGGATTCATAGTGTGAGCGTATCGATGCGTTTCGTCAGCGCCACGGGATTGCCAAGCACGCGCAGCGTCTTCAGCCGAGCGGTGCCGCCGGCGACGACCGAGACGGCTGACGCCGGCACGCCAAATCCCTTGGCGACCAGCCTTTCCAGCGCTCGATTGGCGACCCCGTTTTCCGGCACGGCGCGGACGCGAGCCTTCAGATGGCTTCGCCCATCCGCCGTCGTTTCGGGGCCCTCGAGCCTGTCCATCGCTGATTTCGGCGTCAGCCGGACGAACAGGTCGATGCCGTCGGCGCGCGTGCGGAACGGCGCGCTCATGGGACGCCTGAACTCAGACGACCAGCGAAAGCACCGTGGTGAGCAGGAACTGCCGGATGAAGAACAGGATCAGCAGCAGGATGATCGGCGAGATGTCGATGCCGCCGAGATCGGGCATGAAGCGGCGGATCGGCCGCAGCGCCGGCTCGGTCAGCCGATAGAGCATGTTGCTGATGGTGTCGACGAACTGGTTGCGGGAATTGACGACGTTGAAGGCGTAGAGCCAGGAAAATATCGCCGAGGCGATGATGATCCACCAGTAAAGGTCAAGCGCCATGACAATGGTCTGAATGAGGGCGATCATGCCGGTCTCCGATTGTTGCCGACATGTAGCCACTGTAGGGGAAAGCGGCAAGAGCCGCCTTCTGCGGCATGGCGAAGCCGGACGAGCGGCCGAACGGCATTTCGGCGACACGCACAGCCTTGACAGGAAACCGCTGCGGCCGATAAAAGCCCCATCCGCTGGACGGGGCTGTAGCTCAGCTGGGAGAGCGCGTCGTTCGCAATGACGAGGTCAGGAGTTCGATCCTCCTCAGCTCCACCAGTGGAATTTAGAAGGCATATATCGCAGTAAATTCAACTAGATAGCCGAAATAGTCACTCTTGTTTGGCCCACGCATTTGGCCCACGTTTTGGGTTAAGCTGCCCGCGCCGCGCTCCTCACGTCCTCAATGTACCACTGCAGGGCTACGTGCTGGCCGCCACTATCTCGGCGGTCTGGCCATAGTCTTGTGCCCTATTGGTCTGCTCGGTCACGGGCTTGACGAGCAATCTCCGTCCAAGACCGACCTATTCGGCGCTTTGCCTTGATCAACAGAGCTACGAGGGTGACTGCCAAGCCACCTGAGCGCAGTGCCCTGACAAGCGCGACGACCAGAGCCGCGATGGCCAGCACTATAATAAGGGAGGGCACTACTACCCATGCTGAAGGTGGGTCCACGGCCTGTGAGTATGCTGGCGACGTGCATAGTAGGCAGGCAATCGAAAGAAGCTGGCGGCGCACGTCTTATCCTCCTGATTTGCCCATCATCTTAGGCCAGCGGTTTTCAAATCATAGGGCAAACGCTGCCCGCCTCAACGAACCTGACGGGCAACGCTGCGGCGATCTCCTCAGCCATCCCCGGCAACAGCCGTTCGAGAGCCTGACGGGTCCGACAATAGGACTGAGGTCGCCATGATGGGTGACCACCACGCGTTCCTGACCTGTATTGAATGATCCATTGGATTTGGTTGCGACACTCGATGATCCGGGTCGCCTTGGCCTCGCTGAAGTCCCACCTCAGGACCAGGCGGGAATAGTTGTCTGCTTCTTCGCAAGCCGGGTTAAGGGCGCGCGGGGTTCTGCTTCTGCTCACTGTCTGAATTGCCTTCCTGTTGCTGTTGATGTTTCCCGGGCTGCCGGGGCTGCGCCAGACGCGGTGAAGCAATCCGGGCGCACTATGTGCCTCCAGACCAAAGCGCCACTGCGCGCAGGGTGTTTTAGGGGAGCCCGGAGAGGGCCGTGAGCTTGGGGCAAAGGTTCACCGGGATGGCGACCTGACCCTCTCCGGGTAGTGCTATATGCCCAGGTCGAGACGCATCTTGGCGGCTGCTCGGGCATGGGTGGTCAGGAGCTGCCAGTCGCCTTTGACGACCGCCCTGCGGAAGGCTGGCAACTCGGTTTCGTCCATATGCTCCTGCCACTGCGCCATGGTCAGACCCAGCGGGGAAAGGATGCTCCGTTCGATATGCTTCGTAAAGCTCGCTTCGATGATCTGGACTTCAACATCCTGAACCCCAGCCATCGCCGCGTCGATCTCGCCGCCCTCAATGAAAGTGTCGATCACCACTTGTCGCGTGTCCTCAGGATGGGCTGCCATCCAGTCATTCAAGACCTTGTCTGAGGCCGCAACCATTTCGTCATATTCCTTCTGCTCCGCTTTCTCCCGGCGCTGATCTTCATCAAGGTCTTGGTCTTCATCGTCCTGCTCAACCGCCACCTCCAGGGTCTCCCCCGAAGGCTGTTCTTGGACGATTGAGCTTAGCGGAAAGAACCGTAGCCGTAGGGTGCAACAGCCCGCTCGACCGCAGCCCCATAATCCTCAGGGCTTATCTCACCCGCCTCGACCATCTGCCGGGCCTGCTTAGGTCCAAGCTGAATGCCCCCGATGGTTACCGGAAGGCTGTCGACAAGGGCGCGGGGAGGGACTGCGAAGGCGCTGCTATCAGAGGGAGGAGCTTTGGCGTTGAGCTGCTCCACGGTCGTCTTGCCGTTGCTGATCGAGACCCGCTGGCTAAGTTGGCCACGCTGCTGCGCCTGATACCATTGGTTGCCGGCTAAGGAAACCTCGGTCGCCGCTGCGACCTGGGCCTTCACGCGGGCCTCTTTCTCGGTGTAGTTGGCCACGGCAGCGGCATGGCGCATCCTGTCGATATGGTCCGCCCGCTCTGCCGGGCTCATGCTCATAATCGCCTGCTCTGCTGCGGTCGGCGCGGCTGTGGGCTTGTGACTGGCGGTCTCGTTCATCTGCTCGTCGCTATATCTGGACATCTGGTCGTGTGTTCCTTTCAAGGGTGATGGTCCCCACAGCGGACTGCTGCGGGGTTCTGGTGGTGTTTCTGTTGGGGAATTTGGTGCGACTCTTCCACTGATCAGTGGACAGTGGTGGTGCTGAAGGACCTCAGCGGCGCGGCTGGAGCCCGTAGGTGTGGACTGGTGGCGATGGGCTGTCGTCCACCGCTGGAGGCGCTATGGCAGGGCTTAGGCTGGTCTTGCGGGGCCGCATGTACAGCTCGGCCATTCGGCTCGCCAAGTTCCCGCCTTCAAGCTCGCGATAGCCGTAGACGGCATAGCATCGCCCCGCGACGATCAGTGCATCTGGGATGCCGGAAAGCCGGTCCAGCTCGGATGGTCGACCCTCCACCATGTTGCCCAAGGCTCCAATGATGGCGAGAGCCTGATCGCGGGTCGGCCAATCGGCGAGGGCGGGGAGGAACGCGCTCACTGGCCTTCCCTGTGATGCTGGAGCCATGGCGTCTTGGCATGAGCCTTGGCAGTGCCGAAGCGGCAGAGGTGGTCGAGGTGCTGGCCCCCACTCTCGTCATCGTACCAGCCGAAGTCGCGGTCAGCATCCCACCTCGGTCCAATCCAAGCCAGTGACTTACGGATTAGGTCGAACTGGTCACGCTTGGCCTGACCCAGCCTCTTCCATGCGAACCGGCCGTAGTGAACGGTG
Source organism: Mesorhizobium sp. M0571 (assembly GCF_040320985.1). Classification (NCBI taxonomy): domain Bacteria; kingdom Pseudomonadati; phylum Pseudomonadota; class Alphaproteobacteria; order Hyphomicrobiales; family Phyllobacteriaceae; genus Mesorhizobium; species Mesorhizobium sp. M0571. The sequence continues at coordinate 67,091 of NZ_JAMYQT010000001.1, forward strand.
ACGCCTTTCTCGCGCCGCTTCTCACGTCGATCTGCCGCCGCCTTGATCGAATGGGTGCGGGCCTGCTTGGTCCGAAGCGAGAGCTTGGTGTCGTGGACGTTGCGAGAGCCCGGGGCGTTGACGAGGTGCTGTTTCCAGTCGGTACGGTCGCCCTGGGCTGCCCGCAGCGCTGTCTTGGCCTGCCGCTTAGCGGTCGCTGTGGCAAGGGCGCTGGCGTCGTCGTCATTGTCGTCTGGTGTAGACTCTCGCTCATGCAGGAATAAAGCCCTGTCGAACGGTCGTGCGTCGTCGGTCATTTCATGTGTGTTCCTTCCTGTGTGGTGTCGCCATTTCCAGTGTATCGCTGGGGGGATGTCACGAAACGACACCCCTCAAAGCCTTGCTGGATCTGGGTTTGCGTCGTTCCTTTGTGGCACATTGACGAAATGACCACGGAGCGACGTCAGGCTCCCTTCCGATCCAGCATCATGGTCAACCTCTCGACCTCAGCCCGAAGCGCCTTCAGGGTCCCCGGATGGCCAATTAGCCGGATCAATCGGCTAACCTCGGCAACCGCTTCAACCGCCTTCCTTCCCCGCATCGTGTCCACGTTGAACTCTCCCTTGATCGGCTCGGCCGGTTCATCTTCCAATGTCGTCTGGTCGGCTTCCAAGATGGCCTTGAGGGTGTTCGGCGCATATTTCGCAAGGTGGCGGCTGACGGTCTCGTGGTGCATACCGCCAAGGTCCCTGCCGATTTCCCTCAGGGTCTTGAACGGACCATTGGCCCGCCCGCCACGCGGCCCCCGGTGACGGTGCTGGAGCGCCTTGACGTAATGCCGAAGCGATGCAGCCTTCTCCGTGTTGGTCAGCCTCAGCCCCGGCGTCAGGTTCGCCCTAAGCGCCAGCCAGCACATCTCGTCGACATCGCCCGGCTTCTCCATGAAGACCTCCAAGGCCTTAATGAGGGTCTTGCCAAGTGACCTTGCTGCGGTCACGCGGTGCCAGCCGTCCACAACGATGTAAACCGCAGCGATCCCCGCCGAACCCTTCTGCTTATAGACCTTGATCGGTGGGAACCCCCGCACGATGGGTCCGTCTGTCGGGTCATAGGCGATCATTGCTGCCCGATATTCCTTCACGGTCTCGGGATAGGTTCTGGCCCTGATCTGGGTCGTCTCATCCATCTGGATGTCGACCAGCGGAATAGTCAGGATATTGCCCTGGGTGATTATTGACATGGGATGATCCTTTCCACAGCGTGGAGTTGTTCGATTGAGAGTTTGGCCAGCTTGGCCATGATGCGGGACATGACGGCGTCACGTTCATCGGGCTCGGGTGGTGGCTGGAACTGGAGAGGTGACTGAACTTTGGAACTGTTCAGTGCCAAACTAGCCGCCTTGGCCCGGTTGTCGCTTCCGCAAAATATCCCCTCGGGCTGCCTTGCGGTGCCGCTGGGGTCGATCTTGGGGTGTGGTGAAGGGCTGGTGCGGCTGTCGCCACGAAAGAGGCCGACGCGCAGACGAGCGCGTGAGGATTTCGGCTTCATAGCTAGTGCGGTGGGTATAGGGATTGTGGCCCAGCTTGGGAGAGAGGCAACAAGAACAGCCAAGTAAACGGGAGCCCGGAAAACTGTTTCCTATGCTAGTGGTAGCCCCATTGGACCGAAAGCAACCATCAGGCACTCCATAAGTGTCACCATAGCTTATCCACAAACAACGGTGACGTCTCTCCATGCCGACGCGCGACATCGCCAAACGGCATCTAGAGGCTAACTTCCTACGAGTGACGATGTTCTGCCATTGGTCTTTACGGTCTGGTCGAAAGACTTATCCAAAATGCCATGTGGTGCGGCCCGGCGCGCCATGTCGTTGCGACCCCATCCCGTCTCATAGTGCCACGGTTCACCCTAACCGGGCTGCGCTTCTTTCATGATCTTCTGAACTGTGGCGGTCGAGTACCCGATGGCCGCTGCAATTACCCTGATCGAGGCACCCTCAGTCCGCATAGCGCGCACCTTCTGTTCAACCTCGTCGGTCACCGTCTTGCGTCTCCCGAGGTGGTCACCCCGCGCCTTTGCCTTGGCGATCCCTTCCATCTGGCGCTCTTTCCGCAGGGAAGTCTCAAACTCCGCGATGCTGGCGAGGATACCAAACATCAGCTTGCCATGCGGCTTGGTCGTATCGAGTGACGGGTCATTCAACACCGTGAACCCGACACCCTTGGCATTCAGCCCCTCAACGATCTGGTGAAGGTGCGCCGCTGATCTCGCCAGCCGGTCGACTTTGCTGACCACCAGCGTGTCACCCTTCCGAACATACTTGAGCGCCTCGGCGAGCTTCGGCCTGTCATCGTCCAGCCCAGAGAGACGGTCTTGATAAAGGTGGTCATCCGTCACCCCGGCTGCCCTAAGCTGGTCGATCTGAACTGCCGTGTTCTGGTCGGTCGTGCTAACTCTTGCGTATCCAACGATTGCCATGGTGTGAACTATCCTCTTAGAGCCAATGTTCACCGTCATTACCTCACGCTAAGTTCACAAGTCAACAGCTATGTGAGATAAGGTTTACCTTTGTTCACACTCCGGCCATTGCAGCCCCGCCCCCCTGCTCTTGGTGTCGCAAGGGTGCAGTCTCCAGTCAGACCGCCGAGCACCACTGGCGCAGCATCCGCAGGCCCAAAGCGGTGCCGTCCAGAAGTCCTGAGGGTGGCCTGTGGTGGAACCGAAGGGGGTACGGGGGTGATCCCGCGCTGCCAGTTGTCTGATCGGGTTCACGGACCTTAGCCCCAATTATTCTGACCCCTTCAGCCCCTCATCAAAATGCGGACGGGCACTAGCCCCGCTCACAGACATTTATTAAGATGTTGATCCGCAGTTTTGGGGGGAAACTAGATGCATTTTGTCGGGGTGGCGCTCTTACTCCTAGTTCTTGTCGTCATGTTTCCACGCGCTACGGGTCTCATAGTACTCGGGACGCTGGGTCTAGTCGCATTCTTTGTACTAAGCATGTGGGGGGAGAGCAGCAAAAGGCAGCAGCAGGTCGACCGAATGAACGCATCTATTTCGTATGACGAGACTTGTGCCCCGGATCGGCCGCTGCGGCTGGTATTCGACAACAAGTCGACCGCTACCGTCATATCCTACTCTCTCGAAATTATCGCGCGTATCGAAGGTCATTCCAACATAGTGGCTCAGCAGAGGATCAGCGATGATAAGATTGTCGCTCCTGGCGCAATCTATGTGACTTGCTGGCAGGTTCCCGGCGGCAGTTTGTCAACCAACTTCGGTGGGGTTTCCGCGAAGGATTTGCGATGGTCCTTTCGGAACTTCGGTATCGACTTCTAAAGCAATTGACGGCCTGCGCACTGTTGCAGGCCTTGACCGCAACCACGCCCTCCTTCGGCCCTATAAACCTCGCGGTGCCAATCGCAGCCGGTCTTTCATCCGGTGACAACGGGAATGGGTAGTGGTCTTTGGGTCGGCTTCGGCAACTTCACGGCCTCGACACAGGCCCTGTTCTGCTCCTCCGATGCACCCTTCGTATACGTTCCGAAGGTGATGTCCTTCTCGCCCGGCACGTGCCCCACAATGTCCTTGATCGTCTCCTTAGCGTGGCCAGCGTGGCGCGCTTGGGTGATGAACCATCGCCTTGCCGAATGGAAGTTCACCGCGCTCCTGCGCTTCCCGTCGCGCACGTCATCGACCTTCAGGGCCTTGCGGTAACGATTGAAGCGCTTCCCGAAGGTGTCGCCTGGGTCGCGCTCGCCCGCCAACTCATGGAATAGCCATTCCTTCGGCTTCTTGTCCTTGGTCCGCCGCTCCACGATCTTCTTTAGGTCGGGGTGCATCGGCACCTTCCGGGCCGCGCTCCGGGTCTTGCCCTGCTGTATGTCGAACACATCGTCATGAACCTCCTCAACCCAAAGCGTCACCACCTCCGCAAGCCGCATCCCAGACAGGCATGACATGCGCAGGGCGTCCTCAATCTGCTGCCGGAACTCGGCTCCTACCTCCTCCGGGTAGTCGCCATAGAGAAGCGCCTGCAGTTCCTCGTCGGCGAACGCCCGCTCCCCGCTATTCCTGTCGCCACGCTCAACCCGGCGCTTGTTGTCAGGAAGCGTCTGGCCAAGCCAAGGGCTATCCACTGCCTTGCCGCCCATGACCTTGCCTTCAACGTGGCCGCGCAGGGTGAGGTAGTCCCAATACCCGCGCAGCGCTGTCATGTGCTTCTTGGCGGTGCGGCGGTCCATCGGCTCAATGATCGCGGTGACGTACCGCCCCACGGCCCTGCGATTGATGTCCGGCAGCTTCAACGCCTCTTTATCACACCAACGAGCGAACCTTCTCACCAGCCCGCGTCGCTCGCTCGTGGTCTTGTCGGCAAGCCCTATCGCCTTCAGGTAGGGTTCGAGATGCTCGTCAACGGGAACCTTGCCGGTAAAGGCGTCTTCAAATTCTTTCCGCTCTGACCCACGGAGCCGCTCGCTCTCGTCCTCCGCAAGGCCCATGGCGAAGTCCAACTGGCCGTGGTCATCAGCGGCCTTGAGATCGACCAGCGTTTCCCGCCAGACGGTGCCGCGCTCTCGGGCTGACATCGTGGCAGGGCTGATCACCTTGCCCGCTGCGATGTCTCTGAACAGGCTACGGGTGTCACGCTCGACTTGGTCCCGGCGCTCCATTGCCACGCGCATGTCGCTGGTCTGGAGGTTCTCCCGGTGATGGGTCTTGCCGTCGAAGTGTCTGCGCACGGCGACCGGAACCCCGATCTTGAACCACCATATGCGGCGCTTCAACTCGAGATGGCGTCTCGCACTATTTCGTTGTTTCGGCATAAATACCCCCGGTTTGGCCCACGCATTTGGCCCTCGTTACGAGGGCTATGACATTGATTTACAAGGATTTCAAGGGCATAAGTGTCGCAGGCGTCGATCCTCCTCAGCTCCACCAGCGGATTTTCTCGACCCCTTGCCCAATGGATGCCGAGCACACCTCCTTGATAGCGGCGCTTTGTTGCTTGCGCACGCTGCCCGGCGATTTCGCGACGCTGAGAGAAGGCCACTTGCGACTTGCGGCCATCGAGGATTACCGGCGTGACCACGCGCTTTGGCGTCGGTCGGCTAGGGCCAGCCCCCAATTTGCTCGGCCGGCAGTTGCTGTAAGAATAGCCCAAGAGGATCGGCCTCCTTGTTCGCCTATTCTTTCTGTTTCCATTTTGCCGTGCTGACCTTCGCCGCTGGGGTCGTGACCACCTCGAAAATGCCCGTAAGCGATCCGTAAGCCGGGATCGCGGAACCTCTGCCCGTTGATAACAGCCGATTGCCGCAAGTCCTTCGACCTGCGGCCGTCGGGCCCGACGACGGGGATTGAAATGGCTGTCGCTCCAGCATTGCGCAATGAAGCCTGGGCGCTGTCGCGATTTGCGGCTGCCATCTGCTTCACGCAAGCGCAGCAAGGCGCGCGAACTGCCGGTGCCGCTCAAGCCACCCCTCTGGCCACCGCTCTGGCCCCCGTGGCAGTTACATGACCTGGACCGTTGACATGAAGGACCGCTTCGAAGCCATAGCGAACCCAAGCTGCCGGTTCGATATCTGGGACAATGAGAGTGGCGAGCCCGTGGTTCATCGCGGCCGATTGCTCTCCTTTGCCACGACGGAGACGGCGGAGCGGATTGCCGGCTTCCTCAACGAGACGGCCGCAGCCGGTGACGCCGAGCCGGCCCCGGAGGTACCGGATCAGGCGCCAGCACGTACCCGACGGGCGACGAAAAGGCATTACTCGGGATCGGGGTCTGTCATGACAGAACCTTCGGATTTCGCTGGGACGGGCAAGTCTTAGACCAGCCCGCGCTTGGCCATCATCGCTTCCGGTGAAGGCATCTTGCCGCGGAAGGCGGTGTAGAGTTCTTCCGGGTCCTTTGAGCCGCCGGCGGCGTAGATGTTCTTGCGCAGCCGCTCGGCCAGCGCCGGGTTGAAGGGATCGCCCGTCTCCTCGAAGGCGGCGAAGGCGTCGGCGTCAAGCACTTCCGACCACATGTATGAATAATAGCCGGCCGAATAGCCATCGCCGGCAAAGATGTGGCCGAAATGCGGGGTGCGGTGACGCATGGCGATGGTGTCGGGCATGTTGAGCTTTTCGAGCGTTTCGGCTTCGAAACGAAGCGGCTGATCCGCCGCGTCCGGCCGCGCGTGATAGGCCATGTCGACCAACGCCGAGGCCGTGAACTCGACCGTGGCGAAACCGGCACCGAAGGTGCGCGCCGCCAGCATTTTGTCGACCAGCGCCTTTGGCATCGGCATGCCGGTCTTGACATGCAGCGCATGTTTTTCCAGCACCGCCGGCACCGTCAGCCAGTGCTCGTAAAGCTGCGAGGGCAGTTCGACGAAATCGCGGCTGACCGACGTGCCCGCGACCGAGGGCCAAGTGACGTCGGTCAGCATGCCGTGCAGGGCATGACCGAATTCGTGGAACAGGGTCTTGGCTTCATCAACCGACAGCAAGGCTGCCTGGCCGGCCGGCGGCTTGGCGAAGTTCATGATGTTGTAGATGACCGGCTTCGACCCAGGGCCAAGCTTGTAGCCGGATTTCAGCGCACTCATCCAGGCGCCGGAGCGCTTTGACGGCCGCGCGAAATAATCGGCGAGGAACAGGCCGCGCTCGCTGCCGTCGGCATTCTTCACCACGAAAACGCGAGCGTCCGGGTGCCAGGCGGCAATGCCCTTCTTCTCCTCGAAAGAAATGCCGAACAATCGTGTCGCCACGTCGAAACAGGCGTCGATGATGTGATCGAGCTGCAGATACGGCTTCAGCTCGGCCTCGTCGAAGGCGAATTTCTCTGCGCGCAGCTTCTCCTGATAGAAGCGCCAGTCCCAGGCGGCGAATTTCTCGTTGCTGCCAGCCTCGGCCGCCAGCCGCCGCAATTCGGCCTGATCGCTTGCGGCCTTTTCCACCGCTTTTTCCCAGACCGGATCGAGCAGCGTGTGCACCGCCTCCGGCGTCTTTGCCATGGTGTCGTCGAGCTTCAATGCGGCGTAGGAAGCATAACCGAGCAGCTTCGCCTTCTCGGCGCGCAGGCGCAGCATGTCGCGCACCACTTCGGTGTTGTCGGTGGCGCCGCCATTCTGGCCGCGCATGATGAAGGCGCGGAACGCTGTCTCGCGCAGGTCGCGGCGTTCGGAGAAGGTCGAGAACGGCTCGTAGATCGAGCGCGACAGAGTGACGGCGTAGCGGCCTTTCTGGCCGCGCATCTCGGCGGCTTCGGCCATCGAGCTTTTCAGGAACTCCGGCAGGCCGGCTAGGTCTGCTTCGTCGAGGAACAGCGCCCAGTCGCGCTCATCGGCAAGCACGTTCTGGCCGAAGGTGGTGCCGAGCGACGATAATTCTTCGTTGATCGACGCAAGCCGCTTCTTGCCGTCGGCATCGAGCCTGGCGCCGGAGCGGACGAAGTTTTTCCAGGTCTTTTCCAGCACACGCAGCGTTTCGGCATCGAGCTTCAAAGCCTCGCGGCGCTGATAGAGACCGTCGATACGGGCAAACAGCCGCTCGTTCATCGAAATCGCCGAGAAATGCCGCGACATTTTTGGCGAGATGTCGCGCTCCAACGCCTGGATCGCCTCATTGGTGTGGGCGCCGGCGCGGCACCAGAAGATCGACGACACACGGTCAAGGGCCTCGCCGGCAAGCTCGAGCGCAGCAAGTGTATTCTCGATGGTCGGCGTCCCGGTGTTGCCGGCAATCGCCTCGATCTCGGCCTCATGCGCCTTCAGGGTCGCATCGAACACCGGAGAAAAATCACCGTCGCCGATGCGCGTGAAATCGGGCAGGCCGAGCGGCCCTTGCCACGCAGTCAGCGGATGGGCGGCGAGGTCGATGGCGGACGGCATGGGCAAACTTTCGCTGAGTGGCGGGAGGAGGTGGATCGTCACCGATGTAAGGCGCCGGCCGGTTCCATGCAACAGCGCCCGGTTAGCGCTGAAAGCGTGCGCACATGGTGCCGTGAGTTATCATTCGAGCCGAATTCTATGCCCACCAAGATTATTATCTTGTAGCCTGCATTTTCCCTTGACTGAGGCTTCCACTCGTATGCGACCCTGAGGATGCCCACTCACGCGCCGTGCAGCAAAAGGTGCACTGTTCACCGGAATTCCTGGAATCCGACCTGACACCCGATCCAAGGGAACCTTAATGAGAGTAGAATTCCATGGCCTCACCTTCGACCTGCCTGCCGGATGGGTAGACATAGCCGGCGATCTTCCTGAGGGATCGCCACCTACCTTAGCCAAAGAAACGGACGGCTGCGGCGCGATTCAGTTCTCAATTGCGAAGTATCGTAGCGGGGAAAAACCAAACGCAGATGCTGATGTTCTGAGAACATTTATGATTCAGTTTTGTCATAATAGTTCTATAGATGTAAGACATATCACGCAACATGAGTCTGAAGGCATAATCTCTGTTGGTGTATTGTCAGAAACCACCGACCAATTGTTATCTGCATGGTATATGTCAAACGGAATTGATTTTGTATTTATGACATATCTATGTCTTGGTGATGCATATTATCTAGAAGAATTGGACGTTGCTAGAGCAATCGTGTCGTCTATATCGTTTTAGGTAAGAATTACGGTGACAGTGCACTTTTTAGACGCGAAATAACACCGGCAATTCCAGCGCCCGTCCTCAATAACCTGGACGAAAATTTCGTCAGTAACCGTCGCAATTTTCGGCGATCGCGGCTTGCGAACTGGCGGTGATTTGGTCGTTGGCGACTGCAAAGGTCTCCTGCATCAGCATGTCGTTGCTGGGAAAATCATAGCAGGCGATCACAGTGGTGACGCCGCCCTCGGATTTCTCGATCCGGTGGCGGATTTCGGCCCCGGCGACGGCGCCTTGCCACTCAGCGATCGAGGCGATGAATTCCTGCTTGCTTTGCACGACGCCGAGGTCGTCGAGCTTGATGCGCACGTTATCGGCAAGCAGGTCCGACAATTCGGTGCGGTCGGCGACCAGCAGTGCCGAATACCAGCGGTCGATGATCGCGCTATCGTCGGCGCGGGCGACATTTGCTGAGCACAGCAGTGCCGCCGCCGCGAACGCGAACCGAGCTCGCACCATGCCTAGTCTCCTACTCCGTCTCCGGCCGCTCGAAATCGCCGGTGTCCTTGTTCATCACCCAAAGCTCGCCGGTCGAAATATCGAACCAGGCACCGTGCAGCGACAGCCGCCCCTTGCCTTCGAGGATCGAAACACAAGGGAAGGTGCGCAGATTGGCTATGGAATAGCGGATCGAGATGCGCTCCAGCGCCGTCTGGCGCTCGGTCGCGGTCATGAAGGTGCTGGACGATACGGTCTCGGCCGCCGGCGCGATCAGGCTCATCCATTTGCCGATGAAATCGCCCGGCGACAAGGGTGCCGCCGTGGTGTCGAGTGCCGCGCGGATGCCGCCGCAGCGGCCGTGGCCCATCACCACGATGTTCTTGACCTTGAGGCTCTGCACGGCAAATTCGAGCGCCGCCGATGTCGAGTGGAACTGATCGTCGGGCGCATAGGGCGGCACCAGATTGCCGACATTGCGCAGCACGAACAGCTCGCCGGGCCCGGCATCGAAGATCGCTTCGGGCGCGGCCCGGGAATCGCAGCAGGCGACGATCATCGTTTCCGGTGCCTGGCCCTCCCGCGCCAGCGAGCGATAACGCCCGCTTTCGGTGAGATAGCGGCCGCTCATGAAACTGCGGTAGCCGGCGAGAAGATGGTCGGGAAGATGGGGCATGGGCGGCGTCTGGAGCCTTTCCGGATTAGAGGCGGCAGCTCGGTTCAATCTCATAGGCTCTAGCGCATCAGTCCGAAAATCGGAAACCGATTTTCGGAAAGCGCGATGCGTGGTTTCAACGTGTCAGCCTGTACTTTGCATGCAATCGAACGAACGCCACTGTTAATCGGGCTCAGAACCGCAGATTGGCGCCGGCGCGCAGCAAAAGCCAGTAGAACAGGCCGGTCGCACCGACTGCGAGGAGCATCGCCAGGATGAAGCCGCTGGGAGCCTCGGAGAATGGCAGCCCACCAGTGTTCATGCCGAATATGCCGACGATCAGCGTGCCCGGCAGAAGCAGCGCACTCATCACTGCCAGCGCCTTCAGGCTGCGATTGGATTCGTCGGCGAGCTCGGCTGCAAGCTCCTCCTGCAGCAGCCTTGCCCGGTCGTTGATCATGACGACCTCGCGGTCGAGCCGCTCCAGGCGGACGGCAAGCCGGCGCAAAACGGCATGTGCGCCGGCGGAGAGGTTCCAGGCGGAGCGGTCCTCGTCCTGGAAAAGCGCTGCCAAGGCCGAGATCGGCCGATGCAGGGACACGGCAAGCCGGCGCACATCCTTTAGTTGCCGCCTTTCATCGGCAAGCCGCTCGGTCACGAGATGGTCCTCGACCGCATCGAGCCGCTTCGTCGCCGCGGCGAGCCGCAGGCTGGCGGTTTTGCAAAAGGCCATGACCAGCGTCTCGAACAGCTCGAATGCTGTGGCCGGCCGCAGCCCTGCGGCAAGCGCGGTGTGCACTTCCTCCACCGCCGCCAGCGGATGGCGCCGGCCGGTTACCAGCAGCCGCTCCGAGACCGCAAAATGCAATCTGCCGATCGTCGTCGACTGATGGGCGATCTCGCCATGCAGGTCGGCCGAAATGCCGTGGACGACGCCGTTCTCATGGCCAGCACCAGGCTGTCCTCGTGCCCTTCGAGGATTGCATGAGCCGACGCCGGCAGCGCGCAGGCATGGCTGACCCAGGAATGGGCGCGCCGGTCGACAAGGTCGACATGCAGCCAGACCCAGCCGTCCGGTGATGCCAGTGCGGCCTCTATGTCTCTGGGCGCCAGCGGTTCGGGAGCTTTGCCGGGAGCGGCATGATAAGCCCAGACCAACCCGGGAGCATGATGCTGGTCGTCCGCGGCAAGCAATGTCAGATGCGATGCGTCATTCATGGCCGCCGCCGAAACAAAGCGCGTTCAGGTGATCCGGGAGGCGCCGGAGCCGGCGCCGCGACATTCTGGTCAAGCCCTGTCCCCGCTCAGAACACCTGGCGGAAGATGGCGAACAACACGAAGGCAAGACAGATGGAGACCGGAAGGGTCAGTATCCAGGCCATCAGCATGTTGCGCACCGTCGCCCATTGCAGGCCCGAGCCGTTCGCCGCCATGGTGCCGGCAACGCCCGAGGACAGGACATGGGTGGTCGAGACCGGCAGGCCGAGACAGTCGGCCGATGCGATCGTCGCCATGGCGACAAGCTCGGCGGACGCACCCTGACCGTAGGTCAGATGGCTTTTGCCGATCTTCTCGCCGACAGTGACGACGATGCGCTTCCAGCCGACCATCGTGCCGAGGCCGAGCGCCAGCGCGATGGCGACCTTGACCCAGAGCGGGATGAACTTCGTCGCGTTGTCGACCGCCTTGTGATAGATCGTCACCGCCTTCAGGTCGTCTGCCTCCATCGGCAACAGCTTCTTCTTGTCGATCAGCTTCAGCGCTTCACCGATAAGATAGATGTTGTTGCGGGCGTTGCTGACCAGAGTTGTCGGCAGCTTTTCCACGGACGGATAGGGCGACAACATGGCGCTGGTGTCGTGGATGAAGCTCTGCAGGGCAGGCGTGGTCTCGTCCTTCCAGGTCTTGGTACGGACGGCGTCGCCGACCGCTGTGGCAGCGTCGGTCACGGCGACGCCGGGCTTGACGTATTTGCCGAGCACGGTCTCGACCTCAGTCGCCGCCGACTTATAGGCTTCGAGATAGTTGATATCGGGCGTGCGGTTCAGCGCGAAGGCGGTCGGCACTACGCCGATCAGGATGAGCATGATGAGGCCCATGCCCTTTTGCCCGTCATTGGAGCCGTGGGCAAAGCTGACGCCGGTGCAGGTGAAGATAAGCAACGCCCGGATCCACAGCGGCGGCGGGGCGCTCGACTTAGGCGCTTCGTAGAGCTCGCGGTTCCTGACCAGCAGCTTCATCACCAGAAGCAGCAGCGCAGCCAGGCCGAACCCGACCAGCGGTGAGATCAGAAGCGACAGGCCGACATTGGACGCCTGCGACCAGTCGATGCCGCTGGTGATGGAGCCGGCCGGAGCCGTAAACTGATTGGCAAGTCCGACGCCGATGATCGAGCCGATCAGTGTGTGCGAGCTTGAGGCAGGCAGGCCGAGATACCAGGTGCCGAGGTTCCACATGATCGCCGCGACCAGCAGCGCGAAGACCATGGCCAGTCCCGAGCTCGATCCGACCTGAAGGATCAGCTCGACCGGCAGCAGCGAAATGATGCCGAAGGCGACCGCCCCGCTGGCGGTGAGCACGCCGAGGAAGTTGAAGAAGCCGGACCACATCACCGCAAGCTCGGCCGGCATGGAATGCGTGTAGATCACCGTTGCCACCGCATTGGCGGTGTCGTGAAAACCGTTGACGAATTCGAAGCCGAGCGCGATCAGCAGCGCCAGGCCAAGCAGGATCCACGGCACCGCGACGGTGCTGGTCAGGTCCTGGCTGAGTGCGTAGCCGACATAGGCAAGGCCGCCCAGGACGATGACGGCAAAGGCCGGCAGAAACCATTTGCCGGTGCTGTTCGGCCGGTCGAGCGGATGCTCCGGCCTTGGAATTCCTGCTTCGCTTGAAACAATATCGACCATACCCCACTCCTCGTGCATTGCAGCAAAGAATGGGAGGACGCTATGTCCGCACAATGAAGCCTGTGTGACGGCAGGGCAGGTTGAGGTGACGCAAACGGGGCAATCGAAGCAAACTGACGTCCCGACAGTCGGAGCAACTGAACCCCGGCGAAGGCAACCCTCGCCTATCCCGCGATCTCCAGCAGGGACGATATCAGCAGCCGGCGCTCATCGGCGGAGAGAATATCCGAACCGAACAGGTTCATGCTGCGAAGCCCTTCGATGGCGAGATAGCAGACCAGCAGCGCCTTGAGGTCCGGCGTCTCGCCCTTCAGCCGCTCGAAAACCTGCCGCCTGAACGATTTTATCGGCGTCAGGAAATCAGGATCTTCGGCGATCGCCGAAAAGATCCAGGAGGCCGACGGTTTCGACTCCTCGGCACGATCGGCCGAAAGCCTGACATAGGCTGCAAGCGGGCTTTCGCCGCTGACGCCGCTCGTGCGAGCGGACTCCAGCGCCTGTTGGAACTCGCGCAGGTAGTCCTCGACCAGCGCCTGCATCAGCTTCGCCTTGGTCGGAAAATTGTAGAGGAGGCCGCCTTTCGACACGCCGGCACGGCTGGCGACCGCATCCAGCGACAGGCTGCCAGGACCCGTCTCGCGCGCCACGTCGGCGGCGGCGGCGAGAATTTTCTCGCGCGAATTTGCTCTGCGGACCTTCATCATTCGTTCCCCATTCATTAGCTTAGGCGGAATTGACAAGACCGTCCAGACGGTACAGTAAGATCGCCGTCATTTGAAATTGGGACCAGTCACAGGTATGTGTTCCGGTCATCCGACCGTTATGCTGGGCCGTGGCCGAGGGGACTGTTCGTGATCAAGCGCTTCATCATCGCCTTCATTCTGCTCGTGCTGGTCTGCGGCGGCATCGTCGGCTTCAACCTGTTTCGCGACAATGCGATCAAACAGTTTTTCGCCACCATGAAGCCGCCGGCCGCGACCGTGTCGACGGTCATCGTCAAACCGATGTCCTGGACGCCTGGCATCGAGGCGATCGGTACGGTCAGTGCCGTACGCGGCGTCGACCTGACGGTCGAAACTGCGGGCATCGTCAAGGACATCCTTTTCCATGCCAATCAGAAGGTCGCCGCCAACGCCGTGCTGCTGCAGCTCGACGATGCCGTCGAGCGAGCCGACCTCGTGGCGTCAAAGGCGCAAGCCACATCCGACCAGACGACGCTGACGCGCGCTCTTGAGCTGCAGAAGCGCGGCGTCGGCACCGACGCTACACTCGACACGGCGCAGGCAGCGGCGTCGGTCTCCGCCGCGCAGGTAAACAAGCTGCAAGCGGTGCTCGATCAAAAGCAGCTAACGGCTCCTTTCAAGGGCACCGTGGGTATTCCGAAAATCGACCTTGGCCAGTATCTCACACCTGGTACCGCCGTGGTGACCTTGCAGGACATGGATACGATGCGTGTCGATTTTACGGTTCCGGAGCAGCAGCTTCCGCAGCTGAAGATCGGACAGACGGTGCGGCTGGGCATTGGCGGCGGCGACATGCCGTTCGCCGGCAGCATTCGCGGTATCGATCCGAAGATCGATCCGACGAGCCGGCTGGTGACGGTGAGGGCGGAGGTCGCCAATCCGGAAGGCAAGCTGACGCCCGGCCAGTTCGTCCAGGTGCGCGTCGAACTGCCCGAGGACAAGAACGTGCTGGCGCTGCCGCAGACCGCCCTGACCTCAAGCCTGTACGGTGACTTCGTCTTCGTGGTGCGCCCGGCCAAATCCGCCGAAACCAACGGCGCGGCTCCCGAGGCAAAGCCGGAAGAAAAGCCCGCCGCAGATGCTGCCAAGCCCGCTGCCGAAGCGCCCGCGGCAAAACCCGAAGAAAAGCCGGCTGCTACCCCGGCCAAACCGACAGCGGAAGAACAGAAGCCGCAGCTCGTGCTCGCTCAGGTGTTCGTCAAGCCAGGCCGCCGCAACGCCGGCCTGGTCGAGATACTGCAAGGCATCGCGCCAGGCGACGAAGTCGTTACCGCCGGCCAGAACCGGCTCTCGAACGGCATGTCCGTTGCCGTCGACAACACGATCGACCCGACCAAGCCGGCAAACCAGCAGGCAGCCCAGTAATGAGCTTTTCCGACCTCTTCATCCGCCGCCCGGTCCTTTCGACCGTGCTCGCTATGATGATCCTGCTTCTTGGTTTCCAGGGCATCTTCAACCTTTCGATCCGGCAATATCCAGAAGTTGAAGAAACGGCCATCACGATCACCACGGCCTATCCCGGCGCCAGCGCCGACCTGATCCAGGGGTTCATTTCCGCTCCGATCGCGCGTGCCGTCGCCTCGACCGAAAACATCGATTATGTCACGTCGGCGAGCCGGCCGTCATCCAGCACCGTGACGGTGCAGATGAAACTCGGTTCCGACCCCGACGTCGCGCTGAACGAAGTCCTGTCGAAGGTACAAGGCGTGCGCGGCGACCTGCCGGACGACGCCAAAGACCCGGTGATCATCAAGGGCACCGGCCAGCAGTTCGCGATGATGTACATCTCGATGCAGAACCCGAACATGACGCCGGAACAGCTCACCGAATATATCGAGCGCGTCGTGCGGCCACGCATGTCTACGGTCGAAGGTGTCGCCGACGTGCAGATATTCGGCGCCGCCGAATATTCGATGCGCGTCTGGATCGACCCGATCAAGCTGGCGGCGCGCGGCGTGACGGCGGCGGAAGTGCTGACCGCCATCAACGCATCGAATTTCCTCTCCGCGCCCGGCGATACCGAAAACGAGTATGTGGCTTCCTCGATCACCGTGCGCTCGACGCTGCAGACGCCGGAGGCTTTCGCCGCCCTTCCGCTCCGTTCGAAGGACGGCAATGTGGTGAGATTGCGCGACGTGGCGCGCGTCGAGCTCGCCGCGGCGAACACCGACACCAGGGTGAGCTTCAACGGCAAGCCCGGCATCTTTCTCGCCATTTTCCCGACGCCGGCCGCTAATCCGCTGACCACTGCGGCGGCAATCCACAAGATCGTGCCGACCATCCAGGAGACGCTGCCGCTCGGTATGACGATAGAGATCGTCTACGATTCAACCGAGCAGATCAGTGCGTCGATCGAGGAGGTGTTCAAGACCATCGGCGAGGCGGTCGCCATCGTCATCGTCGTCATCCTGCTCTTCCTCGGCTCGTTCCGCTCGGTGCTGATGCCGATCGTGACCATTCCGCTGTCGCTGATCGGCGTCTGTTTCCTGCTGTTTTCGGTGGGCTATTCGATCAACCTGTTGTCGTTGCTGGCCATGGTGCTGGCGATCGGGCTCGTCGTCGACGACGCCATCGTGGTGGTGGAAAATATCCACCGCCACATGGAGGAAGATGGTTTGTCGCCGATGCAGGCGGCCTTCAACGGCATGCGCGAGATCTCGTCCGCCGTCGTCGCCATGACGATTACACTGGCCGCCGTGTTCGCGCCGCTGGCCTTCACCGGCGGCCTGACCGGCGCATTGTTTCGCGAATTCGCGGTGACGCTTGCCGGCTCTGTGGTGCTGTCGGGTGTCGTCGCCCTCACCATCACACCGATGATGTCGGCACGTATCTTGACGGCCGGCTCGCACAGCCGCTTCCAGCGCGTTGTCGACAATACGTTCGGGCGCGTCGAACACATCTATGAGCGGCTCGTCACCGGCTCGTTGAAATATCGCCCGGTGACGCTGATGATCGTCCTGGCGCTGGTCGCCACGACCGGTTTCATGTTCACCAAGACCTCGAGCGAGCTGGCGCCGGAAGAAGACCAGGGGTTCTTGCTTTCGCTGGTGACCGCGCCGCGCTATGCGACGTCGGACTATACGGAGACCTACGTCAATCAGATACTCGGCCTGGTCAAGGATCTGCCTGAGACGCGGGCACAGTTCTCGGCGGTCGCCTTCGGCGGCGGCCAGACGAACAGCGCCTTCGTCGGCTTTGCGTTCAAGGACTGGGCCGACCGCGCGCGCAGCTCGAAGGAAATCCAGCAAGACATCACGGGCCGCCTCAGCAAGGTGGCCGGCGTCGAAGCTTTCGTTTTCGCACCGCCGACGCTGCCCGGCTCCGGCGGTGGCCTGCCGATCACCATGGTCGTGCGCTCGACCGGCGACGCCTCCCAGGTGTACGAGGCGGCCGAAGACATAAAGAACAAGGCGCAGGCCTCCGGCCGCTTTATCGTCGTGCAGAATTCGATGACATTCGACGCGCCGCAAGTGACGGTGACGATCGACCGCGATCGCGCCGCCGCGCTCAACCTGCCGATCGCCGACATCGGCCGAACGCTGACGCTTTTGGTCGGTGGCGCCGAAGTGGCGCAATTCGACCGCGAATCCAACAGCTACGACATCATTCCGCAGGTGCCGCAGCAATTCCGCGACAACCCTGAAAAGCTGGGCGAGTATTTTGTGCGTAGCGTGTCGGGCGAGATGGTGCCGCTTTCGGCGGTGGTGAAGATCTCGACCAACGCGTCGCCGGCCGCCATCGAGCAGTTCAACCAGCTCAACTCCGCGACGATCTCTGCCTTGCCGCGGCCCGGCATCACTACCGGGGATGGGCTACAGGCGATCGAGGACATTGCCAAGCAAAGCCTGCCCGACACCTTCTTCATCGACTATACCGGTCAATCGCGGCAGGAGAAGGAACAGGGCTACACGATCATCATCGCTTTCGCGGCGGCGGTGCTGGTCATCTATCTGGTGCTGGCGGCGCAGTTCGAAAGCTTCCGCGACCCGCTGATCATCATGATGGCGGTGCCGCTGTCGATCTTCGGCGCGATCGTGCCGCTTAATGTCGGGCTCGGCACGCTCAACATCTACACGCAGGTCGGCTTGATCACGCTGATCGGCCTGATCACCAAGCATGGCATCCTTCTGGTCGAGTTCGCCAACCAGCAGCGTGAAATGCACGGCATGCGGCGGCGCGACGCGATCATCGCCTCGGCCAAGGTGCGGCTGCGGCCGATCCTGATGACGACGGCGGCGATGGCGCTTGGCGTGGTGCCGCTGATCATCTCCAGCGGCGCCGGTGCCGCGGCACGCTATTCGATGGGCTTGGTGATCTTCACCGGCATCCTGGTCGGAACCATGTTCACGCTGTTCGTGGTGCCGATGTTCTACACCTTCATCGCCAGCAAAGACCTGCCGCATCACGCCGAAAAGCCGGATCCGAAGCTGATGCCGGTGATGCCCGATTAGATTGTACTAATATTATGCTAATAAGGAAGGCCGGATTTCCGGCCTTTTTTGGGAGCGACGAGAGAAGCATCGCTCACTTGACGATGACGATGCTGGTGTTGGTCGGGCCGAAGACCTCGACGAGCTGGTAGAAATCGGCGGCATTGTCCGGATGCAGACGCACGCAGCCATGCGAGGCCGGCTGGCCGAGGCGCTTGATGGCGCTTGTCGCATGTACGGCGTAGCCGCCGCTGAAGAACACCGAATGCGGCATCGGGGCGTTGTCGTATTTCTTCGAATACCACATTTCATGCATGCGGGTCGGCTTGAACGAACCGGTGGGCGTGACGTGCGTCCTGTCGCCGGTCGAGCCTTTCCAGGCGAATGTCGGCCGGCCGTCGACCAGTATTTCCATTGTCTGCTGCGACAGCGACACACGCGCAACGATCTTGTTGGCGGCGGCGTGGGCTGCGCCGCTGCCGGCCCCGAAAAGCAAGGCAGCACCGGTGATGATTGCGGCGGTGACGTTGATGAGCTTGGCGGAAATGGCAGTGTACATGATGTCTCCCCTATTCTGCCGGCCGGGGCCGGCTCCAATTCGATAACCGGCTTATCGGGGCGTCATGTTTCGCGCCGATTTCGCTAGATGCGCGTTTCTGTTTCGATTGTGTTTCCTCTGGCTAACAAAAAGAGTCCGCGCAAAGCGGCTTCCAGTCGCGCGATACAATTAGGACGGTGCAATGTTTGCAAAAAGGGATCGGCTTTTCACAAGGAGATCGGCCGAGCCGCGGCACGAATACGCGGTTGCCTTTCGTTTGAGAGGAATTCACCTGACTCCGAAACCGAGCTGCAACAAAGCGCGGCCTCGGCGGCATGATCCGGATACAGCACACGGGCAAAGTTGACCTAACGAAAACAGCCGGCACCGAACGATCGGAAGCCAACACTGTTTTCGCTACGGTCTAAATTGGTCTGGATAGTTTCCAGCCTGCGCATCGACCGGCTCAAGGCCCTCTGGCGGGGGCGGCTTCGGGCTGTTGAGGATGCGCGGCGCCTCCGGCAACTTGCTGCCGAGAGGACCGAAGGCCCGCGCCGCAACGGGGGGCTCCGCTGGCGGCGCGGGCGCTTCGGGGGTTCCCCTGAAGCGCCCGCAAATCCCAATTTTGAGGAACGAACAGGATGAAAACGAAATTCGCCGCTTCCGTGCTTTCTGCCCTGCTCTACGTGCAGGGCCTGCTCGGCATTGCCGGCCTCGCCACCGTGCTGCTGAAGGAACGTGCCCATGCCGGCGAGTTCAGCACGAACAGTGAAATGCCGTCAGGCCCGTCGCTTCTCGTGGTGCGCTGAGGAAAGAGCATCGGACCCCAAAAGTGGAAACCGGTTTTGGGAAAATCCGATGCTCAAAACAAAAGGGTGGCTGTCCTGCATTCAATCGGCGAATTGCGTCGGCGGATCGAACCGGTAACCCGCACCCCGTATGGTGGTGATGGTTTCGGTATCGAGCTTGCGGCGCAGCCGCACGATGCGCGAATCGATCGACCGGTCGAAGGCTTCGGCATTTTCGGCGGGCGCGGCGGCGATGATGTCGTCGCGCGTCAGCACCTTGCGCGGGCTGGCCAGGAACAGCCTGAGCAGCGCCACCTGCCCGGGCGAAAGCTGTTCTTCCGTGCCCGAGCGGTGCATGACGATGGCCGATCGAAGATCGACGGTCGCGTTCTCCAGCACGATCAATTCTCCGGCGCTCCTGCCGCGCCGCGCCAGAAGGCCGCCGACGCGGGCGGCGAGCTCCCTGACATTGAGCGGGCTTTCGACGACGTCGGCGGCGCCGAGCTCGAGCGCCAGCACCTTGTCGACCAGATCGGCCGGGCGGCAGATCAGGATGAAATCCGGTCCACCTTCGCCGCCATGGCGCCTGAGCAGGTCGCGCCCCTCCGCCTGGCTGACGCTGTCGCCGACAACCACGACATCGATGCCCTTTTCCGAAAGCAGCGATTCGGCTTCCCACGGCCGTCGCGCCGCGCGGACGTCATGACCGCGTCGCTTGAGATGATCGGCGAGATCGGTCGCAATTACTTCAGCGACGGAAACAAGCGCGATGACGGATCGTGCAGCCATGTTTTTCTACCCCGCATACGGCAACCCAAGAAGAGTGCTGGACATCATGTTTATACCCAATCTACTTTCCGCTGAAAGCGGGAGCGAAAGCATCGTGCGGGCACGAATTGTCATTGTCGAGGACGAGCCCGACCTGAGGGACGCGGTCGCCGAGTATCTCGGCGCCAGCGGCTATGATGTGGCCACGGCCGAAAGTGCGGCGGCGGCGCGAGACCTTTTGGAAACGCAGTCCTTCCATCTGGCCATTCTCGACATCGCCATGCCGGGCGAGGACGGCTTGTCGCTCGGCCGCTGGATGCGGTCGAAAATGCCGATCGGCATTATCTATGCGACCGCCGCCGGTACCGCGCTCGACCGCATCGTGGGACTGGAGCTCGGCGCCGACGACTACATCGTCAAGCCCTACGAATTGCGCGAAGTGCTGGCCAGGGTGCGCAGCGTGCTGCGCCGCGTTCCGGAGCCGACCGAGCCACAAAAGGCCAAGGCCGAAACATCCGGCGGACGCCGGTCCGTGAGCTTCGGACCCTTTCACGCCGATCTCGACGGCAGGCTCGTCACCGGTGCCAACGGCGCGGTCATCAACATGGCCAAGAGCGAGTTCGACGTGCTGGAGGTGTTCCTGACGCGCGCCAACCGGCTGTTGACGCGGGCGGCGATCTCCGAGGCGATCGGTTTCGTCGAGGACCCGGAATCGTCCCGCGCCGTCGACATCCGCATCATGCGGCTGAGAAAGAAGATCGAAGCGGACCCGGCCAATCCGAAATTCCTGCGCACGGTGCGCGGCGAAGGCTATATCTTCTCGCTGCCGGCCGGCGAAAATAACTAAGGCCCGGCGGCTTGAGCAAGCCACGGCCAGGAAATGACGGCTGACCATGACCGCTGAAACAGCACGGGCGGAAATACAGGGCGCGGCGATGGCGGCCGTGCATGTGGTTCGCCGGCTGCGCCAAGCCGGCGACTGGCAGCACGAGATGGAGGGTATCCTCCAAACGCTCTGCGAAGCCATGGATTGTCACCGTGGCATCCTGTTTCGCCTGCGCGAGCTGCCCGGCCAGGGCTTCGCCCAGTCGGTCGCCGCTTATTGGATCGCCCCCCGGTTTGGCGGCGAACTGGCGTCACCTACGGTGATCATGCAGTCGGTCGTCGATTCGGACCCGTTGCTGGAACAGCTGGCGGAAGACGAACGCCAAGGCAAGATCTTCGCCGGGCACACACGCGATCTCGAAGGCTTTCTGCGGACCGATTTCGAAAAGCAGAATATCAAGTCGTTCCTGTCGGTGTCGGTCTTTTCGCACGGTAACCTGTGGGGCACGCTGGCGGTCAACGACTGCGTCAACGAACGCGAATGGACGGATGAGGAAGAGGCGGCGCTGCACATCGTGGCACTCGCCATCGGCGATGCCATCGAACGGTCGCCCTCCGACGCGCATGCCAGCGAAGTCATTCGCCGCACCATGCTGCAGGCCTCGCTCGACGCCATCATCGTCATCGACGAGACCGGCTCGATTATCGAATTCAATCCGGCTGCCGAGAAGATGTTCGGCTATCAGCGCAGCGACATCCTCGGCAAGGACCTGCTCGATACGGTCGTGCCGGAATATTACCGCAAGGGCTATGCGTCGGGCGCCGAATACATGTCGGGCCGCGGCGCGCCGATGGTCGGCCAACGGCTCGAAACGGTCACCCAGAACGCCGCCGGCGAGGTTTTTCCGATCGAACTGACGGCAACCGAGATGCGGGTCGCGGATCGCCATCTGATCTTCGGCTCCATCCGCGACCTGCGCGACAGATTGCGCGCCGAGGAGGAAATCAACCGCCAGCGCGAAAAACTGCACCAGAACGAGAAGATGGCGGCGATGGGCTCGCTGCTTGCCGGCGTTTCGCACGAGCTCAACAACCCGCTGGCCGTGGTCGTCGCCCAGTCGACGCTGCTGCATGAATTCGCCGCCGATCCGCAGACCAAGGTGCGCGCCGAAAAGGTGCGCGCCGCTGCCGAGCGCTGCGGCCGTATCGTCAAAAGCTTCCTGTCGATGGTCCGCCTGCACCCGACGGCACAGGCCGAGACCGACCTCAATCAGGTGATCCGCGCGGCACTCGAAGTGACCGCCTATGGCGCGCGATCAAGCGGCATCATCATCGATACCGATTTCGCCGGCGGCCCGCTGCTGGCCATGGCGGATGCCGACCACGTGACGCAGGTGGCAGCCAACTTCCTCATCAACAGCCAGCACGCCTTGGCCGGCATTGCCGGCGATCGGCGGATCAAGGTCCGGACGTTTCGCAGCGACCGCGGCAACCCCGGATTCTCGGTCGAGGACAACGGGCCGGGCGTGCCGGAAGCGATACGCTCACGCATATTCGAATCCTATTTCACCACCAAGCCGGTCGGCGTCGGCACCGGCATCGGCCTGTCGATCTCCAAATCGATCATCGAGCGGCACAATGGCAATATCTGGTTCGAGGAGGTTTTGCCGAGGGGCGCGCGTTTTGTCGTGCAGCTGCCGGCGATCTCCGCCGGCGCGGCCGCCGCCGGCGACAGTCCGTCGCGGTCGAGCGGCTTGCGTCACGCGCTGATCATAGACGATGAGCCGGATGTCGCGGCGTCGCTCTCCGACATCCTGGAGCTGATGGGCATCAAGTCGCGGATCGTGCCGGCCTGGGTCTCGGCCGCCGCGACCCTGAGCGGCCACATACAGCCTGACATCGTGTTTTCCGATTTGCGCATGCCCGGCACCAGCGGCATAGCCGCCTATCGCGAGCTGCTTGCCGAAATGCCGGATCTGGCGCGGCGCTTCGTGCTGGTCACCGGCGACCTGATCGGCGCGAAAGGCGAGATCGAGGCGCTGCCGGCGCCGCAGCGGCCGCAAATCCTGGAAAAACCGTTCAGCACGCTGGACGTGCGCGGCGTGCTTTCGGCCATTGCCGAGCAGGCGGCTTCGGGCGGCTAGACTCTCAGAGAGACAAAAAGGAAGAAAAAAGGCTCCCGGCCGACATTGCGGCGGGAGCCTGACTGGAGTGCTGGAGGGCGCTCGCGAAAAGATCAAAAAACGTTCGGCGTGTCGGCCAGCGGGGCTGCATTGGCGATCATACGGACCGGCCGGGCCCTGCCTGACTGGGCAGCGATGGCGCGCAGGCAGTCCAGGCTCTCGGCGCCCCAGGCCTGACCCTTGCAGGCAAAATCGATGTCCGGGATCGGCAGGCGCGCCGTCTTGGTCGTGGTCGTCGCGCCGTCGATGAGGTTGGCCGGCGGGTTCAGCGAGGCGAAGGCCGGACCGACCGTCGGCGTGAACGCCATGCCGGCAAATGCGGTGGCGGCCAGCAGCATGAACATCGCCATCGGATGATCACTGGCGCGCTGGCGCAGCGCCAGCTTCGGGCGCCGGTCGTTGCGCTGCGGGCCCTGCAGGCGATGGTCGTTATCGGTGATCTGGGTTTTCGTATGCATCGTCGGTTCCTTCGGTGTTCTTCTTTTCCCTGTTGAAACGAACTTAATCGCACCTTGTAACGGGCCAACGATGATGGATTAACGATTGTGTAACCGGCATGAAACCAGGCCCGCGGCCATTCCGGGGCAAACTGATCATGGTAGCTGGCCGCACCGGTGGCATTCAGCGCTCGTTTCCCGCTATCCACGGCACCGGATTCACGTCGCCTTTCCAGGTCCACGGAGGGCCGGGCGCTCAACAAGCGTAAGGGGATTAACGTCCGGATTTCCCGGGATTTTCCCAGCCTCGACCATTCGGGTTCGGCTCACACATACCGCGCGATTTCACGTCAGGAATTCGCCTTATTTTCGCAAGCCATTGCATTTCAATGGAAAATCTTTATTTATTGAACGAGTATTCAATAAATAACGAGTCTTTTATGAACCCGCATCTGCGCGACGTGGCAATCCCCAACGATTGGGATCGGCGGGGGCTGCCGGGCTGGAGTTATCATTCCGACGCCTTGCTCGAACTCGAGAAAGAGCACGTCTTCCGCAACCACTGGCAGATTGCTGGCCATGTCTCGGACGTGCCGAACGCCGGCGACTATCTGACGATGGATGTGGTTGGCGAGCGGGCGCTGATCGTGCGCGGCAAGGATGGCGTGGTGCGTGCCTTCAACAATATGTGCCGCCACCGCGGCAGTCGCGTCGTCGCCGACAGCCAGGGCACTTGCAAGAATGCGCTGGTCTGCCCTTTCCATGGCTGGGTCTACAATCTCGACGGCACGCTGCGCGGTGCTGCCCGCCCGCGTTCCTTCCCGGACCTCGACAAGACCGAATTCGGCCTGATGCCGCTCGAGCTCGAAATCTGGATGGGCTTCATCTTCATCCGTTTCCGCAAGGGTGGCCCTCAGCCATCCGTGGCCGAGCTGTTGAAGCCGATCGAAGCCGAGATTGCCCATTACGGTGTGGCCGAGATGGTGCCGTCCTGGGGCATCTGGACCCAAAAGACGCCGGTCAACTGGAAGTCGGTGCGCGACGTCGACAATGAAGGCTACCACGTCGCCATGGCGCATCCGGCGCTGCAGGATCTTTACGGCGCGACCTATTTCGACGAGCCGTTCGTCAACGGCGTGTCGCGCTCGTTTGCCACCTACAACCCGCATGCCGGACGGCGCTGGAGCGTCGCGCAATACATCAAGCTCGCACCCGAGGCGAAGCACTTGCCGGAGCACCTGCGCAAGGCCTGGATCTACTATGGCATCTTCCCGAACAACGCGCTGTCGATCATGCCCGAATCGGTGCAGTTCTATCAGGAGTTCCCGCTGTCGACGGGTGAGACGCTGCTGCGCGGCGCCATCTACCGCTATCGCGACGAGACCAGGGAGCAGGCGGCTGCCCGCTACCTATCCTACCGCATCGACCGCGACACGCTGGCCGAGGATGTGCAGCTTTCGATATGGTCTAACGAATCCATGCTGTCCGAAGCCTTTGGGGGTTTTTACCTTTCCGATCTCGAATATGGCGTGCGCACCCACCACGACCATTTGCGCAAGCAAATTCCCGTGCTCGGATTGGAGACCGCGCCCGAGGAGAAGGATATGTGGGCGCTCAACGAGGCGCTCAGATCACGCTCCTGACGCATGTCGCCCAAAACGTTGGCCGTGATTCTCAGGCCCAGATGGCGACGGGAATGCCGAAACGATCGGCGAGCGGCGGATCCGGAAACGGCATTGCCTCGCCTCTGGCGATGCGGCCGGCAATCAGCATCATCGCCGCGGCATCGAGGAAATCGTCGGCGGCTGCACCGCGCGGCGGCGGCCGGTCGAGAAAATCCTGGCCATAACCATGCCCGACAAGCAGCGCCTTGCGTTCGGTCATGCCGGCTGGATTGACGCTGCCCCTAATCTTCTTCGGCAAGCGCATCGCCCGGTCGCCGTTCAGCCTGCAGAAGGCGACTTCCGGATGCGATTCGAAGACGCGGCTGCGCAATTCGGGCCGGCCGATCAGCAGCGAATCGATCTCGCGGATCTTGGCGAAGATGCCGAAGGCCTGGATCGAGACGCCACGCGGCGGATCGGAGGTTGTCTTGGCCACCTCGCTGGCCTTGCGATGTGCGGCGTACCAGGCTTCGACCGTGGTGAAGGCTTCCATCTCGGCGTAGAGCGCGGCGCGGGAGGGGATGACAAAGACACTGGACTGCCGGGCACCGAGAAGCGGCCGCACCAGCGCCTCCGGGCCGCGACCGCCTCTTTGCGAGAAATCAGGCAGGCCGATCGGCATATCGACCGCCACGATCGCATTGGCGGGTAGCTGGTCGAGCAACGCTGCGAAACTTGGGAAAACGGCTGCCGATGGTACGGCACCGGGATCGCGACGGACGGCTATCCAGCCGGCCTTGCAACCGTCGACCCCGATAAGCGCAACATCCTTGGGCATAACATTCTGGGGCGCATCATCCTGGGGCACGGCGTCTTCGGCCAGCGTCACGCCCGGCGGTCCCGTCCCGGATGCAGGAGATGGCGAAGCTGCACCATCGCCATCGGGTGCGACAGGCTCTGGGCATCGGTCTCGAGCTGCAATTCGTCGCCGCCGCGCTTGGCGGTGCGCGCCAGAATCTCGTAGACAGCCGCCGTGGTCGATTGCAGCGCCTTGGCGGCCGGCTGGCCGGACAGGATGCGCGCTAGGTAGACGGCCGCCGTCAGGTCGCCGAGCCCATTCGGCGGCTTCTCGATCAGGCGGTGTTCGGCAAGCAGCGCCTCTCTGCCGTTGAGCAGCAAATTGCCGATGCCGCCGGCCATCATCGCCGGTGCCGAAGTGACCAGCATGGTCGGTGGCCCGGCTTGCAGGGCTGCAGCCATTGCCGATTTCAGGTCAGGCAGCGGCGCTCCGGCCATCCATTCCAGCTCGTAGCGGTTGGGCGTGGCGATATCGGCGATCGGCATCAGCCGGTCGCGCATGGCGATAGCGGTCGGCTCCGGTACGTAGAGCCCGCCCGAATCGCCCATCACGGGGTCGCAGATATAGAGGGCGTCCGGCGTCTTCGCCTTGACCGCACCGACCAGCGAAGCGACGGCTTCGGCCTGGCCAGCCTCGCCGAGATAGCCGGACAGCACGGCGCCGACCTCGCCAAGCCATGGCGCGCGCTCGAGGTCGGCCATCAGCGCCTCGAACTGGTCCAGCGGCGGCACGATGCGGGTCGCCCGGCCATGGCCCGGATGCCAGGGCAGGATGACGGTCGGCACCGCCCAAACCGGAAACCCCAGCGTCTCCAGCGCAAAGACGGCAGCGCGGTTGCCGACCGAGCCGCGGGCGACATGGCTGGAGACGACGATGACCGCGCGCGGCGCGTCGGTTTTTTCGGCGCTCATTGATTTTCCTAGCTGCCCCTGGTGACGAAAAGCACGAGCCAGATCAACAGGCCGATGGCAATAAGCAAGCCCGCCGCCCGACCAATACGGGTGCCCCAATATTCGATCGGATCCGACCGGTCGGTATCGGTTGCGGTGACGTGGTCTCGCGCGCCCCTGACGGTACGCGCGAGGAACGAGGTGCCGCCCGGGTCGGTCTCGCGCGCCACCCGTTCGATGATGCGGCGCGATTCGCTGTCGTTGTCGTGGCGTTGCGCCATGGTGCTGTCCCGTTTCATGCCGAGCTTAACCCGTTCGCCCCGTCTGTCACAGGGCCTGACGGCGAATGGTAGACAACCAGTAACGCTTCTCGGCCGAAGTCATTTTCTTACCCAAGGATTGTGGTAATGCTTCGCCTGCCAACGCTATCGAGGGGACCTTATGATGCTTGCCCAGCGCCTTTCTTCACCGCCCGCTTTCCGTAATTTAGCAGCGTTCCTGGTGATGGCCGGTATGCTGCCGCTGCTTGCCGGCTGCGGCTACAACACCATCCCGACGGCTGAGGAGAACGCCAAGGCCGCATGGAGCGAGGTGTTGAATCAATACCAGCGCCGCGCCGATCTCATCCCCAATCTGGTCAACACGGTCAAGGGCTACGCCGCGCACGAGAAGGATACGCTCGATGCCGTGGTGGAGGCGCGCGCCAAGGCGACGCAGGTGACCGTGACGCCGGAAACGCTGAACAATCCGGAAGCGTTCAAAAAATTCCAAGACAGCCAGGCCGGCCTGACCAGCGCGCTGTCGCGGCTGCTGGCGGTGGTGGAGAACTATCCCGATCTCAAAGCCAATCAGAACTTTCTGGCGCTGCAGGCACAACTCGAAGGCACCGAGAACCGCATCGCAGTTGCTCGCCGCGACTACATCCAGGCGGTGAGGGAGTACAATCTGACGCTGAGGACCTTCCCATCGGTGATCTGGGCGACCTTGTGGTTCCGCGGCAACCAGCCGTTTGCGAATTTCACCATCGAGGAAGACAAGATGCAGACGCCGAAGGTCGATTTCGGCACGCAGCAGGGCGGGTGAAGAACGCATAACGAGCCTGGTCCCTGCTGGCCTTGCACTCCGTCGCGCCCCCCTCTGTCCTGTCGGACATCTCCCCCACAAGGGGGGAGATTGGCAGTTCTTGCGAAGGCGGCCAATCACCACCTTTGAGAGTTGGCGAAAGCGGTCGTAACGGGCGATCTCCCCCCTCGTGGGGGAGATGTCCGGCAGGACAGAGGGGGGCGCGACGGAGTGCCAGCCTGGCATTTCTACTCGCCATTTTAAGCCTCCTCTTCCTCCCACTCAGCGCGTTGGCCGCCGAATTGCCGGCGCTGACCGGACGGGTCGTCGACAATGCCGGCATCATCGATGCCGCGACCAAGGCGGCGCTGACGCAGAAGCTTGCCGATTTCGAGGCAAAAGGTTCGGACCAAATCGTCGTCGCAACCATTCCCAGCCTCGACGGCGAGGAGATCGAGCCCTACGCCAACCGGCTGTTCCGCGCCTGGAAACTCGGCCAGGCGAAAGAGAACAACGGCGTCCTGCTTCTGGTGGCACCGAACGACCGCAAGATGCGCATCGAGGTCGGCTATGGGCTGGAAGGCACGCTGACCGACCTGCACACCAAGCTGATCATCGAAAACGACATGGTGCCGGCCTTCCGTGCCGGCGATTTCTCCGGCGGCATCAGCAAGGCCGTCGATGACATGATCATGGTGCTGGAAGGCAATCCCGAAGAGCTGGAGGCGCGCGGCGAACGCAACCAGCAGCCGCCGTTCAACAGCGACGATCTGTTCTTCACCATCTTCATCGGCATCTGGGCAATCATCTTTTTCGGCGGCCTCGCTGCCTCCATCCTGCCGCCGATCTTCGGACAGAAGATCGGTCCCGGCCGCTATCGTTGGCTCGGCATGACCTTCGAACCCAGCCGGCGGTCTTCCGGCGGCTGGTCGGGCGGCTCCGGCGGGGGATGGTCGTCGGGTTCAAGTGGTGGCGGGTTTTCCGGTGGCGGCGGTTCGTCCGGTGGCGGCGGCTCCTCGGGAAGCTGGTGACGAAATGACAAGACACGCCGTCAGCCTGAAGAGACCCGGCTGCTCCATCAGAATGATCGGCACTGCGTTGACGGCCATGGCGGTGCTGCTGGTCGGCTTCGCGGCCTTCGCCGCCGAACTGCCGGCGCTGACCGGACAGGTCGTCGACAATGCCGGCATCATCGATGCCGCGACCAAGACGGCGCTGACGCAGAAGCTCGCCGATTTCGAGACCAAAGGTTCGGACCAGATCGTCGTCGCGACCATCCCCAGCCTCGATGGTGAGGAGATCGAGCCCTACGCCAACCGGCTGTTCCGCGCCTGGAAGCTCGGCCAGGCGAAGGAGAACAACGGCGTCCTGCTTCTGGTGGCACCGAACGACCGCAAGATGCGCATCGAGGTCGGCTATGGGCTGGAAGGCACGCTGACCGACCTGCACACCAAGCTGATCATCGAAAACGACATGGTGCCGGCCTTCCGTGCCGGCGATTTCTCGGGCGGCATCAGCAAGGCCGTCGATGACATGATCATGGTGCTGGAAGGCAATCCCGAAGAGCTGGAGGCGCGCGGCGAACGCAATCCGACGAATGACAATCCTGTCGATCCCATCTTCGTGCTGTTCATCGTCCTGTGGGCGACGATGTTCTTCGGCGGCTTGGCAATGGCGTTCCTGCCGCCGATCTTCGGCACGAAACTGTCGCCGGGCGTGTACAAGTGGCTGGGCATGACGTTCCGCTACGGCCGCGGACCAGGCTCGTCATCCTCCGGTGGCAGTGTCTGGACGTCCGGGACCTCGTCCGGCAGTGGCTGGTCGTCGGGAAGTTCCGGCAGCGGTTGGTCGTCTGGAAGTTCCGGCGGCGGGTTTTCAGGCGGCGGCGGTTCGTCCGGCGGCGGCGGTTCTTCAGGAAGCTGGTGAGACATCAATCATGGCAACACGACCGATCAGCCCCGAGGATCACGAGCGCATCGCCGCGGCGATCCGCGTTGCCGAATCAAAGACCGACGGCGAGATCTACTGCGTCGTGGCGCATGCCAGCGACGGCTATTTCTTCCCGGCTGCTTTCATGGCGATGCTCGGCATGCTCGTCGTCAGCCTCGCCGTCGGTTACGGGCTGGAAGCCTGGTGGCTGTCGATCCGCTTGCCGCATTTCGTCATCGCCGAGCTTCTAGCGCTTGCCAGTGTGCTTATCCTGTTGTGGGCATTGCCCGCATTGCGCATCCACCTGGTGCCGAGGCGGCTGCGCTACCAGGCCGCCCACGCCAATGCGATGAAGCAGTTCCTCGCCCGCAACGTCCATCGCACCACGGCGCGCACCGGCGTGCTGGTGTTCGTCTCGATCGCCGAGCGCTATGCCGAGGTGGTCGCCGACAGCGGCATTAATTCTCGTGTCGGCCAGCATGTCTGGGACGGCGTCGTCCGCGACCTTACGGCGCATGCCGGCGACGATCGGCTTGCCGACGGCTTCGTCAAGGCGATCGAAGCGGTCGGTGCGGTACTGGCCGAGCATTTTCCGGTCTCGACCGGCGACAGCAACGAGCTGGACGACCATCTGGTCGAGATTTGATCTCGCTAAATGCGGTTTTGCAGCGTCTCAAGGACGCACCGTTCGGCTGTGCGAAAGCATCGCGGCGGCTGACCGGACTCTTGCAATCGGGCGCTGCGGGTTTATGGTTAACCAATCATGAATACGCTGAGCATCGACATCAGGAAAGCCGAACCGCGCGATGCAGCCGCTATCGCCGACGTGCATCTTGAGGCTTGGCGCGGCGCCTATGCCGGTATTATCCCGCACCGCACGCTGACATCGATGATCAACCGCCGCGGTCCTGACTGGTGGGCGAACGCCATTCGTCGTGCTGCCACCGTCCTGGTCGTCGAAATCGGCGGCAAAATTGCCGGCTATGCGACGATCGGCAAGAACCGCGCCCGCGAACTCAGGCAGCAGGGCGAGATCTACGAGCTTTACCTGCGGCCGGAATATCAAGGCATCGGGCTCGGCAGCCGGCTTTTCTCGGCCGCACGGGCACGGCTGGCCGACCATGGCCTGAAAGGCATGGTGGTGTGGGCGCTGGAAGACAATCAGAACGCACTTGCCTTCTATGCCGGCGCCGGTGGCCGCGATGTTGCCGAGGGCGTCGAGATCTTCGAGCAGAAGGCGCTGAAGAAGGTCGCTTTCGTCTGGGAATGACGGCCAGCGCATGATCCGACCGGTTTCGGTTCGGACGATCTCCCCAGTACCATTCGCCGCATTGCACCATGCGCCGTCGCCCGCTATCGATCTTCAATCGAGAGAGGGATAAACGATGCGTATCGAAGCGATTGCCAGCGGAAAGAACCCGCCCGAGGACGTCAACGTCATTATCGAGGTGCCGATCGGCGGCGAACCGATCAAGTACGAGATGGACAAGGAGGCCGGCACGCTGTTCGTCGACCGCTTCCTGCACACTTCAATGCGCTATCCCGGCAATTACGGTTTCGTGCCGCACACGCTGTCGGGCGACGGCGACCCGATCGATGTGCTGGTCTGCAACACGCGCGCGCTGGTGCCGGGCTGTGTCATCAATGTGCGGCCGATCGGCGTGCTGGTGATGGAGGACAATGCCGGCCAGGACGAGAAGGTTATTGCCGTGCCTTCGCCCAAGCTGACGCTGCGCTACGAGAACGTCACCGAGTACACGCAACTGCCTGATATCACCCGCCAGCAGGTGCAGCACTTTTTCGAGCACTACAAGGATCTCGAACCCGGCAAGTGGGTCAAGATCGAGGGCTGGTACGACGCTGCCTACGCCAAGAAGATGATCGTCGAGGCAATCGAGCGCGCCAAGCGCAAGTAATTACCGGGCGCAAATAATCAGTTGTCGACGCGGCCGAAATCGGGCGCGTTGCCAAGCACCACACGCTTGTCCTTGCCGCAGGCAAATGTCTTCGCCTTCTCGTCGGCAAGCTTGCGCGCCTGATCGTTGGCGGCGGGATTGCCGGTGGCGAGCACGAGAGCGATCGTGCAGCCTTCGTGGGCGTCCGGCTGGGCAACCTTGGCGACGATCAGCACTTCCGTCGACTTGTTCTCGCCCTCGGTATCGCTGATCGAGCGACGATGGATGACTGCGAAAGGAACGGCAGTTTTGCCGTTGGCTTCGATACGCCACTCGACTTTGGGTCCAGCCGAATTGAGGCCGGAAAAGCTTTCCCAGACCGTGGTCATGTCGCTAGGCGGAAAGCCGTAGAACAGCGATTCCCGCGCGTCATCGTAGGAAACCAGCACCGGGTAGCCGCCATAGCCCGAACAGGCGAGGTCGGCCCAGTCGCCGTCGCCTTCTTCCGCCTGCGCATAGGTCACGCAGTCCTTCTCCCAGACGAGATCGGTATAGACGCTGGATATATCGCCGGCCCGGGCTGCTTGGCAGAGACCGGCGAGGACAAGCGGGATCAAAAGAGCGCGCATGGCGGACAACTCCGTTCAGGCTGCCGCAGCGTACCGCATGACCCCGAAAATCGGAAACGATTTTCGGAAAGGATCATGCGTAGAATCAAAGTGTTATAGCGTCCTTTGCGCATCCGAAAGGACGCGCGGCGCTGTAATGTCAAATGCTATTTCTTCAAGCTTGCCTCGATCAGAAGATCGGCGTTGCGGGCCACCGACTGCGCCGGTCCGCCGACACCGAACAGCTGGCCGCTGATATAGGCGCCCTCGATCAGGAGCAGCAGCCCGTCGCCCAGCGTGTCGGCGTCGCCGGCGCCCATCTCTGCCGCCATGGCACGCAGGCGGCGGCGCAATTCCTGCTTGTTGGCCTCGCTCACGACGCGGGCCGGATGGCCATGTTCGGGATATTCGACCGCGGCATTGGTCATGCCGCAGCCGCGATAGTCGGGCCTTTGCGTACGCTTGCCGACACGGGTCAGGAAGGCGACGATCTGCGCGCGGGGATCGCCGGGATGGGCGTTCACAGCCTCATCGAAGCGCTCCCAGAACTCGAGGTCATAGTGCCGGAGATAGGATGCGGCCAACTCATCCTTGGACGGAAAGCTGCGGTAGAGGCTGGGCTTGGTGACGCCGGCACGCCGCACGATCTCGTCGACGCCGATCGCCCTGATACCTTGCCGGTAAAACAGATCGCGCGCCACCCGGAGAATCCTTTCGGCGGCGCGAGGCGGCGGTGCGTCATTCGCTTTGATCGTTGGTTCAATGCTTTTCATGTCTGGTGTGCCGATTACCTGGTTGACAATGTTACCGGTCGGTACGTATGTTTCGCGCTCCTGCAACGTACCGGTCAGTAACATGATAGCTCAATCCCGCCCGTTTGGCCAGCGCTACGCTTTCGTCGTGGTCGCCGTCATCTTCCTCTGCCTGCTGATCGCAGCGGGCCTGCGTTCGGCGCCGGCGGTCATGATGCTGCCGCTGGAGAACAGTTTCGGCTGGCGGCGCGACGTCGTCTCGCTGGCCGCGGCCACCGGCATCTTCCTCTATGGCCTGACCGGGCCGTTTGCCGCGGCGCTGATGGAGCGGATCGGGCTTCGCCGCACCCTGCTTGCCGCGCTGCTTTTAATGTCGGGATCGACCGCGCTCAGCCTGTTGATGACCAAACCCTGGCATCTGCTCCTCACCTGGGGCGTGTTTTCCGGCGTCAGCTCGGGCGCCGTCGCCACCGTGCTCGGCGCGACCATCGTCAACCGCTGGTTCAAGACCAATCGCGGCCTGGTGATGGGACTGATGTCGGCGTCCAGCGCCACCGGGCTGCTGGTGTTCCTGCCGCTGCTCGCCTCGCTCGCCCAGTCGGGCGGCTGGAAGCCGGTCGCCATTGCCATTGCCGTGGCCACCGCCTGCCTGGTGCCGCTGGTCTGGCTGCTGGTGCCGGAGCGCCCGGCCTCGATCGGCATGGTGCGTTACGGTGCCGAGGCCGACGACGTGCCGCCGGTGCCGCCAGCCTCGCAAGGCAATTTCCTCACCCAGACGCTGAGCACGCTGCGCCGCGCCGCCGGCACGCGCGTGTTCTGGTACCTGTTCGCCACCTTCTTCGTTTGCGGTTTCACCACCAACGGGTTGGTCGGCACGCATCTGATCGCCTTTTGCGGCGACATGGGCATCGGCGAAGTGCAGGCCGCAGGCCTGCTGTCGATGATGGGCATCTTCGACCTTATCGGCACGACACTGTCGGGCTGGCTCACCGACCGTTTCGACCCGCGCAAGCTGCTCGGCGTCTATTATGGCATTCGCGGCCTGTCGCTGATCTATCTGCCCTATTCCGGCTTCTCGGCGACCAGCCTGATCATCTTCGCGGTGTTTTACGGACTGGACTGGATCGCCACGGTGCCGCCGACGCTCAGGCTCTCCAACGAGGCGTTCGGCGACCGCAGCGGGCCGATCGTCTTCGGCTGGATCGTCGCCGGCCATCAGGTTGGCGCCGCAACGGCCGCCTTTTTCGGCGGCACCATGCGCGAGCTGCAAGGCAATTACGAGCTTGCCTTCCTGATCGCCGGCATGACGGCAATAGCCGCCGCCTGCATCTCGCTGCTGATCAACACCAGCCGCCCGGCGTTCGACCCGGAACCACAGGCGGCATAGGCGCATTCGTCGCAGGAGAGGTGCCGTCGGGCTAAACTGCCGATCTCCCCCACAAGGAGGGCGATCGGCAGTTCGCCCGTTGTTGGTTGTAACGAAACCTTCATCGTTTCGAAATGTGCATGAAACATTGAGGCTGGACCTTGGCGGCGACATTCAACGCCATCCAGGAGACAGCCATGAACAAGATTTCGATGACGCGGCGCGCTTTCGTCACGTCGGCCAGCGCCATTGGCCTGGTCGGCGCGTCGGGCCTCGCCCTTCCTTATTATTCGCGCGCCAATCAGCGCCCGGCCTTCACCCATGGCATCCAGTCCGGCGACGTCGACGCCACCAGCGGCATGGTCTGGACGCGTACGGACCGGCCGTCGCGCGTCATGTTCGAAGTGTCGTCGACGGAGAACTTCGCCAATGCCGTCCGCCTGGCGCCGCTCGATACGTCGCCGGCCAGCGACTATACGGTGAAGCGGCTGCTTACCGATCTCGCCTCCGACCAGGACATCTTCTACCGTATGGTCGCGGCCGATCTTGCCGACATCAACGCCGTTTCAGAGCCGATCGTCGGCCGTTTCCGCACAGCACCTGCCTCGAAGCGCGACATTCGTTTCGCCTGGTCGGGCGACACCGCCGGCCAGGGCTGGGGCATCGACGACACCGGCATGAAGACCTATGCCACGATCGGGAAGCATACGCCCGACTTCTTCCTGCATTCGGGCGACACGATCTATGCAGACGGCGCGATGAAGGACGAGGTTGACCTGCCCGGCGGCGGCAAGTGGAAGAACACCGTGCTCATCGATGAAAAGCGCAAGGTTGCCGAGACGCTGGACGAATACCGGGGTCAGTGGAAATACAATTTGATGGACAGGAACGTGCTCGCACTGAACGCCATCTGCCCGACGTTCTACCAGTGGGACGATCATGAGGTGCTGAACAACTGGTCGGATTCGAAGGATCTGACCGCCGACGACCGCTACACCGAAAAATCCATCCATGTGCTGGCGGCACGCGCTGCACGCGCCTTCCACGAAATGACGACGATCCGCTACGAGCCGTCGGAGCCCGGCCGCGTCTATCGCAAGATCGCCTATGGGCCGCTGCTCGACGTGTTCTTTCTCGACATGCGTTCCTATCGCGGTCCCAATGGTCCGAATATGCAGGAGACGATGACGCCGCAATCGCGCATCCTTGGCGAACAGCAGACGAAATGGCTGAAGCGCGGACTGGCGAATTCCAAGGCAACCTGGAAAATCATCGCCGCCGACATGCCGCTCGGCCTCGTCGTCTGGAACGACGGCACCAAGAAGGTCGGGGCTGAGGCAGTCAGCAATGGCGACAATGGGCTGGCCAAGGGGCGCGAGCTGGAAATTGCCGACCTCCTTCGCTATATAAAGAACGCGGGCATCAGCAATACCGTCTGGCTCACCGCAGACGTGCATTACACAGCCGCGCATTACTACAATCCGGACAAGGCGCAGTTCCAGGACTTCAATCCGTTCTGGGAATTCGTTTCGGGTCCGATCCATTCCGGCACGTTCGGACCTAATGATTTCGACATGACCTTCGGCCCGGAGCTGAAGTTCATCAAGGCGCCGACTGCCGAACAGGGTCAGAACCTGCCGCCGTCGGCCGGCCTGCAGTTCTTCGGCCTCGTCGACATCGATGGCGCCACTGAGCAGTTGACGGTGCGGCTGATGGATCGCGACGACAGCGAACTCTACAAGGTCACGCTCGATCCGGTGCGGTCGGCTTGAGAAGCCTGGACCGCTACCCTCGGTCCAGCCCAAGGGCAGGCTCCGGGGAGACGTGCATCAATCGGGATAGCAGACGACGGGAATCTTGGGCCATACGGCTTGGTCGCATCCGGCGTTTTGCTGCCGCTGCTTGAAGGCGGTGCTGACCGGCCCGGTCACCATCGGGTCGACGCCATCGGGAGCATCGGCAAAAAGCTGCTCCGCCGAACGCTTGTCGGACGGCAGGGCAGTCTGCGTCTCCTTGAACGACGCGGCCGATTGCGCCGCGCCTGCCGCGAGGAGGACGGCGAGTGCGGTACATGCCAAAATCGGCCGGAGTCTGATGCCTGCGTCGATCATGAAATTCGAACTGCCCGGACCATGAAAGGTTCCGCCTTGGTTAATAATTCCACTTCACACCAAGACATTTAAGATTTGGTGACTTTATTTGGTGGCTCGCCTCCTCTTTCGCAATTGCGAAAAACCCTGTATGAGCCGCCCAACCGAAAGAGGCAGCGCCTTTTGGCCTGCTGCCTGCAACGCTCCCGAGACCGAAACATGAAAATCCGCAATATCGCGATCATCGCGCACGTCGACCATGGAAAAACCACCCTCGTCGACCAGCTTCTGAAACAGTCCGGCTCGTTCCGCGACAATCAGCGCGTCGCCGAGCGCGCCATGGATTCGAACGATCTCGAAAAAGAACGCGGCATCACCATCCTGGCCAAGGCGACCTCGGTCGACTGGAAGGACACCCGCGTCAACATCGTCGATACGCCCGGCCACGCCGATTTCGGCGGCGAGGTCGAGCGCATCCTTTCGATGGTGGATTCGGCCATCGTGCTGGTCGACGCCGCCGAGGGGCCGATGCCGCAGACCAAGTTCGTCGTCGGCAAGGCACTTAAGGTGGGCTTGAAGCCGATTGTCGTCATCAACAAGATCGACCGGCCGGATGCCCGCCACGTCGAAGTGGTCAACGAGGTGTTCGACCTTTTTGCAGCACTTGACGCCACCGACGAGCAACTCGACTTTCCGATCCTTTACGGTTCAGGCCGCGACGGCTGGGTCTCGGAAAACCCTGAAGGCCCGAAGGACCAGGGGCTGGCGCCGCTATTCGACCTCGTCATCAAGCACGTGCCGGCGCCGACCGTTCATCCCGGCCCGTTCCGCATGATCGGCACCATTCTGGAAGCCAATCCGTTCCTCGGCCGCATCATCACCGGCCGTATCGAATCCGGCACGCTGAAATCCAACCAGGCGGTCAAGGTGCTGCACCATGACGGCACCCAGGTCGAAACCGGCCGCATCTCGAAGATCCTTGCTTTCCGCGGGCTCGAGCGCCAGCCGATCGAGGAAGCGCAGGCGGGCGACATCGTCGCCATCGCCGGCTTGTCGAAAGGCACTGTCGCCGACACGTTCTGCGACCTGTCGGTGACCGAGCCGCTGCACGCGCAGCCGATCGATCCGCCGACCGTGACGATGTCGTTCCTCGTCAACGATTCACCGCTGGCCGGCACAGAAGGCGACAAGGTGACCAGCCGCGTCATCCGCGACCGCCTGCTGCGCGAGGCCGAAGGCAATGTCGCGCTGAAGATCGAGGAATCGCCGGATAAGGATTCGTTCTTCGTCTCCGGACGCGGCGAATTGCAGCTGGCCGTGCTGATCGAGACTATGCGCCGCGAAGGTTTTGAGATCGCCGTGTCGCGGCCGCGCGTCGTCATGCAGAAAGGCGAGAACGGCGAATTGCTGGAGCCGGTCGAGGAAGTCGTCATCGACGTCGACGAGGAGCATGCCGGCGTCGTCGTGCAGAAGATGTCGGAGCGCAAGGCCGAAATGGTCGAGCTGCGCCCTTCGGGCGGCAACCGCCAGCGCATCGTCTTCCACGCGCCGACGCGCGGCCTGATCGGCTACCAGTCGGAGCTGCTGACCGACACGCGCGGCACCGCCGTGATGAACCGCCTGTTCCACGCCTACGAGCCCTATAAGGGCGAGTTGCCGGGCCGTACCAATGGCGTGCTGATCTCCAATGAACAGGGTGAATCGGTAGCTTACGCCATGTGGAACCTGGAAGACCGCGGCCCGATGGTCATCGACCCCGGCGTCAAGGTCTATCAGGGCATGATCATCGGCATCCATTCCAGGGACAACGACCTCGAAGTGAACGTGCTGAAGGGCAAGAAGCTGACCAACATCCGCGCCGCCGGCAAGGACGAGGCGGTGAAGCTGACGCCGCCGATCCGCATGACGCTGGAGCGCGCGCTGGCCTGGATCCAGGACGACGAGCTGGTCGAAGTGACGCCGAAAACCATCCGCCTGCGCAAGCTCTATCTCGACCCGAACGAGCGCAAGCGGTTTGAGAAGTCGGCGAAAGTGGTCGGCGCGGCGTAAAGGGCAATACCGCGCAATGAGCGGCAAACTCGTCACGGCTGTCATATACGACAATCGACCCGAGGCCGAAGTTTGCGTGTCGATGCTCGACGCGTATGGAATTTATGCTCTCGCGAATTACCTTCTCGACACGGGCAGGCTCGGCTTGATCCATGTGCAAGTCGCCGACAGCGATCTCGATGCGGCCAAGGGTTTGATTGGCTCGGTCCCCGAAGCGGGCGACTGAGCCTTGGCCGCAATTGTCTCTGATTGCGCATGCCCTCGCCGTTGCCTTATCCACCTGCAGCCGAAATGATATCGTCCCGGTCTGGTTCGCCAGACAGGTGGACGCGGATCGCCGTTCCCGCCCGAGCCGGCCTGCGCAAGGCTTTGGCACCGTCCGGACCGACGGCCAGCAATCGCTTCTCTTCCCAAACCTGAAGCCGCGATCGCGAGATACCGAGTTCGTTGGCCAGCAACCGGTCGAGCCGCAGCTGAGATGGAGTTCGAGAGCGGTGGTGTTTTCCGGCCTGTCCCCGAGCACCTCCTTATGAACGACGGCTTCAGGAAACTCCTCGACGCGCCCGATCCTGCTTCGCAGTGCGACAACATCGAAGGCATGGCGACGCGCCAATGCCGAGTCGTTGCTTTCGAATGCCTGCAGCAGGGCCGGCTCTATGTCGCGGCGGCTGCATCGCTCCAGAACGCCGAAATTCCAAGAGTTGTCGCAATAGATGCATCGGTAGATCAGCCACGCATCGATGCGTTTGCCGTTGGCGTTGACGCGGAATTTCCCGCTGCTGTGGTAAGGCTTCAGGCCGCCGCAGCGATTGCAGTTGAGGTGAGGTCGAGGTGCGATCTTGGGCGTGATCGCCCAGCGGATGCGCAGTATCGAAGACATGCCGAAAAGCCCCTTCCCGTCGGGAAGTTCGTCAGATCGGCGATGTCGAGTTGCCCATGCGGGCACGGCGTGGCGAGAGGCTGCGGTGGTCGGAATCAGGTGTCGCGGGTAATCGTGCGCGACAGCGGTTCAGCAGTGCCAAACCGGTCTCGAACCGCCACCCTGAAGAACAGATGATGTGAAAACAGGCACCGCGACTGCGACGCCCTGCTCTGTGTCGGGGGAGTTGACGAGACCGGCGGTTACGCAGGCAAAGTGAAGCTCGAAAAGGATTTCGGGACGACATTTCTAGCCGCGAGGTGCCTGGCCGACAAGCCCTCTTTCTGTGGACGCTACCGTCGCCGGAACGGTTGGGTTACATTGAACAATCCAACATCTCAAAGAGATCCGGGTCATGCATTTCACGTCGCTTCTGATTTTTGCCGCTGCCCTTTTCGTCGCCGCCGGCTCGCCCGGCCCGTCGATCGCCGCGCTTGTGGCGCGGGTCATCTCAAAAGGTTTTCGCGACGTGTTTCCGTTCCTGCTTGCCATGTGGATCGGCGAAGCGATCTGGCTGTCACTGGCGGTGTTCGGCCTGGCCGTCGTGGCGCAGACGTTCCATTTTGCCTTTGTCGTCGTGAAGTGGGTCGGCGTCGCTTATCTCGCCTGGCTTGCCTGGAAGATGTGGACGGCACCGGTCGAGGCAAAAGAAGGTTCGTTGCCGCGCGAAGATTCGCCCGCCAAGCTGTTCTTTGCCGGCATGGCGGTGACGCTTGGCAACCCCAAGATCATGATGTTCTATCTGGCGCTGCTGCCGACCATCATCGACCTCGGTTCGGTCAGCATGATCGGCTGGGTCGAGCTGACGGCGACCATGGCCGTGGTGCTGGTCGCCATCGATCTGGCCTGGGTGCTCGCCGCAGCGCAGGCGCGCAAACTGCTCAAAAGCAAGCGCGCGATGAAGATCGCCAACCGCGTCAGCGCCGGCACCATGGCCGGCGCTGCGGCGGCGATCGCTGCTCGGTCCTGAGCCGGCGCGTCAACCCATTTCGATTATCGGCGCGATCTCGACGCTGAAACCCGGGTCCGTCAGGATAGGACAATCCTTGGCTTTGCCGACGGCATCGTCGATGTCTTTCGCTTGGATGATTGTGTAACCGGCGGTCGGATTGCTGCCTCCATTGTTCTCGACCTTGCCGCCAGGCAGCAGGGTCTTCGACATGCCGACCGGATTGCCCCCATCGATCACGGCCGAGCCAAGCTTGCCGTACCATCCGTTCCAGGCATCCATCGCTGCTTTCCGTTCGGCCTCATCGGTCGGCATCTTGCCAGAGCCGTGATAGATGTAGAGAAATTTTGCCATGCTCTCCTCCTCTGATCGGCGGCGTCGAACCGGCATGCGGTCACGCCGCATGCTGATCATCGGACCAAACCGGCAAACAAGCAACGAGAATGCGAAGCAGCTAATATAACGTGCGGTTGACTCGCAGCCGCGGTGCCCTATCGCGCCATCGAGTGGTATTCATCGTTCGGCCGCATGTCGATTGCCGATGCCAGGCGGTTCGACATGTTGAAGAAGGCGGCGGTCGAGGCGATGTCCCAGATGTCGCGGTCGGAAAAGCCGACTTGCCGCAGCGCCGCCCGGTCGGCCTCGACCATCTTTGCCGGCTGCTCGGTCAGCTTCACCGCGAATTCGAGCATTGCGCGCTGCCTGTCCGACAGCTCGGCGGCGCGAAAATTCATCGCCATCATCTCGCCGAAGGCCGGATCGCCGGAAAGCTGGCGCACCGCCGCGCCATGCGCGGCCAGGCAATAGTAGCAATGGTTTATGGAGGAGACGGCCACCGCGATCATCTCGCGTTCGAGTTTCGACAGGCCGGATTCACCCAGCATCAAATCATTGTACATGTCGGTGAAGGCGCGCAGCTTCTTCTCGTCGAAGGCATAGGCGAGCAGCACATTGGGAACGAGGCCGAGTTTCTCCTCGCATTTGGCGAAATAGGACTTGGTCGCGTCGCTCAGCTCCGCCGGCGCAAGGTCAAGCGCGGTGATTTTGTCCGTCATGGCGGATTTCTCCTCGTTTTTCGCCAGCCTGCCGGTGAATTCCGACATTT
Source organism: Mesorhizobium sp. M0571 (assembly GCF_040320985.1). Lineage (NCBI taxonomy): Bacteria > Pseudomonadati > Pseudomonadota > Alphaproteobacteria > Hyphomicrobiales > Phyllobacteriaceae > Mesorhizobium > Mesorhizobium sp. M0571. Next base: position 108,507 of record NZ_JAMYQT010000001.1, read on the forward strand.
CGTCGCAAGCCGTCAAACCTTTGTCGCCAAATACCGGTCATCTGCTACCATAGTTGTAAAAACACGACGGGAGGGAATTAGCTCATGGCCGGCCTGAAATCCGCAAGCCAGTTGAAAAAGATGAGTGCGGCCAAGGGCAGCGAAAAGCCCGGCAGGCTTGCCGATTACCTGCTGGCCCGAGCTCCGGCCGAAGATGTCGCCGCTTATGACGTCATCGATCTCGAACGCGCTGCTGAACTCGTCGGCCGCGCCGTCGCCCGGCACAAGAAGGACGACTGCGTCGTTGCTATAGACGTCGATTCCGGTGTCGTCCGCCAGGGCCGGCCGATGACGGTGATCACCGTCGTCAACGACAACATGCCGTTCCTGTTCGATTCCGTCCTCGGCGAAATCACCGAGAGCGCCGGCGAGCCGCTGCTGGTTACCCATCCGGTCATCGTCGTCAGGCACGGCAAGAACGGCGTCGAGGAAATCCTCGGCGATGGCGGCTTTGCCAAGGGCGACCATAGCCATGACCGGCTGAGCGTCATCCACGTCCATATCGGCCGCCTTTCGGCCGAGCAGGCCGAAGGCCTGTCCGCACGCCTGACGAAGCTGTTGGGCCAAGTGCGCGCCGCCGTAACCGACTGGAAGCCGATGCTTGCCCGCCTCGACCAGGCGATCTCGGAATTCCGCTACTCGCCGGTGCCGCTCGACAAAGCCCATGTCACCGAGGCGATCGCCTTCCTCGAATGGCTGCGCGACGACAATTTCACCTTTCTTGGCATGCGCGAATTCAAATACACCGGCGGCGAGAAGAGCGGTATGCTGGAGCGCGCCGAAAAGCCCGGCCTCGGCATCCTTTCCGATCCCGACGTGCTGGTGCTCAGGCGCGGCACCGAAGCGGTGAGCACGACGCCGGAAATCCGCGCCTTCCTGCATGGGCCGGAACCGCTGATCGTCACCAAGGCCAATGCCAAGTCATCGGTGCACCGCCGCATCTACCTCGACTATATCGGCGTCAAGACCTACACCGGCAAAGGCGTGCTTTCAGGCGAGCTCCGCATCGTCGGCCTGTTCACCTCGACTGCCTATACGCGCTCGGTGATGAAAATCCCCTATCTGCGCTCGAAGGCCGAAACCGTCATTGCCAAATCCGGCTTCAATCCCGGCGACCATTCCGGCAAGGCATTGATCAACGTGCTGGAGAGCTATCCGCGTGACGAGCTGTTTCAGGTTCCGGTGCCTATCCTGCGCAAGCATGCCGAAGCCATCCTGGGCTTGATCGAGCGGCCGCGCGTCAGGGCGCTGGTGCGTGTCGACCAGTTCGACCGCTTCGTCTCGATTCTCGTCTTCGTGCCGCGCGACCGCTACGACAGCGTCGTGCGCGAGAAGATCGGCACCTATCTGAAGACGGTGTTCGAAGGCCGGCTGTCGGCCTATTATCCGGCCTTCCCGGAAGGCGGGCTGGCGCGCGTCCATTTCATCATCGGCCGCTCCGGCGGCAAGACGCCGAAGGTCGAGCAGGCGACGATCGAGGCGGCGATTCGCGACATCGTACGGACCTGGGACGATGCCCTGCGCGAGACCGCGACCGAGACAGGCGCCGACGCGAGACTCACGGCCATCGCCTCGCGCTTTTCGGAAAGCTATCGCGACAGTTTTCCGCCGGCGGTGGCGCTGGCCGACGCCGGGCGCATCGCCAAGCTCGACGCGTCAAATCCGATCGCCATCGACTACTACCGTCATGCCAACCAGAAGCCGCATCAGGCGGCGCTGAAAATCTATCACCACGGCAGCCCGGTGGCGCTGTCGCGGCGTGTGCCGGTGCTGGAAAACATCGGTTTCCGCGTCATCAGCGAGCGCACTTTCGAGGTCGGCGACAATCAATCCGGCATGGTCTTCATCCACGACATGGAACTCGAGAACAGCTACGGCAGGCCGATCGACCTCGACAATGGCGGCGCGCTGTTCGAGGATGCGTTCTTGTCCGTCTGGCGCGGCAACGTCGACAATGACGGCTATAACGGCCTCGCCCAGACCGCAGGCCTGTGGTCGGGCGAGATCACCGTCCTGCGCGCCTATGGCCGCTATCTGCAGCAGGCCGGTATCCCGCAGAGCCAGGATTTCATCGCCGCCGCGCTGAACCGCTTTCCCGAGATCGCCCGCGGCCTGCATGCGCTGTTCGTCGCCCGCCTCGGGCCGACGGCGGAAACGGAAGGCGTCGTTCAGGCCAAACATCTGAAGGCCAAGATCACGGATGCGCTGGAAGACGTTCCCAATATCGACGACGACACCATCATCCGCCGTTATCTGAACCTGATCGAAGCCTCGCTGCGCACCAATCATTTCGTTGCCGATACGAAAGAGAAAGGCCAATCACTGGCGATCAAGCTCGATTCGCAATCGGTCGACGGCTTGCCGGCGCCGCGGCCATGGCGGGAGATCTTCGTCTACGGCTCCGAGGTCGAGGGCGTTCATCTGCGCTTCGGCCCGGTCGCACGCGGCGGCCTGCGCTGGTCGGACCGCGCCCAGGACTACCGCACCGAGGTGCTCGGCCTGGTCAAGGCGCAGCAGGTCAAGAATGCGGTGATCGTGCCGGTCGGCGCCAAGGGCGGCTTCTATCCGAAGAAGTTGCCGATGAGCGCCGGTCGCGACGCCATTTTCGAGGCCGGCACGGCCGCCTACAAGAACTACGTCTCCAGCCTGTTGTCGATCACCGACAATATCGGACTGGACGGCGTCATCCCGCCGGCCGGCGTGGTGCGGCGCGACCAGGACGATCCCTATTTCGTCGTCGCCGCCGACAAGGGCACGGCGACCTTCTCGGACACTGCCAACGCCATCAGTGAAAAGCACGGCTTCTGGCTCGACGACGCTTTCGCCAGCGGCGGTTCGGCAGGTTACGACCACAAGAAGATGGGCATCACCGCCAAGGGTGCCTGGGAAGCGGTCAAGCGGCATTTCCGCGAGATGAACCGCGACATCCAGACCACGCCCTTCACCGTCGTTGGCGTCGGCGACATGTCGGGCGACGTGTTCGGCAACGGCATGCTGCTGTCGGGGCAGACCCGGCTGATCGCCGCCTTCGACCATCGCGACATCGTCATCGATCCCGATCCCGACATGGCGGCTTCGATGGCCGAGCGCAGGCGCGTGTTCGCGCTGCCGCGCTCAAGCTGGCAGGATTACGACAAGACGAAGCTGTCCGAGGGCGGCATCATCGTTTCGCGCAGCCAGAAGTCGATCACCCTGCCGGCGGCCGCGGCCGCGGCGATCGGCCTAGGCAAGTCAACGGCCACGCCGGTCGAGATCATGAGTGCCATTCTCAAGGCGCCGGCAGACCTTTTGTGGTTCGGCGGTATCGGCACATATGTCAGGGCGTCGAGCGAGACCAACCAGGATGTCGGCGACCGTGCCAATGACGCGATCCGCATCACCGCGCTCGACCTGCGCGCCAAGGTCATCGGCGAAGGCGCCAATCTCGGCGTCACGCAGCGGGCGCGCATCGAGTTCGGGATGAATGGCGGCCGCTGCAATTCGGATGCCATCGACAATTCGGGCGGCGTCAACTGCTCCGACGTGGAGGTCAACATCAAGATCGCGCTGGCTTCCGCCATGCGCAAAGGATCGTTGACCCGGCCGGCGCGTAACAAATTGCTGGCCGAGATGACCGACGAGGTCAGCGGCCTGGTGCTGTCCAACAATTACGAGCAGACGCTGGCGCTGTCCCTTGCCCGCAAGCGCGGCCTTGCCGACATCGCCCATCAGAGTCGTTTCATGGCGGCGCTCGAGGCGCGCGGGCTGCTCGACCGTGCCGTCGAGACGCTGCCGTCGCCGGCGGCCCTTGCCGAGCGCGAGACGCGCGGCGAGCCGCTGACCCGGGCTGAACTCGGCGTGCTGCTCGCCTATGCCAAGATCGTGCTGTTTTCCGACATCGTCGCCAGCGACGTGCCGGACGATCCGCATTTCGACCGCGACCTGATGGGTTACTTTCCCGACCGCATGGCGAAGAAATATGCGGCAGAAATCCACGGCCATCGCCTGCGCCGCGAGATCATCGCCCGGGTCGTCGCAAACGATCTGGTCAATCGCGGCGGCCCGTCCTTCGTCAACAGGCTGCAGGAAGCGACTGGCCGCAGTGCCGCCGATGTCGTGCGCACCTTCGCCGTGGTGCGGGATGGTTTTGCGCTGCCGGCGCTCTATCGCCAGATCGACGCGCTCGACAACCAGATCGACGGACAGATCCAGCTCGACCTCTATCAGGCGGTCAGCCGGCTGATCTTTGTGACCAGCGGCTGGTACCTGAAGAACGATGCCGGCACCGCACCGCTCGGGCAGCGGATCGCCGAGTTGCAGGATGCGCGCAGGGCGTTGGAGCCGAAGCTCGTCTCGCTGCTGCCCGCTTTCTCGCGCGAGCGGATCGAGGAGCGGCGGCACAGCCTGTCAAAGGGCGGCGCGCCGGAGAGCCTCGCCGAACAGCTGGCGCTGACCGATGTGTCGGAACTTGTCCCCGACATCGCGCTGACGGGGCGGATGGCGAATGCCGATATCGTCGCTGCCGCCAAGGCGTTTTTCGCGGTCAGCGACGTCTTCCGCATCCCGCGCGTCGAGGACGCGGCGCGCTCGATCACGCCCTCGGATTATTACGATCAACTGGCGCTTTCCCGCGCCACCGACACGATCGGCGCGGCGAGGCGTGGCATCGCGGTGGCGGCACTGACCAGCCATGCCGAGGCGGCGGATCCGGTGGCGACATGGCTGGAAGCCGGCGGCGAACGGGTCGGGCGCATCCGCGAGCGGCTGCAGGCGCTGACCGAGGGCGGCGACATCACCGTATCGCGGCTGTCGGTCGCGTCCGGCCTGATGAGCGATCTGACGGCGCTGTGAGCAGCCTTCCACATCGCGCGGGATTGCCGGAAAGAACTGCGCTATAGAGCGAACGGCGCCCTGCTTTGGGGCGCCGGGGGCATGATCCCGAACGTGACGATCGGCTTTGGGACAAGATCATGCTCAAAGAAAAAGACGGAGCGTCATTCCGACTCGATCGGAATCTAGCAAGCTCCAGCGGAGGGGACATGGTTGAGATGACAGTGCAGCGGGCGTCGGGACGCGGCATCTGGGGATGGATGCTGTTCGACTGGGCGGCACAGCCGTTCTTCACGGTCGTCACCACCTTCATCTTCGGTCCTTATTTCGTCTCGCGCATGGCCAGCAATCCGGAGACGGGGCAAGCGGCGTGGGGCTACGGCATTGCCGCCGCCGGCCTCGTCATCGCCGTCTTGTCACCGATCCTCGGTTCGATCGCCGATCAAACCGGACCACGCAAACCGTGGATCGCCTTCTTCGCCGCGGTCAAGATCACCAGTCTCACGCTGCTGTGGTTCGCCGCGCCCGGCTCTAATCTTTTTCTGGTCGTGGCGGTGTTCTCGCTGGCGTCGGTCGCGGCGGAATTCTCGACCGTGTTCAATGATTCGATGATGCCGCGCCTGGTGCCGAAGAGCGACATCGGCAGGATCTCGAACATGGCCTGGGGCCTCGGCTATCTCGGCGGCATGATCGCGCTGATCTTCGTCGTTACCGTCATGGCCGGCTCGCCTGAAACCGGCAAGACCGTCGTCGGGCTCAACCCGATCTTCGGCCTTGACCCCAGGCTCGGCGAGGACGCGCGCGCCACCGGACCGTTGTCGGCGGCCTGGTATTTCCTGTTCATCCTGCCGATGTTCTTCTTCACGCCTGACGCGATCAAAGGCATGCCAATCGGGCCGGCGGTGCGCGAGGGATTGTCGGAACTGAAGTCGACGCTGGCCGAAGTGCGCAAGCGCAGTGGCATTTTTCGCTTTCTCGTCGCCCGCATGATCTATCAGGACGGCGTCAACGCGCTGCTGGCGCTGGGCGGAACGTTTGCGGCGGCGATGTTCCATTGGTCGATTACCGAGATCGGCCTGTTCGGCATCATACTCAACGTCGTCGCCATAATCGGATGCCTGGTTGCCGCACGCCTCGACGCAGCACTGGGTTCCAAGATCATAGTGATGATTTCGCTTGTCATGCTGAGCATTGCCACGATCGGCATCGTCTCAACCGGCCCGGGCTATACGCTGTTCGGCGCCTGGATAATGCCCGGACTGGATGGCGGCGGATTGTTCGGCACGGCGGCGGAAAAAGCCTACATTTTCTACGGCCTGCTGATCGGGCTTGCCTTCGGGCCGGTGCAGGCATCGTCGCGCTCCTACATGGCACGCAGCGTCACCGCAGCCGAATCGGGCCGCTATTTCGGCATCTATGCGCTGGCCGGTCGGGCAACCAGTTTTGCCGCACCATTCATGGTGGCCACGATCACCCTGGCCAGCGGCTCGGCGCGGCTCGGCATGGCGGCGATCGTGCTGTTCCTCGGCGTCGGCATCGCGATCCTGATCGGCACGCCTTACCCCGCGGATCGGCCGGCTGAGTAGCTTCCCCACAAGGAGAGGGACGGGCGCTCAATGCCGGAAGTGCCTCACTCCGGTGAAGACCATGGCGATGCCGTGAGCGTCGGCGGCGGCGATGACATCGTCGTCGCGCATCGAGCCGCCCGGCTGGATGACGGCGGTGGCCCCGGCTTCGATTGCCGATAAAAGCCCATCCGCGAACGGGAAAAAGGCATCCGAGGCGACGACCGAGCCCTTGGTCAAAGGCTCCGTCAGACCGGCAGCCTCGGCCGCGTCGAGCGCCTTGCGCGCGGCGATACGCGAGGAATCGACCCGGCTCATCTGACCGGCGCCGATGCCGACGGTGGCACCATCCCTGGCATAGACGATGGCGTTCGACTTGACGTGCTTTGCCACGCGAAAGGCGAATTTCAGATCGGCCAATTCGGCCGGCGTCGGGGCGCGCCGGGTCACCACTTTCAGCTCGAGATCATCCACCACCGCATTGTCGCGGCCCTGGACGAGCAAGCCGCCAGCAACCGATTTTAAGCCGAAACCCGCCGCGCGCGGGTCGGGCAGGCCGCCGGTGACCAGCAGGCGTAAATTCTTCTTGGCGGCAACGATGCGGATCGCTTCGTCCGAGGCGTCCGGCGCGATGATGACCTCGGTGAAGGTTTTGACGATCTCTTCGGCAGCCTCGGCATCGAGGATTAGGTTCATGGCGACGATGCCGCCGTAGGCCGAGACCGGGTCGCAGGCCAGCGCCCTGGCATAGGCCGCTTGCAGTGAAGCGCCTTCGGCGACGCCGCACGGATTGGCGTGCTTGATGATGGCAACCGCGGCGGAGCGGGCCGGATCGAACTCGCCGACCAGTTCGAAGGCGGCGTCGGTATCGTTGATGTTGTTGTAGGAAAGCTGCTTGCCCTGAAGCTGGCGCGCCGTAGCGACGCCCGGTCGCCTGTCGCCATTGACATAGAAGCTGGCGCCCTGATGCGGGTTTTCGCCATAGCGCATCACCGATTGCAGCTTGCCGCCGAAGGCGCGCCATGTCGGATGCTCGATCTCCAGCGCCTCGGCGAACCATCCCGAGATCGCCGCATCGTAGCTGGCGGTGCGGGCAAAGGCCTTGGCTGCCAGCTTCTTGCGGAAATCCAGCGACAGCGAGCCGAAATTCATCTCCAGCGCGTTGAGCACCGACACATAGTCGTCAGGGTCGGTGACGATGCCGACATAAGCGTGGTTCTTGGCCGAGGCACGGATCATCGCCGGGCCGCCGATGTCGATATTTTCGACGATCGCCGCGTATTCGGCGCCGGAGCGGCGCACCTCTTCGAACGGATAAAGATTGGAGACGACGAGATCGATCGGCTCGATGCCGTGGTCGCGCATCGCCGCGGCGTGCTCGGGATCGTCGCGAACACCGAGCAATGCGCCATGCACCGACGGGTGCAGCGTCTTGACGCGCCCGTCCATGATCTCGGGAAAGCCGGTGAGCTCGGATACATCGCGCACGACCATGCCGGCCTCGGCAAGGGCCTTCGCCGTGCCGCCGGTCGAGACCAGCTCGACGCCGGCCGAAGCCAGCGCCCTGGCGAAATCGATCAGGCCGGTCTTGTCAAAGACGGAAAGCAGCGCGCGGCGGATGGGAACGAGATCGGGCGCTGGAATATTCTTGGCGGCGACGGCCATGGGCTGGCGGCCTTTCGACTTCTGGTTGGAGAGCGTCCGCGGGCCGTAGCATATGAGGCCCGGAAATCAAGCCGCAAGGCTTGATCAGCGTCTGCCGTTGCCACTGGCTTCAGCTTTTTCCGGATGGCCGCCGATAATGGTCCGCGTCAATTGCCAGTGGACCTCGGAAATCTCCGAGGCTTTGAACGCAAGCACGATCTGGCGGCTGCGGCGCGGGCCGCCGAGCCCGGCGAAATAGATCGATTCCTCGACCTCGGGCGTCACTTCGGTGGAGGTAAACACCCAGGTGTCGGCATGGTCGGCGGTCAGCACCAGGCGGTCGTGCTCATCCTGGAGCAGGTTTATGTCGGGATGGACATGGAAACGCACCGTAACGAAATCACGGCCATTGTTGCGGATAGAAGCGCCGCCCGGCCGCAGGAAGCGGTCCCTGCCTGCAAGCACATTGCCCTCGGTCGACAATTTCAGCTCGCGCTCATGCAGGAACCCGAAACGCGCCACGTAGCCGTCATGGCGGGCGATGAAGCCCTGGCTGCCCTTCTGGTCGGTACGCTTGCAAGGCACATGCTGCGGCCCGCCGATCAAAGGCGTGCCGAGCAGGTCGTTGACCCGCAAGGAGTGATTGAAGCGCGCCGACGACGTATCGTTGATGGTGGCGGTCGAGTGGGCGGCGGTGGCGCGGGCAAGCGGCCGGAATTCGGCGGCGCCATAGGTGTCTATGCCGGCATTGACGATATAGTGCTGACGGCCCGACGACAATTCGAAGGCGAGGCATCCGGCGTGAGCGGCATTGGACACGTCGACGGGCGGCGGCGGGCCGGTATCGGCGATCACCGTGACACCACCCATCGACAGGCGCTCATAACCCGAATGCGGCGCGTGCAGCAATGGTGCGCCGGCGGTGTCGTCGTGATGCAGGATGGTGGCGATACGGTCGTGAATGGTGGCGCCCATGCCGTTGAAGCGAGCAAGGCTGCCATCCTGATGGCGAAAGAAGCGCAGCGCAGGCAGCATCCGGTCGATGGCGCCGATCAGGGCGGCCGGCGGTGTCTCGGCCTGATTGGCATATGTCTGGCGCAACGGCAGAAGGTCGGCGAGGATTTCAAGCACGGCCATCGGATTGCGGGAGATATGGCCGCCGTCAGGCAGAATCTGGCGATCGAGCTCCTCAGCGAGAGTACGGGTGGCACCGCGTAGCGCCGAGGCGGGCGCCGGCAGCGACAAAGCGGCAAACGCCAGCGCAATGCGCGCGCGCAGCCTGTCCTTGCCGTCCGGCATCTCGCGCGCCATGGCGCGCAAATAGCGGATCTGGACGGCGAGCGATTTCAGGAACGCGCGGTAGAACGGAAATTCGGCGCCCTGCAACACGATCGAGGAATGCTGCAGCCAGGCAATGACGCGCTTGGCCGTCGTGCCGGGCTCCCAGGCAACGCCGGAAATATGGCTGCCATGGATTGCAATCCAGTCGGAAACCAATGCTCGCGCGTTGGCGGCGGCGAGCTCGGTGCCCGCGGCACGCATATGGCGCAGCCAGCGAAAGCCGTGCAGCGTCCTTTGCCAGCCGGGATTGGGCACGTCGATCTGGAAGGGCGATTTGCCACCGGTCTCGACCAGATGCCCCGAAAGCGGATAGCGGCCATAATAGATCTCGAGCGCGATCTGAGGATCGGCGAGGCGCAGGTCCGGCGGGGCGATCAGGACGCGCTCCGGCGTGCGGCCGGAGTAGCGCCAGCGATAGAGTGGCCCGGCACGCAAGCGCCGGCGCGTCTTGCGCCAGAACTCCCTCGCGACAAGCGTCCACAGTCGCGTCGTGTTACCGGCAACGATTGCCAAAACCCCTCCTGATCGTCCTCGCCCAAGCACAAGTTTATATGATTCAAGAACTTGTGCGAAGGCGAATTCCGCGACAGCGTGGCCGTTCAGCCTGTTTTCCGTGCCTCCTCGCCCCAAAAAGGTCGGACTGCGCTTCGAGATCTACCCCTTAGCCGACTCTGCGCATGCGGGCGGCGAAGAAGCCGTCCAGCCCGGAACGGGCCGGCGAACCTAGCTCCAGATCGGCAGGCGTGGTGCGCAACGTGCCTTGCGGCGTCAGGAACGGGTCGATGCCGGCGATCTCGCCCGGCCGAAGCGGGTCGTCGACGATTTCCGCGTTGCCGTCGAGGAAGGCGCGATAAAGCTCTTCGCCTTCGAGCGGATCGAGCGAACAGTTGGAAAAGACGATGCGTCCGCCAGGCTTGACCAGGGTGACGGCGCGGGCGAGCAGCTTCCGCTGCAGGTCGGCGAGTTTTTCGACGTCGGCCGCCGTCTTCGTCCACGGAACGTCGGGGTGCCGCCGCACCGTGCCGGTCGAAGAGCAAGGTGCGTCGAGGAGGACGGCGTCGAAGAGGTCCGTCGGCTCGTATTTGAGCAGATCGGCTTGCACGATCTCTGCCGAAAGGCCTAGCCTTTCGAGGTTCTGCGCCAGCCGCGCCAACCGGTTTCGGGACATGTCGAGCGCGGTGACGCGGGCGCCGGCAAGGATCAGCTGGGCGGTCTTGCCGCCGGGGGCGGCACAGAGGTCAGCGATGTGAAGCCCCTTGACGTCGCCGAACAATCGAGCCGGCAGGCTGGCCGCAGCATCCTGAACCCACCAGGCGCCTTCCCCAAAGCCGGGCAGTTCGGTGACGGAAGCGCTGAGCTTTTCGACCCGCACCGTGCCGGTCGGCAAGACGAAGCCGCCGAGCCGTTCTGCCCACAGCGCCGGATCCGACTTGACCGAGAAATCGACCGGCGCTTCATGGCGATGGGCGAGCAGAATCTGCCTGGCCTTGTCGGGTCCGTAGACAGTTTTCAAGCGGTCGGAAAACCATCTCGGCGCCTCGTCGGTGGCGGCAAGTGCCGCCGCCAGCTCGTCCTGCTTGGCCCGCGCCAGGGTGCGAAGCACGCCATTGACGAGGCCGGAAAAGCGCGTGGTGCGCGGATCGGATTTGGCGTGGGTCACGGCGAGGTCGACGGCGGCGCTGTCGGGAATGTCGAGGAACAGGATCTGCGCCGCCGCCACATGCAAGATGTGCGAAAGTGCTGTGGCGTTGGGCGGCAGCGGCTTTTCCAGGCGGCGGGCCAGCAGGCTCGATATGGTCATGCGGTAGCGCAGGGCGGTGACCAGAATGGCGCGCACCAGGGCACGGTCGCGCAGGTCGAGCGCCTTGTATTGCGGATGGCCGTTCTCATGGTCGGTCAGCCCGTCGAGCGGCGTTCTCGCATCGATGACGGCGGCAAGCAGGCGGGCGGCTGCCTTGCGCGCGGCGAGGCCGGGCGCTTCCGAAGGTTGTCTTGGAAGCGGCGTCATCGTGCGGGTGATCGCTTGGCTAATGCGAAGACGGCGTTGAGAAAATCATCTTTGCTACCCGCGGGGGAAGACAGCCCCAGGTATTCATTCTCCACCTTGCCGAGATAGTCGGAGATTTGCCTGGGATCTGCGCCGTCGACCACGAGACGCATAATCTGCAGCAGATAGTTGTCATACTCATCTGCAGGAAGCGGACGGAATCCAGGTTCTCTGGATGTCGCTGTACTCTCCATAGGTATTCCAATCGGGTTCCAGTGCTTAGCGCACAGGATACGCATCTCCTCAAGTTGCATAGGCCCCTTCCCGCCCGCGGCTGCGCTCACGACCACGGACCTTTGGGCCCGGTTGGATTGCGTCCCCAGGGATTGGGTTTCGGCCTGGCCGGCTCAGCCGGCCTCTCGGGCCGCGCGGCCCTGTCCCACGGACCCGACGGCTGCTGCCCGGTCTCTTCCGGCGTCGGCCTTGGCGTCGCGGCCGCTTCGGGTGCGCCGGCCATCTCGCTTGCCATCCTCTGCAATGCGGCGATGCGGTTTTCTGTGCTCGGGTGAGTGGAAAACAAACTGTCCATGCGCTCGCCGGAAAGGGGATTGATGATGAAGAGATGGGCGGTTGCCGGACTGCGCTCGGCATCCGGGTTGCGGATGCGTTCGGCGCCACGCGCGATCTTGTCAAGTGCCGAGGCGAGCCACAGCGGGTGTCCACAGATTTCGGCACCGCGCCGGTCGGCCTCGTATTCGCGGGTGCGGCTCACCGCCATCTGCACGATCATGGCGGCCAGGGGCGCCACGATCATCGCCACCAGCACGCCGACGATGCCGAAGGGATTGTTGTTGTCGCGGTTGCCGCCGAAGAAGAAGGCGAAATTGCCGAGCATCGAGATTGCGCCGGCAAGGGTGGCGACAATTGTCATGGTCAGCGTGTCGCGATGCTGCACATGGGCAAGCTCGTGCGCCATCACCGCCGCGACTTCTTCATGTGACAGTTGCTGCAGCAGGCCGGTGCTGGCGGCGACAGCGGCATTTTGCGGATTGCGGCCGGTGGCGAAGGCATTGGGCTGCGGATTGTCGATGAGATAGGTTCTCGGCATCGGCAGGCCGGCACGCTGGGCGAGACCCTGCACGATGGCGTAATATTCAGGCGCGTTGCTTTCGTCGACCTCGACGGCGCGGTGCATCGACAGCACCATCTTGTCGGCGTTCCAATAGCTGAACAGATTGGTGCCGGCGGCGATCAGCAAGGCGATCATCATGCCGCCGGATCCGCCGATGAGATAGCCGACGCCCATGAACAGGGCCGTCATTGCGGCCAAAAGCATGGCGGTGCGAAGGGTGTTCATCGTCTGCTCCGTTCTGGCCCAACAAAGGGGTCGATCCTTGTGGACCCATCGCTATATGATGGGAAACAGCGGTTCCCGTTTCAATCGGGGGCCTGTTTCAATCTACCGGAAGATCGCATGATCGACAAAACCAGCAAAACGCGTGCTAACGGCGAGCCGCAAAAGCCGCTGGCGCCGGCAGCCCGGCGCGCCTTGGCGGAGGCCGAGGCGCGGCGGGAGAAATATCGCGCGAAGGAAGCCACACTGCCGAGGGAGATCGGCGGGCGCGGCGGCAAGGAGCCCGGCCGCTACGGCGACTGGGAGGTCAAGGGCCTGACCAGCGACTTTTAGCCCAAACAGGGTGCTAGCTAAGCAGGCTGCGAGGCCCGCTCCGCTTCGATGGTGATCCAGCCGCTGGCATCGACGGCAATGCCGATCGCGTCATAGCCGGCGACGGCGGCATGCGGCGTCTCCAACGGATGCCGGTGCGTGGCGCTGATCACCACGACCGCGGCGCCCGCGGCCTCGGCTGCCGCTATGCCGGCGGGTGCGTCCTCGAAGACGAGGCAGTCGCGCACATCGACGCCGAGCCGTTCGGCCGCCAGCCGGAAGCAGTCGGGCGCCGGCTTGCCGCGGGACACGTCCTCTGCGGCAACGATTACGGCGGGAGCCGGAATGCCGGCGGCCTGCAGGCGCAGCAAGGCAAGTTCGCGGGGCGCTGAGGTGGCGATCGCCCAGCTCGCGGGCGGCAGCGACGCCAGGAACGCCGCAGCGCCGGCAATCGGGCGAATGCCCTCGACATCGGCCGCCTCGGCCTGCAAAAGCGCATCGGCTTCGCGGGCAGGGTCGATGCCCGGAAGTGCCAGCCGGCCGATGGTCTCGATCGCCCGAACGCCGTGGATGGTCGGCAGGAATGCGGCGACGTCAAGACCTTGCCGATGCGCCCAAGCTGCCCAGACCCTTTCCGCCGCGGCAATCGAATTGAGAATCGTGCCATCCATATCGAACAGGAAGGCCGCAAATTTTCTGCCTGCAAACATCGGTTTTTCCGGAGTCATTTTGGAGGGATTATTTCGAAGGAAGCATGTCGATCGACCGTAACGTTGCCGCGTCCGTATGGGAAGCCGCGCGGCGTCGTTTTCGGCCTCTCCACGGAACCGCTGCGCATGTCCCCGCGTTGATCGGAGCTATCTTTCACGACGATCGATGGGGGAGGACGATGCTGATTCGGCTCGGCTATGAAATTGCCATTGAATGCGTTGCAGCCACGCCGGTCGTTTCGTTGCTCGATATCCACAAGGATCGTCAGGCCAACATCAAGCGGCAGACGCGCGTGCTGACGTCGCCGTCCGTGCCGACCAGGGTCTACCACGATGTCTTCGGCAATAGCTGCCGCCGCTTCACGGCGCCGGCCGGAAATTTTCGCATCCTCTACGATGCGGTGGTCGAAGACAGTGGCGAGACGGACGAGGTCAACACGCTGGCCAGGCAAGTCCCGGTCGAGGAATTGCCGGATGAGGTGCTCGGCTATCTGCTCGGCAGCCGCTACTGCGAGACCGATCATCTCAGCGATCTGGCCTGGCAACTCTTCGGCCAGCTTCCGCCGGGCTGGGCGCGGGTGCAGGCGATCGTCGACTATGTCCACAACCGCCTTTCCTTCGGCTACGGCTATGCGCGCTCGACCCGCACGGCGGCGCAGGCGCATGAGGAACGCGTCGGCGTCTGCCGCGACTTTGCCCATCTGGCAATCACGCTCTGCCGCTGCATGAACATCCCGGCCCGCTACGTGAACGGCTATCTCGGCGACATCGGCGTGCCCGCCGATCCGGCGCCGATGGACTTCTCGGCCTGGATGGAAGTGTTCCTCGACGGCAAGTGGTACATCTTCGATCCCCGCCACAATTTGCGGAGAATCGGCCGCGTCGTCATTGCGCGCGGCCGCGACGCCACCGACGTGCCGCTGCTGCACAGTTTCGGCCCGCACCGGCTCAGCCTGTTCAAGGTCTGGACCTACGAGCAGGAAGGCAATCTGTTCAAGCCGCCCTATCGCGGCGTCGACAGGACGGTCAGCGCACGGATGCTGGCCTAGTCGTGTCGGACACATTCATCGTCGATATTTCCATCTCCCGCCACCGCTGATCCGGTTCGATACATCTCGGCTGTGCCGGATCGGGACGCGGTCCGGCCGTCCCGAATTGTAAGCCGGATCGTGGTAAGCGCTTCGTGAACAAAGTCGCGCCGGTGTGCATTCATTTACCGGTTGTTTACCGTATTGCGGCTCGAAACCGTTTGGAAACAATGGTCTGATGGGGAGCTGCTCGCTTTCGCCCGCCTGGCGGAGCGATCCGGCCGGAATCCTGCAATGCGCCTTCGGACAGCTACAGGCTGTAGCGAATGGAGGCGGAAGGATGCGGCGTTTCGGGGGTCTTGTTCAGACGATCGGCGGCTTTGCCGCGGATCGCAGCGGAAATTTCGCGGTGCTGTTTGGCGTAATCGGCTCAATGCTGGCGCTGAGCGTTGGCTTTGCCATCAACGTCTCCCAACTCTATAATGTGAAATCGAGCCTGCAGGGCGTGGTCGATGCGGCGGTCACCTCGACGGCCCGCGACCTGACGACCGGCGTCATCAGCGAGGCCGACGCGAACAAATCGGTGCAGGCCTTTCTCGATGCCAACAGCACGGCGGGTATCCTGCAGGACAACGAGATCGTTCAGGACAACGAGATCGTTCTCGACAATCTGGCGATCGACAGGACCGCCAAGACCGTCCAGGCGGACGTCCATGTCAACGTCAGCTACTATTTCCCGTTTTTCAGCACGGGTGGCATGCAGCGCGTTCCAGCATCGACGACGGCGCTCTATTCGGACAAGGAGATCGAAGTCGCGATGATGCTCGACGTGACCGGGTCGATGGCCGGCCAGAAAATCATCGATCTGCGGGCGGCTGCGGCGAATGCGGTCGACAGTTTCCTGGGCGGCCAGGACCCCTCCAAGCCGCGAGTGCGGGTTGCCATCGTGCCTTACGCCAATTCGGTGAATGCCGGTACGCTTGCCTCCAGCAGCGTCTATGTGGAAACCACCGCCAGCCAACGCAAACAGGCGCCGGCCAATGACGCCGTGCAGTATGTCACGGGCTTCATCCGTCCGGACAATTGCGCCACCGAACGCAAGGGGACCTATCAATATTCGGACGCAGGCCCTGACGCCAGCATGGTCAACCGCGACTACCTGCTGTCGTCCTTCGCTTGGCAAACCGGCACCGCCGCCTGCCCGGCCGCCACGCTGATGCCGCTGACGGCGGATGCGACGGCGCTCAAGACGGTCATCAAGAATTTCGTCGCCTCCGGCGGCACCGCCGGCCATATCGGCGTGCAGTGGACCTGGTACATGCTGTCGGAAAACTGGGGGAGCATAATGAGGACTTCGCAACGGCCGGCCAAGATGGATCCAAAAAAGGTCGCCAAAATCGCGATCCTAATGACCGACGGCGAGTTCAACCTATCCTACTTCGATGCGAGCACCGTCGGCGACGTCTACAATGACGCCGGCAAGGAGCCGACCCGCACGGCGGCCAAGAAACTTTGCGCTGCCATGCGCGACAAGGGCATCGAGATCTTCACTATTGGGTTTGACCTAAACGAAACGAATGCCAAGGCGACGCTCCAGGATTGCGCGAGCCCGGACACCGCCAAGATCAAGCACTTCTACCAAGCGGCCAATGGAACCGAACTCAACCAGGCTTTCCAGGATATAGCGCGCAACGTCGAGATGTTGAGCGTAACCAAATAGGGGACAACAGCCCAAAAAGAAAAGGCCGCCGCTTCTCGCGAAGCCGGCGGCCTTCCGTGTTTCCGTCCATGGCGCGGCTCCGGGCGGCGACGGTTGGTCGCCAGCCGCGCATCTCGCGCCTTAACGGGAAGACTGCTTCCCGAAAGTGCAATCCGCTGAGGCCACGTTCTGGAAAACGAAATCACTCGACATCGGATCACCTCCTTTCGATTTGTTGAACACTCCCTCATGATGGGGTGTCACCCGGCAAATGGCAAGGCGCGGCACCCGAAAATCCTGAACAAGCGTGCTTGCGCACCCAGGCGGCTTGCGGCCGGCCGATCGGGCAGGCAAGATCGCGCTGCTATTGTTCCGGGCCACTATTGTTCCGGGTAAGGGAGGACGGGGATGGATCCAGCCGATAGGGCAGCCCGGATCGTTCGAACGGTTATCGAAACGCTGAAGCCGGGCTTTGCGGTGAGGTTGTGGACGGGCGAGCGGATCGGCCCGGCTGCCGGCCCGGTGCTCACCATTAACGACCAGGACATCGTCTGGCAGATCGTACGCCGCCCCTCCTTCTCGACGCTGATCGAGATGTGGATTTCCAAGGCAGTCGACGTCGAAGACGGATCGCTGTTCGATTTCTACGCCTTGCCCACGCAAGGCAAACTCCGGACGAAGCTCAAGTCATTGCCGAAGCTGGCGATCCTGCGCGACCTGCCGGCCGTGCTGCTTTCGCGAAAACAGATGACGACGCGCACCGACCTTTCCGGCCGCAATCCTTTCGTCAGCGGTTCGAGCAAGGAGGCGATCCAGCACCATTACGATATTTCCAACGCCTTCTATCGGCTCTTCCTCGACGAGCGCATGGTCTATAGCTGCGGCTACTTCAAGGATTTCGCCAACGATATCGACCAGGCGCAGAAAGACAAGCTCGACCATATCTGCCGCAAGCTTCGGCTGAAGCCCGGCGAAAAACTGCTCGACATCGGCTGCGGCTGGGGAGCGATGCTCATTCACGCGGTGAAGAACTATGGCGTCGTCGGCCACGGCGTTTCGTTGTCGGAGGCACAGACCGAACTCGCCCGCGAACGCATCCGTGCCGAAGGGCTGGAGGACCGCATCACCATCGAGATAAAATCCTATGGCGAGCTCTCCGGCTCCTTCGACAAGATCTCGTCGATCGGCATGTTCGAGCATCTGGGGCTTGCCAACCATGCGGCCTATTTCTCGACGATCCATCGCCTGCTCAAACCCGGCGGCATCTATCTGCACCATGCCATCACCCGGCGCGACAAGGGCAGCCTGAAGAAGACGCTGCGCAAGGGGCCGGAATTCAAGGCGTTGATCAAATACATCTTCCCGGGCGGCGAACTCGACACGATCGGCATGACGCTCGGCAATCTCGAGGCGCATGGCTTGCTCGTCTATGATGTCGAAAACTTGCGCGAGCATTATGCGCGCACCTGCAGGCTATGGGCCGAACGTCTCCATGCACGCTTCGACGAGGCGATCGCCGAAGTCGGCGAAGCCAAGGCGCGGCTCTGGCTGCTTTATCTCACCGGCTGCTCGATCACCTTCGAACGCGCCTCGGCGCAGATTTTCCAGACCGTCGCCACCAGGCGGGCGCGCGGCCCCAGCGGCCTGCCGCCGACGCGTGCGGATTTGTATCGATAGCCTACAGGAAGCGCATCGTCGCGCCGATCTCGATCCGGCCGGGCCGGTCGACCGTGCAGTAGACGCCGAGATTGTGGGCGTTGTGGCGGACCAGGCTGCGCAGGATTGCCGGATCGTGGTCGAAGCCGTCCTGGGCAATGATGGTGAAGCCGCATCGGCGGCACGGCTCGGAGACGGTCAGGAGCAGGTCGCCGATCGCCAGCTTGCGCCCGATCCATTCCGTCTCGGGAAACGACCCCTCGACCTCAGGCATGTCGACGACGATGTTGGGCCGGAAGCGGCGCGGGTCGGCGACGCCTTCCGGATGCAGCGCCTTCAAACGCGCCAGCGAAGCGGTGGTCAGCAGATGAATGGGGGCCTTGACGTAGCGCTCCGCCAGCAGGGGACCGGCGTAATCCGGCGCGGCATTCTCCCGGCGAAACGGCCGGATAGAAGCCGCAAAGCCGAGATAGGCGGAAACGGCGCAATCGCTGTCAGCGCCGGGTGCGGCCAGCCAGTCGCCGTCGGGGACGGCGATCTCCAGTCCGCCGGCCGGCGACAGCCGGGTACGGATGCGCGGCACCTTGTGCCATTTCGCTTCGCGATCGGGCCGTGCAATTTCGTTGTTCGAAGCATCGACGAGACCGAACAGGCGGTCGCCTTCAACGGTGTGCCAACCGACCGAGATCACCTCTTGGCGCTCGCCGGCGAGCGAGCTCGCGGGGTAGCGCCAAAGCTCGGTGACAGCACCCAACGAGGCTTGCATCAGCTCTTCTTGTTTTGCCGATTGGCGATCAGGTCGTCGACGACTGCTGGATCGGCCAGCGTCGAGGTGTCGCCAAGCGCAGCAAAATCGTCCTCCGCGATCTTGCGCAGGATGCGCCGCATGATCTTGCCGGAGCGCGTCTTCGGCAGGCCCGGTGCGAACTGGATCTTGTCGGGCGAGGCAATGGCGCCGATCTCCTTGCGGACATGGGCGACGAGTTCATTGCGGAGCTCCTCGCTCGGCTTCTCGCCGGCCATCAGGGTGACGTAGCAGTAGATGCCCTGGCCCTTGATGTCATGGGGATAGCCGACCACCGCGGCTTCGGAGATTTTCTCGTGTGAGACCAGCGCCGATTCGACCTCGGCGGTGCCCATGCGATGGCCGGAGACGTTGATGACGTCGTCGACGCGGCCGGTGATCCAGTAGTAACCGTCAGCATCGCGGCGGCAGCCATCGCCGGTGAAGTACTTGCCCTTGTAGGTCGAGAAATAGGTCTGCACGAAGCGCTCGTGATCGCCATAGACGGTGCGCATCTGCCCGGGCCACGAATCGGCGATGCAAAGATTGCCGCTGGCTTCACTTTCCAGCACCCTGCCGTCACCGTCGACCAGCTGCGGCTTGACGCCGAAGAACGGCCGCGTTGCCGAACCCGCCTTGAGGTCGGTGGCGCCGGGCAGCGGCGTTATCAGGATGCCACCGGTCTCGGTCTGCCACCATGTGTCGACGATCGGCACCTTGCCGTTGCCGACGACGTTGAAATACCACTCCCAGGCTTCGGGATTGATCGGCTCGCCGACCGAGCCCAGCACACGCAGCGAGTTGCGCGACGTTTTGGTGACGTGCGCATCGCCGGCACCCATCAGCGCGCGCAGCGCCGTCGGGGCGGTGTAGAAGATGTTGACCTTGTGCTTGTCGATGACGTCCCAGAAGCGCGATTGCGACGGGTAATTCGGCACGCCTTCGAACATCAGCGTGGTGGCGCCGTTGGCGAGCGGCCCGTAGAGAATATAGCTGTGGCCGGTGACCCAGCCGACATCGGCGGTGCACCAGTAGATGTCGCCGTCATGATAGTCGAAGACATATTGGTGGGTCATCGAGACGTAGACGAGATAACCGGCGGTGGTGTGCAGCACACCTTTCGGCTTGCCGGTCGAGCCCGACGTATAGAGGATGAACAGCGGGTCCTCGGCCTTCATCTTCTCCGGCTTGCATTCGGCCTTAACCGTCGCGACCTCGTCATGGTACCAGACGTCGCGCCCGGCGATCCAGCCGGTCTTGCCGCCGGTGCGGCGCACGACGACGACCTTTTCGACCTGGGTTCCGGCCTTTGCGGCGATCTCGATTGCCTTGTCGGTGTTCTCCTTCAGCGGGATCGGCTTGCCGCCGCGCAGGCCTTCGTCGGCGGTGATGACAAAAGTCGACTTGCAGTCGTCGATGCGGCCGGCCAGCGCGTCCGGCGAAAAGCCGCCGAAGACGACCGAATGGATGGCGCCGATCCGCGTGCAGGCAAGCATCGCATAGGCGGCTTCCGGGATCA
Source organism: Mesorhizobium sp. M0571 (assembly GCF_040320985.1). Classification (NCBI taxonomy): domain Bacteria; kingdom Pseudomonadati; phylum Pseudomonadota; class Alphaproteobacteria; order Hyphomicrobiales; family Phyllobacteriaceae; genus Mesorhizobium; species Mesorhizobium sp. M0571. Next base: position 128,954 of record NZ_JAMYQT010000001.1, read on the forward strand.
TCGGCATGTAGATGGTGACGCGGTCGCCCTTCTTGACGCCGTGCTTCTTCATCACATTGGCGAGCCGGCAGACGTGCGCATAAAGCTCGTTATAGGTGATCTTCCTGTCGTCGTAGGGATTGTCGCCTTCCCAGATGATGGCGGTCTGGTCGCCGCGCTTTTTCAGATGCCGGTCGATACAGTTCCAGGAAACATTGGTCTGGCCGTCCTCGAACCATTTGATCGAGACCTTGCCGTCGAAGGAGGTGTTCTTGACCTTGCTGAAAGGCTTGAACCAGTCGATGCGCTTGCCGTGCTTGCCCCAGAACTTGTCCGGGTTCTTGACGCTGTCGGCGTACCATTTCAAATAGGTGTCGTTGTCGATCAGCGCGTTCTTCTTCCACGCCGGCTGGACGCGGTGGACATGAACATCGGACATTTCTTAGCTTTCCTCCCGAAACCCAACCCGCCGGGTTGACTGCCAGCGGCATCGCGGCGATGCGGCCGCGAATTCGCGCGCATTATTAACAGTTCGGCGGTGACGGCAACATTAGACGTTGGATTTGCGCGGCGGGATGCCGCAGGCGCTTTGGTCACTGCTGTCAGCACTCGGCGGGATCGCTGCTAACTACATGTTTTTGCGTAGTAAACCCGGTCTACACCACAAAAGATCAATAGACGCTTAAGCAAATAGCGCGCACAATTTCAAATTGGGAGGAAGGAGAATCAACCAGGGGACCGCAATGCGCGACCATTCCGAAATGGACCTGATGCTCAAGGGCTATGGCTTGACCACGGCCAAGATTCTTTATCACTTTCCCGATCATCCGCATCTGCTGCAGAGCTTCATCTGGCAGGACTACGACATCGCCCCGAAATTTCCGGTGCTGATCCGCTTCATCGAGTTCTGGAAGGCCAAGCTCGAAGGCCCGCTGCATTCGGTGAGCTACACGCACCAAAAGCTGATCGCGCCGAATGAGTGGCGCAAGGTCGATGGCGAGTTCTTGCTGCATTAGAGCGCCGCGCGGGCGGCAGTCTGGGAGCCGCCGTCAGCCCTGGAGCGTCAGACCGCGGGCGGGCTCAGCCGAGCAAAACCCTCCTGGCGGCGATAGGGAAAATACGGGTAGGGTGCGGTGACTTCGCTTGCCGCGTCGAGCTTCTTCATCTGGTCGGCCGTCAATGACCAGCCGACGGCGCCAAGATTCTGGCGTAGTTGTTCCTCGTTGCGCGCACCGATGATAACGGAGGCGACGGTTGGCCGTTGCAGCAGCCAATTGATGGCGATCTGCGGCACGGTCTTGCCGGTTTCCTTGGCCACGATGTCAAGCGCCTCGACCACCCGATAGAGATGCTCGTTCTCGACTGGCGGTCCGAAGCTTGCCGTATCGTGCAACCGGCTTTTTTCCGGCAGCTTCTCGCCGCGGCGGATCTTGCCGGTCAGGCGGCCCCAGCCGAGCGGGCTCCACACCAGCGCACTGAGGCCCTGGTCGAGGCCGAGCGGCATCAACTCCCATTCATAGTCGCGCCCGACCAGCGAGTAATAGACCTGATGGGCGACGTATCGGGGATAGCCGTATCTATCCGCCAGGCCGAGCGACTTCATCACTTGCCAGCCGGAAAAGTTGGAAACGCCGATATAGCGCAGCTTGCCGGCGCGCACGAGGCTGTCCAGCGTCGACAGCACCTCCTCGATCGGTGTTGCGGCGTCGAAGGCGTGCAGTTGCAAAAGGTCGATGTAATCGGTGCCGAGCCGGCTGAGCGCATCGTCTACTGCCCTGATCAGGCGCGAACGCGACGAGCCGGCGTCGTTCGGCCCGTCGCCCATCGGCAGCGATGTCTTGGTCGAGATCAGCACGGCGTCGCGGCGGCCCTTGATCGCTTGGCCGAGCACCTGTTCGGAGGCGCCGTTCGAATAGACGTCGGCGGTGTCGAAGAGGTTGACGCCAGCCTCAAGGCAGATGTCGACCAGCCGTCGCGCTTCCGTCGCATCGCTGTTGCCCCAGGCGCCGAATAGCGGTCCCGAGCCGCCGAAGGTTCCGGCGCCGAACGAAAGCGCGGGAACCTTTAGGCCCGAGGCGCCAAGACGTCGATAATCCATGGTTTTGCTCCTTGTTGTTTTCGAAAAACGATCTGGGTTTGCCCGGCACCGCTACGATCGGGCGGATACCGGCAGGGCGAGCGCTGCGCCACGGTCGAAGCGCAGCGCCAGCGCCGCCACGCCAAGCGCCGAAAGCGGTAGCAGGGCGGCGACCCAGGTGACGGCGCCGAGGCCGGGACCATGGGCGATGACCACGCCGCCGAGCCAGGCGCCGGCGGCATTGCCGAGATTGAAGGCGGCGATGTTGACGGACGAGGCAAGGCTCTGACCGGCGTCTTGCGCCTTTTCCAGCACCCACATCTGCAGCGGCGCCACGGTGGCGAAGGCGGCGGCGCCGAGCAGGCCGACATAGATGACGGCCATAACTTGGCTGTGCAGTGCGAATGTCATCGTACCGAGCACCAGCGCCAGCACGACAAGGCTGCCGAGAACGGAAGGCATCAGCCAGCGGTCGGCGAACCTGCCGCCGGCGAGATTGCCGGCGATGAGGCCGCCGCCGAAGACCAACAGAATCGGCGATACGGCTGCTTCCTGAAAACCGGTGATCTCGGTCAGCAAGGGGGCGATATAGGTGAAGACGGCGAAGACGCCGGCGTAGCCAAGCACAGTGGTGGCAAAGCCAAGCAGCACCGGCGCGCGGCCGAGCACGGCGAGATCGCCGCGCAAATTGCTCTTCTCAGGCTCTGCCTGGCTGCGCGGCACCAGCAGTAGGATGATGGCGAAGGCGACGATGCCGACCAGGGTTACCGCCGAGAAGGTCGCGCGCCAGCCGAAGGCCTGGCCGAGCCAGGTGCCGAAGGGCACGCCGAGGATGTTGGCGATGGTCAGGCCGGTGAACATCAGGGCGATCGCCGAAGCCTTCTTGTTGGGTGCCACCAGCCCGGTCGCCACGACCGAGCCGACGCCGAAGAAGGTGCCGTGGGCGAAGGCGGTGAGTACGCGGGCACCCATCAGAGTCCAGTAGTCGGGGGCTAGCGCACAGGCGAGGTTGCCCAGCGTGAAGATCGCCATCAGCGCCAAAAGCACGGTCTTGCGCGGCCAACGGGCGGTGACGATGGTCAGCAGCGGCGCGCCGATGACGACGCCCAGCGCATAGCCGGAAATCAGCTGGCCGGCAGCCGAGATCGAGACGCCGAGGTCGGTGCTGACGTCGAGCAGCAGGCCCATGATGACGAATTCGGTGACGCCGATGCCGAAGGCACCGGCGGCAAGAGCGTAGAGAGCAAGAGGCATGGCGGTTCCCACTTCGATGGCGACCAGTTTTGACGACGGGCGCCGTGTCCTCCCACGCCCCGGCCTGAAAGATCGTGCTGCACCGGACTGTGAACCAGCCTTGCCTAGGGCACATTGTCTGTGAAATAGATTCACCAATGGCCAGGCCCGACATCAACCGCTCCGGCGAGATCGAAGTGTTCGTCCGCGTCGTCGAGGCGGGCAGCTTTTCGGCCGCGGCACGTGCGCTGCGCATGACGCCGTCGGCGGTGAGCAAGCTGATCGCGCGGCTGGAGACACGGCTTGGGGCGCGGCTGGTCAGCCGTTCGACCCGCAAGCTGCAACTGACGCCGGAGGGGGCGGCCTTCTTCGACAGCGGCGTGCGCATCCTCGCGGACATGGCGGCAGCCGAGCGCGAGGCAGCAGCGGGCGCCGCGCCGCGTGGACGGCTGCGCGTCAACAGTTACGTGCCTTTCGGGCAGCACCGGCTGATCCCGCTGTTGCCGCGTTTTCTACAACGCTACCCCGAAATCTCGGTCGATCTGGTGTTGACCGACAGTGTTATCGACCTGATGGAGGAGCGCGCCGATGTCGCCATCCGCGCCGGGCCGCTCGGCGAATCACGGCTGGTGGCGCGCAAGCTCGGGCAAAGCCGGGTGGTCGTCGTTGCGGCGCCATCGTATCTCGAAGCGCATGGCACACCCAAGACGCCGGTGGATCTCGATCGTCACAACCGGATGGGCTTCTGCTTCGTGCGCCACGTCGACGGCTGGCCTTTCGTCGACGCGGCCGGCAAGGCAACCACCATACCGATCATCGGAAACACGCTGGTCAGCGACGGCGAAGCGATGCGGCTGATGGCGCTCTCAGGGGCGGGCATCGCCCGGCTCGCGCACTGGCACGTGGAGGCCGACATTGCCGCCGGGCGGCTGCTGCCGCTGCTGGAAGAGTTCAACCCCGGCGACGAGGAACTCACCCATGCGGTCTATGTCGGCCAAGGTAAGCATTTGCCGGCGCGGGTGCGGGCCTTTTTGGATTTCCTGGCCGAGACCGTGCGGCTGGACTGAAGCGGAAAAGCAATTGGGAGCCTACTTGGTTCCCGAATTTGGTTCCCGAAAATCAGGGCGAGAGGGCGCTACTTCTTCGGCGTAAACGGCGCCGGACGCCGGCCGGCTGCCTGACGTTCGAGCATCCAGCCGGGGTACTCGGCAGGCAAGGCACTCACTTCGTCAAGCCTGGCAAGATCGTCGGTATCGAGCCTCAACTCGGTGGCGGCAAGGTTCTGTTCGAGCTGTTCCATGCGGCTGGCGCCGATGATGACGCTCATCACGAACGGCTTGGCCAGGACATAGCCGAGCGCCACCGTGGCGACGCTGACGCCGTGCTTGGCGGCGATCTCGCGCATGACGGCGACCGCTGCCCAGGCGCGGTCTTCATTGACCGGCGGGAAATTGAAGCTGGCGCGGCGGCCCTCGCCATTGCCGGGGGCGCCGGGGCCGTATTTGCCCGAGAGCAGGCCGCCCGCCATCGGCGACCAGACCATCAGACCAAGCTTTTCTTCGTTGAGCAACGGCACGATCTCGCGCTCCAGGTCGCGGCCGGCGATCGAATAGTAGGACTGGACGGTCTCGAAACGGGCAAAGTCCTTGCGATCGGCAATGCCCAGTGCCTTGGCGATGCGCCAAGCCTGCCAGTTCGAGACGCCGACATAGCGGACCTTGCCGGCGGTGACCAGATCGTCGAGCGCCCGCAGCGTCTCGTCGATCGGCGTGACGGTGTCGGTGCCGTGCAGTTGGTAGAGATCGATGTGGTCCAATTGCAGACGTTCGAGGCTGCCTTCGACCGAATCCATGATGTGGCCGCGCGAAGAACCGCGCTGGTTCGGGCCATTGCCCGTGGCGCCGTGGACCTTAGTGGCGATGATCACGTCCTGCCGGCTGACGTCAAGATTCCTGAGCGACTGGCCGAGAAGCCGTTCCGATGTGCCGAAGGAATAGACATCCGCCGTGTCGAAGAAATTGACGCCGGCGGCGAGCGAGCGGGCGACGATCTCGTCGACACCCTTCTGGTCGAGGCTGGCGATCAGGCCCCATTGGGCATTTTCGCCCGCGGCGCCAAAGGTCATCGTGCCGAGGCAAAGTTCGGAGATAAACATCCCCGTGTTTCCAAGTTGATTGTAGCGCATGGTGGCTCCAGAGGGATTGGTAATGACCCAACCCATATAGGAACGATGCGTTTCGTTTCCAGTCGCTGGTATAGCGACCTAGCGGTTCTGAGCCAACCTCCGCAGTAGTGGAGGTCAGAAGTCCCAAGGATTGAGAACCGTCACCCCGATATCGTCGAAATCGGCGACGTTGCGCGTAACCAGGATGAAGTCGTGGACGAGTGCTGTCACGGCGGGCATCAAGGCTGGACGCCAAACAGTCGCTAAACGAAATGTCTGCTAGCGGCTGCCGAAAATCGCCGACCCAACCCTAACGCTGGTCGCGCCGAACGCGATCGCCGTTTCGTAGTCGCCGGACATGCCCATCGAGAGCTTTTCGACGCCGGTCTCAAGCCTAAGCTTTTCCAACAGCGCGAAATGCGGACCGGGATTCTCGTCGGCCGGGGGAATGCACATGAGGCCTTCGATGGCGAGGCCATGAACCGTGCGGCAGCGAGCGACGAAGGCGACGGCCTCGCGCGGTTCGATGCCGGCCTTTTGCGGCTCCGAGCCGGTGTTGACCTGGACATAGAGCCTTGGTGACCGGCCCTGCCTGGCAATTTCCTTGGCCAGTTCTGCGGCGATCTTCTCGCGATCGACCGTCTCGATGACATCGAACAGTGCCACTGCTTCCTTTGCCTTATTCGATTGCAACGGACCGATCAGATGCAGTTCGATCTCGGGGAAGGCTTCCCTCAGCGCTGGCCATTTTCCTTGTGCTTCCTGCACGCGGTTTTCGCCGAAGACACGCTGGCCGGCCTCGATGACCGGGCGGATATCGGCCGCATCGAAGGTTTTCGAGACGGCGACCAGCCTCACCGCTCCGGCGTCGCGTCCGGCCTCGCGCTCGGCGGCAGCTATTCTCGCCTTGACCGTGAAGAACTGTTCGACGGCGCTCGCCATGCCTATATCCTGCCTGTGTTTCGTTTTCGCCGGATCGCCGCAGTTGACGGGTCCGGCAATCCATGGTGAACACCGCGACGACATTTCCTGAGCCGCCCGGGGCATTGTCCGGCAGTTCGCGCATGCTTTTAAGTGAAAAACATCCGATGGCAACCGAACGATATAATCCGCGCGCGTCAGAGCCCAAATGGCAGAAGGCCTGGGACGCCAAGAAGCTGTTCGAGGCCGACAACGGCGACCCGCGCCTGAAATACTACGTGCTGGAGATGTTCCCTTATCCGTCGGGGCGCATCCATATCGGCCATACCCGCAACTACACGATGGGCGACGTGGTGGCGCGCTACAAGCGGGCCAAGGGTTTCAACGTGCTCCACCCGATGGGCTGGGACGCCTTCGGCATGCCGGCCGAGAACGCGGCGATGCAGAACAAGGTCCATCCCAAGGACTGGACCTATCAGAACATCGCCGCCATGCGCGAGCAGCTCAAGGTCATGGGCCTGTCGCTCGATTGGGCACGCGAGTTCGCTACCTGCGACGTCGACTACTACCACCGCCAGCAGATGCTGTTCCTCGATTTCGTCGAGAAGGGGCTGGTGACGCGCAAATCCTCCAAGGTCAACTGGGATCCGGAGGACATGACGGTGCTTGCCAACGAGCAGGTCATCGACGGCCGCGGTTGGCGCTCGGGCGCGCTGGTGGAACAGCGAGAGCTGACGCAGTGGTTCTTCAAGATCACCGACTATGCGCAGGACCTGCTGGATTCGCTCGATCAGCTCGACGAGTGGCCGGAAAAAGTGAAGCTGATGCAGGCGAACTGGATCGGCCGTTCGGAAGGTCTGCTGATCCGCTGGCCGCTGGCCAAGCCAGCAGCCGGCGAGCATGAGCTCGAAGTCTATACGACAAGGCCCGACACCATCTTCGGCGCCTCCTTCATGGCGATTGCCGCCGACCATCCGCTGGCCAAAAAGGCCGCCGAAGACAATCCGGCGCTGGCAAAGTTCATCGACGAGGTCCGCCATATGGGCACCTCGGTGGCGGCCCTGGAGACGGCCGAGAAGAAGGGCTTCGATACCGGCATTCGCGTCGTCCATCCGTTCGACGAGAAGTGGACGCTGCCCGTCTACGTCGCCAATTTCGTGCTGATGGACTACGGCACCGGCGCGATCTTCGGCTGCCCGGCACACGACCAGCGCGACCTCGACTTCGCCAACAGATACGGCCTGCCGGTCATTCCGGTGGTGATGCCGGAAGGCGAGAATCAAGGAAGTTTCCAGGTCATCGATGAGGCTTATGTCGATGGCGGCGCAATGATCAATTCGCGCTTCCTCGACGGCATGAAGCCGGATCAGGCATTCGACGAGGTGGCGAAGCTGCTGGAACAAAAGACCATCGGCAACCGGCCGATGGCCGAGCGCAAGGTGAACTTCCGCCTGCGCGACTGGGGCATTTCGCGCCAGCGCTATTGGGGCTGCCCGATCCCGATGATCCATTGCGAGGATTGCGGCGTGGTGCCGGTGCCGAAGGCCGACCTGCCGGTCAGGCTGCCTGATGACATCGAGTTCGACCGGCCGGGCAATCCGCTCGACCGTCATCCGACATGGCGGCACGTCAAATGCCCGCGCTGCGGCAAGGACGCACGGCGCGAGACCGACACGATGGATACTTTCGTCGATTCGTCGTGGTATTTCGCGCGCTTCACCGCACCCTGGGCCAACGATCCGACCGACCCCAAGGCCGCGACTGAATGGCTGCCGGTCGACCAGTATATTGGCGGCATTGAGCACGCGATCCTGCACCTGCTCTATTCGCGCTTCTTCACCCGCGCCATGCGCGAGACCGGCCATGTCGATCTGGCCGAGCCGTTCAAGGGCCTGTTCACTCAAGGTATGGTGGTGCATGAGACCTACCGGGTCGGCGGCGCCTCGAACGGCCGTTGGCTTGCGCCGAGCGAGGTCAGGCTGGAGGACGCCGACGGCAAACGCCGCGCCTTCGAAATCGCCACCGGCGAGGGGGTGACGATCGGCCCGCTCGAAAAAATGTCGAAGTCGAAGAAGAATACGGTGAGCCCGGAAGAGATCACCGACGGCTACGGCGCCGACACGGCGCGCTGGTTCATGCTGTCGGACTCGCCGCCCGAGCGCGATGTCGAATGGACCGACGAGGGTGCCGCCGGCGCGCACCGCTTTATCCAGCGTATCTGGCGGCTGGTGTCGACGGCTGCCGAATCGCTCGCCGGGATCCAGCCGGCAGCGGCGAAGGACGGCGAGGCAGGGACAATGTCCAAGGCCGCGCACAAGATCCTGAAATCAGTCGGCGAGGATATCGAAAAGCTCGCCTTCAACCGTGCCATCGCCCGCATCTACGAACTTGCCAATGCGTTGACCGTGCCGCTCAACGAGGCGGCAGAAGGCAAAGCTGATCCGGCGCTCAAGGCTGCCTGCCGTGAGGCCGTCGAGATCTTGGTGCACCTGATCGCGCCGGTCATGCCGCATCTGGCCGAAGAGTGCTGGCAGACGCTCGGAGGCACTGATCTTGTCGCCGAACGGCCCTGGCCGGTCTACGATCCGGCGCTTGTCGTCGACGCCGAGATCGTGCTGCCGGTCCAGGTCAACGGCAAGAAGCGCGGCGATTTGACAATTGCCCGCGACGCGGACCAAGGTGCGGTCGAAAAAGCGGTTCTGGCCCTCGACTTCGTGCAGAAAGCGCTCGAAGGTAAGGCGCCGCGCAAGGTGATCATCGTGCCGCAGAGGATCGTCAATGTCGTTGCCTGATCCGAAAAAGGCGGAGCTGACGCTGCGCCGTGTCGTGCTTTGCGGGCTGCTCGCCTCGGTGGCGCTGGTTTCCGCCTGTACGGTGCGTCCGCTCTATTCGAGCGCGCCGCTGGTTGCCGGTTCGCAAGTCGGCGCTGCCGCCGAACTGGCATCGATCTCGGTCAAGCCGGTCAAGACCCGCTATGCCCAGCAGGTCCGCAACAATCTGATCTTCGCGCTCGGCCAGGGCGCCGGCGAGCCGGCTTCGCCGGTCTATTCGCTCGATCTCGGTGTCTCCGAACTCGTCGAATCGGCGGCCATTGAGCAGGTCACGACCGACGAGGACGAGCCGACCGCCGGCACCGTGACGCTGACCGCGAATTATGTGCTGAGCGATGCAAAGACGGGCACGGTCATAGCCAGGGGAAAGCGCTCGATCCCGTCCTCATACGACAGGCCCCGCCAGGAATTCGCGTCGTACCGGGCCCAGATCGACGCCGAGAACCGCGCGGCGCGCGAGCTGGCGGATATCCTGCGGCTGTCGATCGCCCAGGATCTGATAAAGCACGGCAAGCCGGCGGCAAGCTAGGTCTTTCCAGCCTGGGATTGAAGCGCCCTGTCTGTGGCGGAGTGCGCTATCTGCAAAAAAGGCCGATTGCTCGGCCTTTTTTTCGACGTAGGATATTCGCTTCAGCCGATCGTCTGGCCGGTCTTTGCCCAGTCGGCGAGGAACTGCTCCAGGCCCTTGTCGGTCAGCGGGTGTTTGACCAGCGCCTTGAGCGTCGCCGGCGGCGCGGTGATGACGTCGGCGCCGATCAATGCCGCCTGCTTGACATGGTTCACCGTGCGCACCGAAGCGGTCAGGATCTCGGTCTGGAAATCATAATTGTCGTAGATGGTGCGGATATCGGCAATCAGCTCCATGCCGTCCCAGCCGCTGTCGTCGATGCGGCCGACGAAGGGCGAGATGAAGGAGGCGCCGGCCTTGGCGGCGAGCAACGCCTGGGTGGCCGAAAAGCACAGCGTGACGTTGACCATGCGGCCGTCCGACCGAATGTCCTTGCAGGCTCTCAGGCCGTCGAGCGTCAGCGGCACCTTGATGCAGACATTGTCGGCGATCCTGGCCAGGATCTTGGCCTCCGCCATCATGTCCTTGTATTCGGTGGCGACGACTTCGGCCGAGACCGGGCCCTTGACGATCTCGCAGATCTCTCTTGTGACGTCGGCGATCTTGCCGCCGGATTTCAGGATCAGCGACGGATTGGTGGTTACGCCGTCGAGCAGCCCCAAATCGTTCAGCTCACGGATTTCCTTGACATCGGCGGTGTCGACAAAAAATTTCATGGCGGTCTCCTGAAGATTTTTCATGTGCATGTCATGCACATTTGGGGTCGGACTTTGATCTAGACCAAAGTCGGGGCAAGGTCACGCCTCATGATCGAAGATTCGCCCTTTGTCGCGGCCGCACCGGTGCTGGTGCCGATGCCCGCCGAGCGCCCCTACACCTATGCCGTGCCGGCTGGCATGCGCGTCGTGCCGGGTTCGATCGTGCGCGTTCCGCTTGGGCCCCGCCAAGTCGCTGGCATCGTCTGGGACGGCGCCGTCGAAAAGGTCGACGCGAAGAAATTGCGGCCGATCGAGCAGGTTTTCGACTGCCCGCCGATCGACCACGCGATACGGCGTTTTGTCGATTGGGTGGCGCAGTACACGCTGTCGCCGCCCGGCATGGTGGCGCGCATGCTGCTCAGGGCGCCGGAGGCGTTCGATCCGGAACCGTGGATCGAAGGGCTGCAGCGCACCTTCGCCAAGCCCGATCGAATGACGGAGCCGAGGATGCGCGTGCTGGAGACAGCCGAAGGCGGGCTCGCCTGGACGCGGTCCGGCCTGGCGCATGCGGCAGGCGTATCGTCGTCGGTGGTGGACGGGCTGAGGGCGCAGGGCGTATTCGAGACGGTGATGATCCCGCCGCGGCCGGTGGTCGCAGCACCCGATCCCGGCTACGCCATGCCGACACTGATGCCTGACCAGAGCGATGCCGCCGAGATGCTGCGCGCCAATGTCGCGGCCGGCATATTCGGTGTCACCCTGCTCGACGGTGTAACCGGATCCGGCAAGACGGAGGTCTATTTCGAGGCGGTCGCGGCCGCGCTCGATCGTGGTACGCAGGTGTTGATCCTGCTGCCGGAAATTGCGCTGACCCACGCCTTCCTCGAACGCTTTCAGGAGCGGTTCGGCGCCAAGCCGGCGGAATGGCACTCGGACCTGCCGCCAAGGATGCGCGAACGGGTCTGGCGCCAAGTGGCGGAAGGCGGCGTGCGGGTCGTCGCCGGCGCGCGCTCGGCGCTGTTCCTGCCGTTCAGAGAGCTTGGACTAATCGTCGTCGACGAAGAGCACGACCCCGCCTACAAGCAGGAGGATCGCGTCTTCTACAACGCGCGCGACATGGCCGTGGTGCGCGGCCATATCGGCGGCTTTCCGGTCGTGCTCGCCTCGGCGACACCGTCAGTCGAAAGCCGGGTCAATGCCAGCCAGGGCCGCTACAGCAGGGCGGTGCTTTCGGCGCGCTTCGCTGAGGCAGCACTTCCCGATCTCAAGACGATCGACATGCGTCGCGCGCCGCCGGCACGCGGCGGTTTCCTGTCGCCGGTGTTGCTTGGACAAATGCGGCAGACATTGGAGAAACATGAACAGTCGCTGCTGTTTCTCAACCGGCGCGGCTATGCGCCGCTGACGCTCTGCCGGGTCTGCGGCCACCGCTTTGGCTGTCCGGTTTGCTCGGCCTGGCTGGTCGAGCATCGCTTTCGCGGCCAGCTCGTCTGCCACCATTGCGGGCACAATGAGCGCCGTCCCGAGGCCTGCCCGGAATGCGGCACGCTCGACCATCTGGTCGCCTGCGGGCCGGGTGTCGAGCGCATCGCCGAGGAGGTCGTCGCGCATTTCCCCGATGCCCGCACCATCGTCTTGTCGTCGGACCTGATGGGCGGCGTGCGGCGGCTGCGGCTCGAGCTTGAAGCCATCGCCAATGGCGAGGCCGACATCGTCATCGGCACGCAACTCGTCGCCAAGGGCCATAATTTCCCCAACATGACGCTGGTCGGTGTGGTCGATGCTGATCTCGGCCTTGCCAATGGCGACCCGCGTGCCGCCGAGCGCACCTTCCAACTGCTCAGCCAGGTGACCGGCCGCGCCGGCCGCACCGGCAAGAAGAGCCTTGGCCTGCTGCAGACCTTCCAGCCCGACCATCCGGTGATGCGGGCGATCGTCTCCGGCGATGCCGAGGCCTTTTACGAACGCGAGATCGCCGAACGCGAGCGGGCGGGGCTGCCGCCCTTCGGCCGGCTGGCCGGCGTCATCGTCAGCGCGGCGACGCGCGCCGAAGCCGAGGCGCACGCCCGCGGCCTGCGCCGTGCCGTGCCGCAGTCTTCCGACCTGTTCGTGCTCGGCCCGGCCGAGGCGCCGCTGTCGCTGATCGGCGGCCGCCATCGCTTTCGCCTGCTGATCCAGGGCGAGCGGCGCGCCGACATGCAAGGATTCGTCCACACCATGCTGGCCGAAGGACCGAAGATACGGGGCTCGGTGCGTGTCCAGGTCGACATCGACCCGCAGAGCTTTTTGTGAAGGGGCTCAGAGGACAGGCTTCCGTAATTTGCCGATGCCCATCTGGCGTATGTCTCTTGCTTCGTTAGAATGCCCGAAATTTTGAATATGCATTTACGAGGGGACAACATGGAATTTGCGTTTCCGTGGCCGATGAGCCAGGGCGAGTGGCTGGCATGGTCGAGCGCCGTGGTGACCTTGCTGTTCGGCCTGCTGCTGTTCCTGGCGCCAGGGTTGGCCTTCCGGATCCTGCGGCTGCAGGTCAAGCCCGAGAAGGCGGCGGCGATCGCCGAAGGTCGCGGCAGGATGTCGGGCTTCTATCTCGGCGTCAGCCTGTGCTGCATCCTCCTGGCGCAGCCGCTGCTCTATATGGCGCTCGGCTTCTCCTGGCTGTTCACCGCCTTCGGCCGGCTGCTGTCGATGATGTCGGACGGCGCCAACACGCCGTTCAACTGGGCCTCCATCGTCATCGAGCTGGTGCTGGCGGCGTTACCGCTTGCCTTCGCCTTCGGCTTTTTGCCCTGAATCAGGGACCAATCCGGGGTTGGTTGCTGAACTCGGCCACCGGATGCGACAATAGTGCCTGAAAACCATGCCGGACGACGCATTGCGGTCTGAAAATGCCTGTGCTAGACGGCAATCGACTTTCGACCGGGGATAGCGGAAGCCGCGCCTCCGTGCTTGGAAAAATGCAGTAAGGTCAAAGATTTAGCCAGAGTTTTCGCTCGCGCCAACAATCTGCGCCTGTCAGACAAGAGAAAAGACGGTCCGTGGCCCAATCGTCATCGCCAATCTCAGGTGTCGCAGAACGCTATGCGGGTTCGCTGTTCGAACTCGCGCTGCAGGCCAATTCGGTCGCCAGCGTCGAGGCCGACCTCAACAGTTTCGAAGCGATGCTCGAAGGCAGCGCTGACCTTTCGCGGCTGATCAGGAGCCCGGTCTTCTCCAGCGAGGACCAGGCCAAGGCGATCGCCGCGATCGCCGACAGAGCAGGGATCACCGGCCTCACCGGCAACTTCCTGCGCGTCGTTGCCCAGAACCGCCGGCTGTTCGCCATGCCCGGCATGATCAAGGCGTTCCGCCAGATTGCCGCCGAACACCGCGGCGAGACCGCCGCCGAGGTTACCTCGGCGCATGCGCTGACGCCTGCCCAGGAAACCGAGCTGAAAGCGGCGCTGAAAAGCGTCGCCGGCAAGGATGTGGCGATCACGGTCACCGTCGACCCGTCGCTGCTCGGCGGACTGGTGGTCAAAATCGGCTCGCGCCAGATAGATACGTCGCTCAAAACCAAACTCAATTCGCTCAAGCTTGCACTGAAAGAGGTCGGCTGATGGACATCCGCGCCGCGGAAATTTCCGCAATTCTGAAAGACCAGATCAAGAATTTCGGCAAGGAGGCCGAGGTCTCCGAAGTCGGCCAGGTGCTGTCCGTCGGTGACGGCATCGCCCGCGTCTACGGCCTCGACAATGTCCAGGCCGGCGAGATGGTCGAGTTCCCCGGCGGCATCCGCGGCATGGCGCTCAACCTCGAAGCCGACAATGTCGGCGTCGTCATCTTCGGCGCCGACCGCGACATCAAGGAAGGCGATACCGTCAAACGCACCGGCGCCATCGTTGACGCGCCTGTCGGCATGGGCCTGCTCGGTCGCGTCGTCGACGCGCTCGGCAACCCGATCGACGGCAAGGGCCCGATCCAGGCGACTGAACGCAAGCGCGTCGACGTCAAGGCGCCCGGCATCATCCCACGCAAATCGGTGAACGAGCCGATGTCGACCGGCCTCAAGGCCATCGATGCGCTCATCCCGGTCGGTCGCGGCCAGCGCGAGCTGGTCATCGGCGACCGCCAGACCGGCAAGACCGCGATCATCCTCGACACCATGCTCAACCAGAAATCGGTGCACGACAACGGCCCAGAGAAGGAAAAGCTGTACTGCGTCTACGTCGCCGTCGGCCAGAAGCGCTCGACCGTCGCGCAGTTCGTCAAGGTGCTGGAAGAGCGCGGCGCGCTCGACTATTCGATCATCGTCGCCGCCACCGCGTCCGATCCGGCGCCAATGCAGTTCCTGGCGCCGTTCACCGCATGCACCATGGGCGAATATTTCCGCGACAACGGCATGCACGCGCTGATCAGCTACGACGATCTGTCGAAGCAGGCCGTCGCCTATCGCCAGATGTCGCTGCTGCTGCGCCGTCCCCCGGGCCGCGAGGCCTATCCTGGCGACGTCTTCTACCTGCACTCGCGCCTGCTCGAGCGCGCCGCCAAGCTCAACGACGACAATGGCGGCGGGTCGCTGACGGCGCTGCCGATCATCGAAACGCAGGCCAACGACGTGTCGGCCTACATCCCCACCAACGTCATCTCGATCACCGACGGCCAGATCTTCCTGGAAACCAATCTGTTCTTCCAGGGCGTCCGCCCGGCGGTCAATGTCGGTCTTTCGGTGTCGCGTGTCGGCTCTTCGGCGCAGATCAAAGCGATGAAGCAGGTCGCCGGCTCGATCAAGGGCGAGTTGGCGCAGTATCGCGAAATGGCTGCTTTCGCGCAGTTCGGCTCCGATCTCGACGCCGCCACGCAGCGCCTGCTCAACCGCGGCGCGCGCCTGACCGAGCTGTTGAAGCAGCCGCAATTCTCGCCACTGAAGGTCGAGGAACAGGTCGCGGTGATCTTCGCCGGCGTCAACGGTTACCTCGACAAACTGGCGGTCAATCAGGTCGGCAAGTTCGAGCATGGCCTGTTGTCGCATATGCGCTCGGCCGGCAAGGACGTGCTCGACGGCATCCGCAAGGAGAAGGCGCTGTCAGACGATCTGCGCGCCAGGCTGAAGGCAGAGATCGACGCCTTCGCCAAGACCTTTGCTTGAGTGGGCCGGACGGACGGGATCAGGTTTGAAGCATGCCTTCATTAAAAGACCTTCGTAACCGTATCGCCTCGGTCAAGGCGACGCAGAAGATCACCAAGGCGATGCAGATGGTCGCCGCGGCCAAGCTGCGTCGCGCGCAGGAAGCAGCGGAAGCGGCGCGTCCCTATTCCGAGCGGATGGGCGCGGTGCTGGCCAATATCACCCAGGCGATCGGCGGCGGCGGCGATGCCCCGACGCTGATGACCGGCACCGGCAAGGACGACGTGCATCTGCTTGTCGTCTGCACGGCCGAACGTGGCCTGTGCGGCGGTTTCAATTCGCAGATCGCTCGTCTTGCCCGGGAGCATATCCGCAAGCTTCTGGCCGACGGCAAGCAGGTCAAGATCATCTGCGTCGGCAAGAAGGGATTTGACATCCTGCGCCGCGACTACGGGGCGCTGATCCTCGATCGTGTCGATCTGCGTGAGGTCAAGACGCTGGGCTTCGTCAATGCCGATGCCATCGCCAGAAAGGTCATCCACCTGTTCAACGAGGGCGGTTTCGATATCTGCACGTTGTTCTATTCGCAGTTCAAGTCGGTGATCAGCCAGATCCCGACGACGCAGCAGATCATTCCGGCGGGCGTGCCTTCGGCTGCCGCTGAAGGGACGGATGGCGGTAGCGCCGTCTACGAATATGAGCCGGAGCCGGGCGAAATCCTCGCCGACCTCATCCCGCGCAACATTTCCGTGCAGGTTTTTCGCGCGCTGCTTGAAAATGCGGCCGGCGAGATGGGCGCCAAGATGAGCGCCATGGACAATGCGACGCGCAACGCCGGCGACATGATCAACAAATTGTCGATCACCTACAACCGCCAGCGGCAGGCGCAGATCACCAAGGAATTGATCGAAATCATTTCGGGCGCCGAGGCGCTCTAGGCACGCTCCCAAGACGGTCATCGACCGCGAGCGTGTGAGAAACAAAGAGACGAAAAGGGTAAAGACGATGGCGAAAGCAGCGACCCCCCAGAAGGCGGCTCCGAAGACCGCGGCACCAGCGAAGGCTCCGGCAGCAGCAAAGGCCGCTCCGGCCAAGAAAGTGGCGGCACCCGCCAAGGCTGCCGCGGCGAATACGCCGGCCGTTACCATCAAGAGGACTGGCTTGGCGGGCAAGGTTCGCCAGGTCATCGGCGCTGTTGTCGACGTGCAGTTCGGCGAACATCTGCCGGCGATTCTGAACGCGATTGAGACGATCAATGTCGGCAATCGCCTGGTGCTCGAAGTGGCCCAGCATCTCGGTGAGAACACCGTGCGCTGCATCGCCATGGACTCGACCGAAGGTCTGGTTCGCGGCCAGGACGTCTATGACACCGGCGCGCCGATCACCGTGCCGGTCGGCCCCGGCATGCTCGGCCGCATCATCAACGTCATCGGCGAACCGGTCGATGAGGCAGGTCCGGTCGACGGCATCGAGATGCGCTCGATCCACCAGCCGGCTCCAACCTATGTCGAGCAGTCGACGGAAGCACAGATCCTGGTCACCGGCATCAAGGTTCTCGACCTGCTTGCGCCCTATGCCCGCGGTGGCAAGATCGGCCTGTTCGGCGGCGCCGGCGTCGGCAAGACGGTGCTGATTCAGGAACTGATCAACAACGTCGCCAAGGCACATGGCGGCTTCTCGGTGTTCGCCGGCGTCGGCGAGCGCACCCGCGAAGGCAACGACCTCTATCACGAGTTCATCGAGTCCGGCGTCAACAAGAAGGGCGGCGGCGAAGGCTCCAAGGCCGCACTCGTCTATGGGCAGATGAACGAGCCGCCGGGCGCGCGCGCCCGCGTCGGCCTGACCGGCCTGACGGTTGCCGAATATTTCCGCGACCAGGGCCAGGACGTGCTGTTCTTCGTCGACAACATCTTCCGCTTCACGCAGGCGGGCTCTGAAGTGTCGGCTCTGCTCGGCCGTATTCCGTCGGCCGTCGGCTATCAGCCGACGCTGGCCACCGACATGGGCGCTCTGCAGGAGCGCATCACGACGACGACCAAGGGCTCGATTACTTCGGTGCAGGCGATCTACGTGCCTGCCGACGATCTGACCGACCCGGCGCCGGCGACTTCGTTCGCCCACCTCGACGCGACGACCGTGCTCAACCGCGCGATCTCGGAAAAGGGCATCTATCCGGCGGTCGATCCCCTCGATTCGACCTCGCGCATGCTCGACCCGATGGTTGTCGGCGAGGAGCACTACCAGGTCGCGCGCCAGGTGCAGTCGATCCTCCAGCGCTACAAATCGCTGCAGGACATTATCGCCATCCTGGGCATGGACGAGCTGTCGGAAGAGGACAAGCAGACGGTGGCCCGCGCCCGCAAGATCGAGCGCTTCCTGTCGCAGCCCTTCTTCGTCGCCGAAGTGTTCACCGGCGCGCCGGGCAAGCTGGTCGACCTCGCCGACACCATCAAGGGCTTCAAGGGCCTCTGCAACGGCGACTACGACCACCTGCCGGAGGCCGCCTTCTACATGGTCGGCGGCATCGAAGAAGCGGTCGAGAAGGCACAGCGCCTGGCGGCTGAAGCGGCTTGATGGTGAATGGTCAATAGTGAATTGTGAATAGGGAGTAGCGGACAGGAAATCGGGGCTGAGTGAAGGGCATTCTTTCTCACCATTCACCATTCACCATTCACCATTCGCTAAATTGATCATGCCTGAAGCTTTCAAATTTGAACTGGTCTCGCCGGAGCGCCTGCTGGTTTCCGAGCAGGTCGAGTCCGTCGTCATTCCGGGTGTCGAAGGCGAGATGACCGTGATGGCGCATCACGCACCGGTCATGACCACGATCAAGCCCGGCGTCGTCACGCTGAAGACCGCTTCCGGCAAGGAAGAGCGCTATGTGGTGTTCGGCGGCTTTGCCGACATCGTTCCGGCCGGCTGTACGCTGCTCGCAGAATCGGCTGTAGCGGTCGGCGATATCGACCGCGCCGATCTTGCCCGCCGCATCCAGGAGGCGAGGGAAGACGCCGCCGACGCCAGGGACGATCAGACCCGCAGCAAGGCCGAGCAGTTCCTTAACCAGCTCACGACGCTGGAAGGTGCCATCCTGCCGGCTTGAAGCGAAGATCAGTTCGGCTTTTGAGAAAGCGAGGCTTGCCTCGCTTTTTTATTTGATGGACAGTCCGGCTGCCTGCGCATTGGCATTGAGGGGTGGCCGTGACGGAAGAAACAGCGCGACGAGAAACAGCCTCGCGATCCCTGTGGTCGACGGCCCTGGTGTCAGCCTTTGGCGGTCCGTTCGGCGGCTTTCTGTGGATCGGCAGTGGCAAACTGGCGGTCGCCAGCGTGGTGGTGATCAGCGCCGTCGTTTTCGCGCTTATTTACATCGGCTTTCCGGTATTGCCTGGCGTCGATCCTGCTTGGTGGGCCAATTTTTCAGGGATCGGTTTGATGGCCCTGTGGGCAGCGATCGTTGTTCCCTTCGCGCACCGGTTCAAGCCGGACAGATGGTACGCGCATGGGCTTTCGGTGCTGGTGCTCGTCTTTCTGACCTCGTATCCGGCTGCATTCGCAATACGCGCGTTCCTGTTCCAGCCTTTTTCGATTCCCTCCAGCAGCATGGTGCCGACGTTGCAGGAAGGCGACTATCTCTTCGTCTCCAAAATGGCATACGGCTACAGCCGCTACAGCGTGCCGTTCAACCTGCTTCCCGTTGATGGACGTTTATTCGGCGCGGAACCCAAAAGGGGAGATGTGGCTGTATTCAAGTTCCCGCCCGATCCGAGCGTGGACTACATCCAGCGGATCGTCGGCCTTCCGGACGAAAAGATCCAGATCATCGACGGGGTGCTTCACATCAACGATGTCGCGGTGGGACTCGACAATATCGGTACTTTTTCGTCCGACGAATTCTCGAGAGCCAAACTCCAAAGCGAAACCTTGCCGGGGGGTGTCACCCATTCCGTTCTCAACCTCACCGACAACTCGATCGGCGACAATACGCGCGTGTTTGAGGTGCCCGAAGGCCACTACTTCGTGCTTGGTGACAATCGCGACAATGCCTCCGACAGCCGGTTCAGTGTCGGGTTTGTTCCCTATGAAAATCTGGTCGGCAAGGCTGTGCGGCTATTCTGGAATTCCAAAAGTACCGATTATTCGTCTCGACAGACGCCGAACGGCCAGGCGAGCAAATAGCCTTACACGGTCAGCGCCTCCACCGCGCGCATGACGCCGCGCAGTTCGGCGAGGCCCTTCAGCCGGCCGATGCAGGAATAGCCGGGGTTCACCTTCTTGCCGATGTCGTCGACGATGGCATGGCCATGGTCGGGACGCATCGGGATCTGCCAGTCCGCCCTGCCTGCCGCCTTGCGTCGCCGTTCTTCGCCAATCAGCGCCGACACGACCGCCACCATGTCGGTGTCGCCGTCGAGGTGCTCGGCTTCGTGGAAGGAGCCGTCGGGCTCCTTGGTGACGTTGCGCAGATGAGCGAAATGGACGTTTTCGGCGAAAGCCCTGGCCATGGCCGGCAGATCGTTCTGGGCGCCCGCGCCATAGGAGCCGGTGCACAGCGTCAGCCCGTTAGCCGGTGAAGCGACGGCGTCAAGCAGCGCGCGGGCATCGGCTGCCTTGGAAACGATGCGCGGCAGGCCGAACAGCGAAAAGGGCGGATCGTCCGGATGGATCGCCATCCTGACGCCGGCCTCTTCGGCCACCGGCACGATCTCGCGCAGGAAGGCAAACAGGTTTTCACGCAGTCCTTCGGTGGAGACGTCCTTGTAGAGGTCGAGCGCGCGGCGGAAACTTGCCCGATCGAAGATGAATTCGCGCGCCGGCACCCAGCCGATCAGGTTGCGCTCCAGCCTTGCCTTGTCGCTTTCGCTCATGCCTTGCAGCCGAGCACGCGCGGCCTCGATACGGGCCGGCGGGTGATCGGCCTCGGCCCCTTTTCGCTCGAGGATGAAGACGTCATAGGCGCAGAGTTCGACGACATCGAAGCGCAGCGCCGTGCCGCCATGCGGCATCGGATAATCGAGGTCGGTGCGCGTCCAGTCGGTGATCGCCATGAAATTATAGCAGACGGTGTTGATGCCGGCGACGGCGACGGCGCGGATCGAGGCCTTATAATTGTCGATCAGGGCGCGCCAGTCGCCGCTGCGGGTCTTGATGTCCTCATGGACGACGATGCTCTCGACCACGTCCCAGGTCAGGCTTGCTGCCTCGATCTCGGCCTTACGCCTGGCGATCTCGTCCGCCGGCCAGGCGCGCCCGTCATTGAGGTGGTGCAGCGCGCTGACGATGCCGACGGCACCGGCCTGACGGACATGGGCAAGCGTCACCGGATCGTCGGGGCCGAACCAGCGCCAGGTCTGTCTCATGGCTTCTCACTCCCTATGCCAAGTGCGGCGAAAGCAGCGGCAGGCCCGCCCCGCCGCAGGCGTTCGAGATGGGCTGCCGTCAGGTCGATCAGTGTCATGCGCTGTGAATGGTCCTTGGCGAAGCCAGCCAGATCGAACACCGCCGCCACAGTTTCCACCCGGCTGCCGAGCGCAGTGAGTCGAGTATCGAGCGGGTCGGTGAAATGGGCTTCCGGCAGGGTTTTGCCGCGCGCCTCGCAAGCGGCGATCCAGGCGGCCACCACCAGCATCAGATGCGCGGGCGGGTCGCCGGCGCCCAGCCGCTCGACGGCCGAGGCGACGATGCGCTGCGGCAGCTTCTGGCTGCCGTCATTGGCGATCTGCGCGGTGCGATGGGCGAGCGCCGTGTTCGAGTAGCGTTCGGCGAGCTGGGCGGTGTAGCTGGCCGTATCGAGCCCGGCGTCCTGCGGCAGCGTCGGGATGGCCTCGGCCCACAGTCCGTCGACGAATTGCCGGATCGCCGGATCGGCAAAGGCGCGGTCGACCGTTTCGTAGCCGCTGAGCAGGCCGAGATAGGCGATTGCCGAATGCGAGCCGTTGAGCAGCCGCAGCTTCATGTCTTCGAACGGCCCGACATCGCCTACCATGGTGACGCCGAACTTTTCCCATGCCGGCCTGCCCGCCGGGAAATCGTCCTCGACCACCCATTGGCAGAACGGCTCGGTCATCACCGGCCAGGCATCCTCGACGCCGAGCTCGACGGCGATACGCGCCCGGTCGACGTCGGTGGTTGCCGGCACGATGCGGTCAACCATGCTCGACGGAAAGGCGACGCCGTCGGCGATGTGGCCGGCGAGGCCGGGATCGCGCAGTGCGGCGAATTCGACCAGCAGGCGGTGCAGCGTGGCGCCGTTGGCCGGAAGGTTGTCGCAGCAGAGCACGGTGAAAGGCTGGATGCCGGCGGCACGGCGGCGCGAGAGCGCTTCGGCCAGGAAACCATGCGCCGTCCGGGGCATTTGCGGGTTAGCCAGATCGTGGACGATGTCGGGATGTGTGCTGTCCAGACTGCCGCCGGCTGCTCTCAAATAGGCCTTTTCGGTGATCGTCAGCGTGATGATGCGCGTGCGCGGATCGGTTAGAACGGCGAGTACCGCAGCCGGATCTTCCGGCGCCACCAGCAGCGACAGGATCGAGCCGACGACGCGCAGCTCTTCACTGCCGCTGCCCCTGATCGCAAGCGTGTAGAGCCCATCTTGTGGCGCCAGCGCGTCGCGCGTGTCTGGACTGCGCAAGGAGACGCCGACAATACCCCAGTCCGCCTCTCCTGCCGCCAGGCAGTCGTCGACATAGGCAGCCTGATGAGCGCGATGGAATGCGCCGACGCCGAGATGGACGATGCCCGGCGCGATGCCGCCGCGGTCGTAGCGGGGAACCGCGACCGAAGCCGGCAGTGCCTTCAGCGTGCTGTTGGAAAGGCGTCTATTGGTCATTGCGCGGCGTGTCTTATCGAGATTGTTTGGTCACTGTTGGCAGGCGAGGTAACACCCGTTGCCGTCCCGCACAATGGGCAATGGGCGTCGAAAAGTCATCATACAACAACCCAATTTTTGTATGTTGACATTATTTCTTCCCGACCCTACCGATGTCCGGATTGGGAGAATTTACGTGGCGGCATTGACGGATCCGGATTTGCTATTTGCCGCCGAGGCGCGCCCGCTTTCGCTGGCTCGCGATCTCTATGCCGCGGTCAAGGACCTGCCGATCGTCAGCCCGCACGGCCACACCGATCCGCGCTGGTACGCGCTGAACGAGGCGTTTCCCGACCCAGCGCAATTGCTGATCGTGCCGGACCACTACATTTTCCGCATGCTGTTCAGCCAGGGCGTTCGGCTTGAGGAGATTGGCGTGCCGACGCTTGACGGCTTGCCGGTCGAGACCGACGGCAGGGCGATCTGGCGGCGCTTCGCCGAGCATTATTATCTGTTCCGCGGCACGCCGACCCGGCTGTGGTTCGACCATGTGCTCGCCCATCTGTTCGGCATCGACGAGCCGCTGAATGCCAAGACAGCCGACCGCCACTACGACACCATCGCGACGCTGCTGCAGCGTGAAGACTACCGTCCCCGGGCTCTGTTCGAGCGCTTCAACATCGAGGTCATCGCGACGACGGAGGGCGCGCTCGATGATCTCCAATGGCACCGGACCATCCGCGACAGCGGCTGGCAGGGCCGCGTCGTCACAGCCTACCGGCCGGATGCGGTCGTCGATCCCGATTTCGAAGGCTTTTCGGCCAATCTCGACCGCCTTGGCGATATCACCGGCTGCGACACCGGCAATTGGACCGGCTATCTCGATGCGCATCGCCAACGGCGGGCCCTCTTTAAGAGTTTTGGCGCGACTTCGTCCGATCACGGCCATCCAACGGCCGACACCGCCAATCTCTCGGATGCCGCCGCCGAGGAGCTGTTCAACCACATTCGGCGGGGCTCGGACGACGAGCGCGAGCGAAAGCTGTTTCGCGCCCAGATGCTGACCGAGATGGCCAAGATGAGCCGCGACGACGGGCTGGTCCTGCAGATCCATCCCGGCTCCTGGCGCAATCATTCGCCGGCTATCTTTCAGAAGTTCGGCAGGGACAAAGGCTTCGATATTCCGACCCGAACCGACTATGTGACGGCGCTGAAGCCGCTGCTCGACTGCGTCGGGCTGGAGCGCGACCTCACCATCATCCTCTTCACGCTCGACGAGACCAGCTATGCGCGCGAGCTGGCGCCGCTCGCCGGCGTCTACCCGGCATTGAAGCTCGGGCCGGCCTGGTGGTTCCACGACAGCCCCGAAGGCATGCGCCGGTTCCGTGAGATGACCACCGAAACGGCCGGTTTCTACAACACCGTCGGTTTCAACGACGACACCCGCGCCTTTCCATCCATACCGGCCCGCCATGATGTGGCGCGCCGGGTCGATTGCGCTTTTCTGGCGCGTCTCGTCGCCGAGCATCGGCTCGGCGAGGACGAGGCGCACGAGCTGGCGCAGGAACTTGCCTATACGCTCGCGAAAAAAGCGTACCGGCTCTAACGGCGCTTGCCGCCATCGTTCAAACGGGAGGAAACCAATGCTGCATTTTTCTAGACTAGCGGGAGCTACGCTACTTGCCGCCGCACTGATGACCGGATCGGCAAGCGCCCAGACGGTTTTGCGCTCGTCCGACACGCACCCGGACGGCTATCCGACGGTCGAGGCGGTCAAATATTTCGGCGAGCTCGTGAAAGAGCGCACGGCCGGCCGCTATGTGGTCGAGCTCTATCCTTCCGCGCAACTCGGCGAGGAAAAGGACACGATCGAGCAGGTGCGCACCGGCGTGATCGACCTCAACCGCGTCTCGATGGCGCCGTTCAACGGGCTCATCCCCGAAACCACCATACCCTCGCTGCCCTACATCTTCCGTTCGGAAGACCATATGCACAAGGTCATGGACGGAGCGATCGGCGACCAGATCGCCGCGGCGTTCGACCAGGTCGGGCTGGTGTTGCTCGCCTTTTACGACGGCGGCTCGCGCTCCTTCTACAATTCGAAGAAGCCGATCAACTCTGTAGCCGATATGGCCGGCATGAAGTTCCGCGTCATCCAGTCCGACATCTTCGTCGACATGGTGGCGGCACTCGGCGCCAACGCGACACCGATGCCGTATGGCGAAGTGTATTCGGCGATCGAGACCGGGGTCATCGACGGCGCGGAGAACAATTTTCCGAGCTACGACACCGCCAAGCATGCGGAAGTCGCCAAGTACTATTCGCTCGACGAGCACACGATGGTGCCGGAAGCCTTCGTCATGGCGAAGTCGAGCTGGGACAAGCTGACGCCGGAAGACCAGGCGATCTTCAAGGCGGCCGCCAAGGAAAGCGTCGCCAAGCAGCGCGAGCTGTGGACCGCCAAGGTCAAGGAATCGCGTGCCAAGGTCGAGGCGGCCGGGTCGCAGATCACGACGCCGGACAAGCAGCCCTTCATCGACGCGATGGGGCCGGTCTACGAGAAGCACGTCAAGGACGACAAGCTGAAGGCCATGGTCGCAGCCATCAAGGCCGTGCAGTGATCAAGCGGCGGCGCGGGCATTCCGCGCCGCCATCCTCTTCGGGAGAAAACCGGTGACTTCCAGCCCAAAACCAAGACCGCCCCTGTCCGGCGTCGCGCGCGTGATGTCGCGCGTCAGCACGGCGGCGCTGTCGATCGCCGGCATCGGGCTGGTGCTGATGACCGCCTTCGTCGCCTGGCAGGTGTTCGGCCGCTATGTTCTGAACCGCTCGCCGAGCTGGACCGAGCCGGGCTCGGTGATGCTGATGAGCTGGTTCATTTTCCTCGGCGCTGCCGTCGGCGTGCGCGAGAACTATCACCTCGGCTTCGACGTCCTGCTCTACGTGCTGCCGAAAGGCGGCAAGCGCTGGCTGAGGATGATTTCGGACCTCGTCGCGCTCGCCTTCGGCATCGGCATGATCTGGTATGGCAGCCAGCTGGTCGCATTGACCTGGGGCTCTACCTTGCCGTCACTCGGCATATCGGGGGGCTGGGATTACGTCCCGCTTGTCGCGGGAGGCGCGCTCATCGTGCTCTTCACGCTGGAGCGCATCGTGCTTCGCCTCTCCGGTGCGCCGATCGACGATGCCCTCGATGAACTGCCGCCGGCCGAAGTCGCAGCCGAACTCGACACCGCGAACGTGAAGGTCTGACGCCATGGAACTCTGGATTCTCTTCGGCGTCTTCACCCTGCTGATGCTTATCGGCACGCCGATCGCTTTCTGCCTCGGCGTCGCAAGCTTTGCCACCGTCCTCTATATGGGCCTGCCGCCGCTCATCGTATTCCAGCGACTGAATTCCGGCATGAGCGTTTTTTCGCTGCTGGCCATTCCGTTTTTCATCTACGCCGGCGACTTGATGGTGCGCGGCGGCATCGCCAGCAAGATCGTTGCCTTCGCCGGCTCGCTCGTCGGCCATTTGCGCGGCGGCCTCGGGCAGGTCAACATCGCCACCGCTACATTGTTCGGCGGCATTTCGGGCTCCGCGGTGGCGGAGGCAGCGGCGGTAGGCGGCTTAATGATTCCGCAGATGAAGGCGCGTGGATATGGAGCGGACTACGCCGTCAATGTCACGTCGATGGCGGCGCTGATCGCGCTGCTCCTGCCGCCGTCGCACAACATGATAATCTACTCGATCTCGGCAGGCGGAAAGATCTCCATCGCCGATTTGTTCACGGCCGGCATCATTCCAGGCCTGCTACTGGCCCTGTCACTGATGGTCACCGCCTATTTCGTGGCGCGCTCCCGCGGCTATCCGACCGAGCCGTTTCCGGGCTTCACCGCCGTCGCGCATCTCTTTGCTGTCGCGGTGCCCGGCCTGCTGCTGATCGCGATCATCTTCGGCGGCGTACGATCGGGCGTCTTCACGGCCACCGAGAGTTCCTGTATCGCCGTCATCTATGCGTTGCTCGTGACTGTCTTCGTTTACCGGCAGATGACCTGGGAAGGGTTCGTTCATGCCACCCATGGCGCCGTGCGCACCACGGCCATGGTGCTGCTCATCATCGGCATGGCGGCGGCGTTCTCGTGGTTGATGGCCTTCCTGAAAGTGCCGGCAGCGCTCATCGCCTCCATGAACGCGATCTCGGACGATCCGCTGGTCGTGCTTCTCCTGCTCAACCTCTTGATGCTGTTCCTCGGCACCTTCATGGACATGGGGCCGACGATAATCATTTGCACGCCGATCTTCCTACCCGTGGCGCAGGCCTACGGCGTCGATCCGGTGCATTTCGGCGTCATCATGATCCTCAATTTCGGCATCGGGCTGAACACGCCGCCGGTGGGCGCAGTGCAGTTCGTGGCGTGCGCAGTAGGCAAGATATCCGTCTGGGAATCGATGCGCTCGATCTGGCCGTTCTATGGCGCAGGCCTCGTGGTGCTGGCGCTCGTCACATACATTCCGGCCATTTCGCTATGGCTGCCGAGCGTCTTCAAATAGGGGGTGCGACATGGCCTGGGACACCGCAGTCGGCCTCCGCGTCGAACGAAGACCGAAGCTTTCGGAAACCGTCGTTGCGGCGATCCGCAAGCAGCTGCAGGCGGGCGAGATCCAGCCGGGACAAAAGCTGCCGACCGAGGGTCAGTTGACTGAAACCTTCGGGGTCAGCCGCACCGTGATACGCGAGGCGCTGGCCAAACTTGCCGCAGACGGCCTGGTCGAGCCGCGCCAAGGCGCCGGCGTCTTCGTTACCGAGCATATCTCGACGATGTTCGGTGCTCTGGCAGCGGAGATGGGCAGCAAGGATTCGATTGCCCTCAACGTTCTGGAAGTCAGGTTGGCGATCGAGATCGAATCCGCCGGGCTCGCTGCCATCCGCCGCAACGCTGCACAGGAAGCGGCAATCCAGGAAGCCTTCTTCGAGTTCGAGCGGCTGCTCCTCAACAGCGAGCCGACGGGACCGGCCGACCTTGCCTTCCACCGCGCAATCGCCAGCGCCACAAACAATCCTTTCTATGTCGAGATGCTCGACGTGCTCGGCCGGCGCGCCATTCCTTGCGACGTGACTTCGCCCTGGTCGACCGAGCTCGCCCAGTCCGACGCCTACCAGCGCGGCCTGCAGCGCGAGCACCTGATGATCCTCAATGCCATCTCGGCAGGCGACGCCGAGGCGGCCCGGGAGGCGATGCGCGCGCATCTCGGTGCCAGCCAGCAGCGCTATCGCGAGCGCCTGCACGCGCGCCAGGTTTTTTATGCCGACTCGGTCAAGGCCGCGGCAACCGAATGACCAATGAGGCAGCAATGATTCAAACTGACGATCACACGGATTTCACCTCCCGCTTCGCCATCGACCCTGTTTCTGCCGCGGCGATGGGCACGGACGAGCTCCGTCACAATTTTCTCATCTCGGGCCTGTTCCAGCCCGGCCGCATTAGCCTGACCTACACCCATTACGACCGCATGATCGTCGGCGGCGCCATGCCCGCCGACGCACCGCTTTTGCTGCAGGCGATCAAGCCGACCGGGACG
Source organism: Mesorhizobium sp. M0571 (assembly GCF_040320985.1). Taxonomy (NCBI): domain Bacteria; kingdom Pseudomonadati; phylum Pseudomonadota; class Alphaproteobacteria; order Hyphomicrobiales; family Phyllobacteriaceae; genus Mesorhizobium; species Mesorhizobium sp. M0571. Next base: position 156,906 of record NZ_JAMYQT010000001.1, read on the forward strand.
AAGGATTTTCTCGACCGCCGAGAAATGATCATCGTCAATATCGGCGGTGCCGGCATCGTCAAAGCTGGCGGTCAATCCTACGAGCTGCAGCCGCGCGACATGCTCTATCTCGGCATGGGCACCGATGAGGTATCGTTCGCTGCGAGCAATCCGGCTGAGCCGGCTAAGTTCTACCTGCTCAGCGCGCCGGCGCATCAGAGCTACCCCAGTCAGCTGATCCGCATCGGCGATGCCAAGCGACTCGATCTCGGCAGCCAGGCGACCTGCAACGAGCGCTCGATCTTCCAGTTCATCCATGCCGACAGCGTAAAGGCCTGCCAATTGGTCGTCGGCATGACCCAGCTTGCCCCCGGTTCCGTCTGGAACACCATGCCTTGCCATGTGCATGACCGGCGCATGGAGGCCTATCTCTACTTCGACCTGCCGGAGACGGCGCGGGTGTTTCATTTCATGGGTGAACCAGACGAAACGCGCCATCTCGTCATGCGCAACGAGGAGGCGGTGCTGTCGCCGGGATGGTCGCTTCATTCGGGTGCCGGCACTTCCAACTATGTGTTCATCTGGGCGATGGCCGGCGACAATGTCGACTATACCGATGTCGATCTGGTAACGATGGAAGAGCTCAAGTGAGCGATCTCTCGGCCTTCAGCCTTGCCGGCAAGCGCATCCTCGTCACCGGCGCCAATACCGGAATCGGCCAGGGCATCGCCGTGTCGATCGTGCGCGCCGGCGGCATGGTCGTCGGCGTCGGCCGGTCGGCGATGGACGAGACGGCAGAGAAGATAGCGGCGGCCGGCGGACGCTTCGAAGCGGTCCGCTGCGACCTTGGCGATGATGCAGCTGTCCAGGCGATGCTTGACCGCGTCTGGGACGATACGGGGCCGCTCGACGGCCTGGTCAACAATGCCGGCATCATCCGACGTGCCGATGCGGTCGAACTGACCGAAGCCGACTGGGACGACGTCATGGGCGTCAATCTGAAGACGGTGTTCTTCCTCAGCCAGAGTTTTGCCAGGCGCGTGCTTGCCGACCCGGGGCGGCGTGGCAAGATCGTCAACATCGCTTCGGTGCTGAGTTTTCAGGGCGGCATCCGCGTCGCCTCCTACACCGCCTCCAAACACGGCGTGCTCGGCATCACCCGGCTGCTCGCCTGCGAATGGGCGGCAAAAGGCATCAACGTCAACGGCATTGCGCCGGGCTATATCGAGACCAACAACACCGAGGCGCTGCGCGCCGATCCCGACCGCAGCGCCTCGATCCTGGCGCGTATCCCGGCCGGGCGCTGGGGCGCGCCGGAAGACATCGGCGACGCAGCCGTGTTCCTGCTGGCGCCGGCGTCGAACTATATGCATGGCGCGGTGATGCCGGTGGACGGCGGCTGGCTGGCGCGATGAGCAACAAAAGATGAGAGTTTGGCGATGACCGGAACCAAAATCTTCTCGCATGCCGGCGAGAGTGCGTGGACGCCGACGCCCGATGGCAATCGCAGGCGCGTGCTCTTGCACACCGACGAACTGATGATGGTCGAGTTTGCCTTCGACAAAGGCGGCGTCGGTGCATTGCACTCGCACCCGCACGTCCAGGCGAGCTACGTCGCCGAAGGTCGCTTCGAGGTCACCATCGACGGGAGGACCGAGATCCTGGAAACCGGAAGCAGCTTCATCGTTCCTTCCAATCTGATCCATGGTGTCAAGGCGCTGGAGGCGGGACGGCTGGTCGACAGCTTCACGCCGCACCGCGCCGATTTCCTCGACTGAGCTGCGGGCCCGAAGATCAGGCTGCCGGTTTGCGCTTCTCCCGGAACGAAAAACCCGCGCCTCCGGAGAGACGCGGGCGTGTTGCCTGGGCGCTTGTGGCGCCGCGGTACTCAAAACATCACCGCAGAACCTGAACCTGCCGAATGATGGTGAAGATAGGATTAACCGCCCCGAGACGGCGCGATATTCACAGCCAAGGCGAATAGGGGCTGGAACGACGGCCTCATATCGGCCAATGAGAGAGAAGTTCCCTTCAGGCGGTGCCGAGGACAGGACTAGAGGGGTCTAGAATGTTCGAATCTGCTGTCCAGGCAATCACCTGGCGATTCGCCGGTGAATTTCGGCAGGTCATGTTCCCGAAAGTGCTGCAGTGCAGATAGCAGCGAGCATCCCGGCAGAGGTTTCCAAGCGGCGCGTCCTGAAGGATGTGTTCGGCTTCGATGATTTTCGTCCCGGCCAGGCGGTCGTGATGGAGGCGCTCCTGGCCGGGCGCCATGTGCTGGCCGTCATGCCGACCGGCGCCGGCAAATCGCTCTGCTACCAGGTGCCGGCGCTGGTGCTGGGAGGGCTCACCATTGTCGTTTCGCCCTTGGTGGCGTTGATGCAGGACCAGGTCGCCGCATTGCGCTTTGCCGGCGTGGCGGCCGATACGATCAATTCCTCACTCGACCGCGATGCCAATATCTCTGCATGGCGCCGCGTCGCGGCTGGCCAGACACGCCTGCTCTACCTTGCACCGGAGCGGCTCATGACGGCGCGAATGCTCGACGCGCTCGCCAGGCTCGATATCCGGCTGATCGCCATCGACGAGGCGCATTGCATCTCCCAATGGGGACCGGCGTTCCGGCGCGAATATGAAGAATTGTCGCGGCTGCGCGGCATCTTCCCTGATGTGCCGATCATTGCGCTGACGGCGACGGCGGACGAGACGACGCGCACCGACATTGCCGCGCAACTGTTCGACGGGCGCGTCGACACCGTGGTGCTGGGCTTCGACCGGCCAAACATCAAGCTAGGCATCGAGCCCAAACAGGACAGCAAGCGCCAATTGCTGAGCTTCGTGCAGCGCCATGCCGGCCGCAGCGGGATCGTCTACTGCCTGTCGCGCAAAAAGACCGAAGAGATGGCGGCGTTCCTCGAGCGGAACGGCGTGCGTGCCCTGGCCTATCATGCCGGCATGAGCAAGGACGCGCGTGAAGCGAATCAAAACGCTTTCATGACCTTGTCCGGCGTCGTGATGGTGGCGACCATCGCCTTTGGCATGGGGATCGACAAGCCGGATGTCGCCTATGTCTTCCATACGGACCTGCCGGGCAGCCTCGAAGCCTATTACCAGGAAATCGGGCGAGCGGGCCGCGACGGGCGGGCGGCCGAGGCACATATGCTCTTCGGTCTCGGCGATATCCGCATGCGGCGGCTTTTCATCGAAGACGAGGACGCACCGGCGGAGCACAAAAGGCGCGCGCACGGCCGGCTCGACACGCTGATCGGCTATTGCGAGACGGCGCAGTGCCGCCGCCAGATCCTGCTTGGCTATTTCGGCGAAAGTGCGTCGCCTTGCGGCAATTGCGACAACTGCCTTGACCTGGCGCCGCATGCGGATGGCGAGGCGGAGGCACGGATCATCCTCGCGGCCATCGCACAGACCGGCGAGCGCTTTGGTGCTGCCCATGTCGTCGATGTTTTGCTCGGCCATGAAACCGAGAAGGTCCTGGCCAGGAACCACCACAGGCTTACCAGCTTCGGCACCGGTGTGGCGCACAAGAAGAATCTATTGCTGTCGCTGGTCCGCCAGCTCGTCGCGGGAGGGTTTCTGACATTGGACTCAGGCGGCCATGGCGGCCTCGCCATCGCCGAAAAGGGCCGTGATCTGGCCCGCGGAGAGGCTTCGTTCCGGTATCGTGTGGACGCGCGCCAGTCATCGCGAGGCAAGATACGTCCCGTACAGGGCGCCGCAGCAGGCACGGAAGCTCTGGATTCGGCGCTGCTGGCCGCACTCAAGGCGGTACGGCTGCGTCTCGCCCGCGAGCGCCAGGTGCCAGCCTTCGTGATCTTCTCCGATCGTACGCTGATCGATATGGCCGAACGCTGCCCGAGTGATCTGGACGCCTTCGCCGAAGTGAATGGTGTCGGCGCCGCGAAGCTCAAAGATTTCGGCGAGATATTTCTCGGCGCGATCGCCGCGCATCAATCCGATGGATCGGCTTGAAAAACCCTCACCAACGTCCTGCGGCAACTGTCAGTTTGCGAGGCAACATTTCTTGAATTTCTTGCCGCTTCCACAGGGGCAGGGATCGTTGCGTCCGACATCGCGCAAGGGGTTTGTGGCCGGCGTCATGTTGGACCAATCTCTGGTTGGCCAAGGCTCCCAATCGTCCTCGTCAAGCCCAATGCCGTGAGTCGTCCAATCCAGCGCCGCGAGCACATCGTCGATATAGCCGAGATTGGCGTGCTTGAACCGATCGATGTCATCAGGGCGTTGCTCGGCGTTCCAGCAGATCCCTTTCGAAATGGCTGCGTTCTAGCACTCCGTACGGCACACGGTCTTCGTCCCAGGCGCTGTAGACGAGCGGGACAAGATCGCGCACCGCGAGCAGGGCGATGGCCTCCAGCCAGCCAATCCAGGCGTGATCGTCGTCGTCAGCCAGCCTCTCCTTGAAGAACCGCTCGAGAAACTGCTGCATCCGATCTCGCTCGATTCGGCCTTCCCAGGTTAGAAAGGTCGCCGCGCCCAGCAGCGCTTCGCGGGTAAATTCGTCGACGGAGCGGTCGGCGATGACGCTGAACAGGGCGTCAACATCGCCGTCGAACACGCCCGCGACGATGCGTGCCATGGTTTCGGTGATGGCGTCGCCGAGCAGTCGGTTGGTTTCCTTCTCCGGGCGGCGCAGCAGGCGCAGCAAGGGTTGACATGCCTGGCTGTCACGGGCGCCGCCCAGAACATGCAAGCCTCTGAAGAGCAGCATCTCCTCATCCTCCGACAGAGCCTCTCCATCGGCCGCTCTCGTGAGGATCGCCCGCAACGCGGGAGCGGATTCTTCAATCCTTGCGATGCAGTGAATGATTGCCACATCCGGCAATTGCCGCTTGGTGGCCACGGCATGCAGTTGGTCTTCTATCGGACCCAGATCGAAGCCGGGGTTGCCATGGCCAAGGATAGATTCCAGATCTTCGTTCTTCATGGCATTCTCGATGTCGTTCGCGCTTGCCAAATCTACGCCAGACCGGCTGCCTTTCAACAGTTCATCCGCTGCATAAGTAGCAAATTCCTGTGCAGAAGGTCATCGCCGCCAGTGGAACGGGCAGCGGCGAACCGTCGTCTCAAGCGGCTCTACGACGCCGTTGAGGTGCGTCTTCTCAACCGTCGATTCCAATGCCACATCCTGCGATGTTGATCATCTTTCTGCCTTGCAGGCTCTCACTCCGGCGGCGCGATTAGCACTTGCTGCGTCTCGCCGCTGCAATCGCAACCTCCTGCTGCCGCAAGCGCTCGATCTTCGCACTCTGGCGGGCAGTGACAGCAGAGGCGACACGCCGCCCTCCCCATAGCCAGTCCGGAATATCGGTGTGGACGACTTTGCCGCGAGCGATGGCTGTTGCCGACATTTCGTCGGCGACCGCGCCTATCGCGACGTTGAGTTCGACGCAACTCATCGTCGCGTATTTCGCGGCATCGAAGGATGCAGGCAAAGGCGATGCGCAACTTCCGACAAACATGAGGCTGCATATCAGAGGCGTGGCCGTGGAGATCGCCTTCATTCTCTTATCAAACACGTTGACGCCGGACGGGCGAATTTCGGAGGGTTCTCGATCTCGGGCCGCGAAGCGCTCCCGAAGTTCTGCGTAACTGAAGCATGTGAATCTCTACAATACTCTGTCCGGACCGTCCTATTTGTCTTCGAAGAATTCCGAGAGAAGCGCTGCGGTCTTGCCCGGGTACTCTTCCGGGAAAAAGTGCCCGCCTTGGACAGCGCGTCCTTCAACTCTGTCGGCCCATTTTCTCCAGATAGCCAGCGGCCCGCCTTCTTGCGTATACCAGTTCTCCAGGCCGCCTTCGCCACTCCATAGCGCCAATAGCGGACACTCGATGCGACGACCGTTTGCCTGGTCTAGCGCGTCATGTTCACGATCGATCGTGGCAGCGGCCCGATATTCTTCGCAGATCGCGTGAATATGAGCGGGATCGCGAAGCGCATCAACATAGGCGTCCCTGACCTCTTGGGAGAATATTTTTGCCGACGATCCCCACTGCCCAATCGCATTGTCGACGACGGCATCGGGAGCCGCGCCAATCAGACGCTCCGGCAGGGGCTCCGGCTGGGCAAGAAGGCTCCAGGGCCAGAAGCCGAGCGTCAGTCTGGCATCGGCCCTATCCCATGCGGCGGCGGTTGGGATGACGTCGAGGACGGCGATTCTAGACACCGCATTGGGGTGGTCGAGCGCCAGACGATAGGCGACCCGCCCGCCACGATCATGCCCAGCCACCATGAACCGCTCAAACCCTAGTTGCTTCATGGCTTGAACCATGTCGACGGCCATGGCGCGCTTGGCGTATGGGCTATGATCGGCAGAGGAAACCGGGCATCCGCTTTGCCCATAGCCTCGAAGGTCGGCGGCGACCACCGTGAAGCGGGGCGCCAAGGCTGCGGCGATATCCCGCCACATCAGATGCGTTTCTGGAAAACCGTGAAGAAGCAGCAGCGGCGGACCCGTGCCACCTACCCTTGCGAAAATGGTCGTATCGTCCAGCCGCAAGCTGCTGGCACTGAAACCTGCAAACACCGTCAGCCTCCTCGGCGTCCCTTAGACAAGCTTTAAGGGCACTAACGGTCGCCTGAGGCGAAAACCCCGGCCGCGATGGCCAGGGTTTAAGCCGGCTAATTGCTAGAACCGAAACCAGACCCAAACGCGCCTGCGGAAGCACCGCCTGCGCCGATAGCCATTTCGCCAGTAAACGCGACAGACCCTTCTCCAAGCGCGCCGGCGGCGCCGGCGTGGCCGGTGCCACCGGCGATGATAGACCGGTTGCAACTCTGCTTGAGTATCGTCGTCGTCGAAGGTCTCTATATCCGGCGCCTCGAGTTCATCGAGAATGCCGCTTCTGGCAGCTGGAACGCCCGCCACTGCGTTCATAGGCCGAATTGCGCTCGCAAGGGCGGCGGCCCCGGCAATGCCAAACATTCCTGTCAAAAATAGTCGCCGATCCATTGAAACCTCCCAATCTTCAACCAGCGCGACAACAAGGCTAACGATGGGGAGATAGCGCAGTCGATACAAAAGCCCAGAGCCGCGCGGCGATTGGCGGTGGTCCGATCGGCCGGAGGGCGTCGCCGCCTCCTCGAAATCGATCGACAAACACCCGGAGTTTTTTGAATGATGGCGGGCCGTGAACGACGAAGATGGGACCTACGTCTACGCTATGACTACCTAATTCCACGCTACTGCTCTCTGTTTGTCGCTCGCGTTGCAAGGAGGGCTTGACGGCCATCCTACCAGAAGGTAGGGTATGGCATGAGCAACTTATCTACCACCTCTGACGACATCCTGGCTTGTGCGCGTTCTCTGATTGTCGCTGGCGGCTACAACGGTTTCAGTTATGCCGACATCTCTGATGTGGTCGGGATTCGTAAGGCGAGCATCCATCACCATTTCCCAAGCAAGGTCGATCTGGTCCGAACGCTGGTTGCGCGGTATCGGGAAGAAGCTGAAGCGGGGATGGCGAGTCTCGAACTTCAGGTATCCGATCCGCTCGAACAGCTTCGGTTCTACGCTGGGTATTGGGAAGCCTGCATCGCGGATGCCAGCGCTCCGTTTTGTGTCTGCGCGCTGTTGGCAAGCGAGCTCCCCGTTCTGCCCGAGGAAGTTGGCCTTGAGGTCCGGGCGCATTTCCGCTCCCTGTCAGCGTGGCTGACATCCATGCTGGAGCGCGGCGCGCGGCACGGCCAACTTCAACTGATGAGTACCCCTCGTGCCGAGGCTGAAGCGTTCATGGCAACGGTTCACGGTGCGATGCTTTCGGCACGGGCCTATGGCGATCCGAAGATATTCGGCGTCGTGACAGGCCCGCTCCTGGAGCGACTCCGCGCTTCTCCCCAGATACGGCCCTAGATCTCGAATAACCATTGCCGTGATCGCTCTGCGACGTTCGTCGAGAGCCTCTACCTACTAGTCGAAAGGACGATCCAATGGCGGTTCACAGTGGCGATCTTTCTCGCGCCAGCCAGGAACAATGGCTCAAGCTCTATTACTTCGCTCGAACAGCGTTCTCGGCTGTCTGGGTGGCGGCTGCCTTTACGGTGGGACAGAATTCCGGAGGGATCGCGGCGGTTTTACTCGTGGCTTATCCTGCATGGGATGCCCTCGCCAATTTTGTCGACGCATCGCGCAGCGGAGGATTGGGACAGAATCGCACGCAGACCATTAACGTCGTGGTCAGTGTGGCGACAACGCTCGCGGTCGTTCTCGCGCTGAAGATGAGCATGAATTGGGTGCTCGGGGTGTTCGGCGTATGGGCGATCCTGTCCGGCCTGCTTCAACTCGGCACCGCAGTCCGCCGTTGGAAGAGCTATGGTGCGCAGTGGACGATGATCCTGAGCGGAGGGCAATCAGCACTGGCAGGTACGTTTTTCATCGTGCAGGCGCGGATGCCGATGCCGCCATCCATCACCAACGTGGCCGGCTATGCCGCAGTAGGCGCCCTCTACTTCCTGGTTTCGGCGGTGTGGCTGAGCGTGAGCCAATTGCGGCGGAAGGCTGCATAGCCCCCATCTTAAGCCATCACCGACCCGATCAGAGATACTGTCAGCCGCTGGTGTCGGCTCGCCGATCTGTCGACAGAACGGAACGACCCACCCCGTCCTTAGACTGGAAAGGAGACCGATATGTCTGGAATTTCACCACTCGGCTGGGTGGATACACTCGGCAGCCTGCCTGCCTCCGGCTACTCACCCAGCGGGTCGAGGTCGAGGAACAAGGAGGTCCGCATCATGGGGTCCAAGAGCAACGTGCTCCGAACCTTGTGGCGCTCTCTAGCTCCGGCGCAAAATTTGATACCCTGGGCGTGTCCAGAGTGGACCCCCCGTTGAAGTGGCGGAGAGGGAGGGATTCGAACCCCCGATGGGCTTGCACCCATGCCGCATTTCGAGTGCGGTGCATTCGACCACTCTGCCACCTCTCCGCGGTCATGGTCCGCCGTTGCCGGCGCGGCGCACTAGATAACGGCTGGACAGGCAGGTTACAAGGGCCAATCTGCCCCGGCGCCGCAGCTTCTGTCCGCGCTTCCTTCGAGGCTCCGGTGGCCCGCTGCTCGATATTTGCCGGACTGGGCTCAACCCATTCGCAGCTTGCCCGCGGCGCTTGCCTTGACTCAAGCCGAACCTTCGGTTAGGGACAGCGCGCAATCGGCGTGGAGGGATCTTCCGCGCCGCTTGTTTTTTGAATCCGCAGACTGACAAAAAGACGGCCGAACCGCCTGAGGCGGTTCATCAAGGCCGACCGAACAGCGAAAGGCAAAAAATGTTCGCAGTCATCAAAACGGGCGGCAAGCAGTATCGCGTTGTCGCCAACGATCTTCTGAAGATCGAAAAACTCGAAGCCAATGTCGGCGACATCGTCGAGATCGGTAGTGTGCTCGCGCATGGCGAGGGCGAGAACGTCACATTCGGTGCGCCGTTCGTCGATGGTGCGACGGTCACCGCCGAAGTCGTCGAGCAGGGCAAGAACCGTACCGTCATCGCCTTCAAGAAGCGCCGCCGGCAGAATTCACGCCGCAAGATCGGCCATCGCCAGCTTTTGACCACCGTCAGGATCGCCGAGATCCTGCTGGGTGGCGCCAAGCCGGCGAAGAAGGCCGCCGCCAAGACCGAAGCGAAGGCCGAGGTTGCAGCCAAGACCGAGGCGAAGGCTGATGCCGCGCCGAAGGCCGAAGCGAAGGCAGAGGCTGCGCCAAAGAAGGAAGCCAAGGCCGAGGCAGGCGCCGCCGCCGCGCCGTTGTTCAAGGCGCCGAAGGGCGAGCCGGACGATCTGACCGTGATCAAGGGCATCGGCCCGGTCGCCGCCGGGCAGCTCAACGAACAGGGCATCGCCACTTTCGCCCAGATCGCCAAGCTGTCCGACAAGGATGTCGCCAAGATCGACGAGCACATGCCGTTCAGCGCCGACCAGATCAAGGACTGGCGCGAGCAGGCCAAGGAATTGGCGAAGAAGTAGAACGAACCGGCGCAATCGTCGCCGGATCGGACTTGAAACGGAACGCGAACGCGTTCATAAGATCGTTTAGGCGCCTCGCGGCGCATCGGAGTAGTTAGATGGCACACAAGAAAGCTGGCGGATCGTCGCGCAATGGTCGCGACTCCCATTCCAAGCGGCTCGGCGTGAAGAAGTTCGGCGGCGAAGCCGTGATTCCGGGCAACATCATCATTCGTCAGCGTGGCACGACGTGGCATCCAGGCACCAATGTCGGCATTGGCACGGACCACACGCTGTTTGCGCTCGAAGCTGGCGCAGTCACCTTCAACAAAAAAGCCAATGGCCGAACCTACGTATCGGTGAACCCGATGACGAAGGCAGCGGAGTAGCCGGTTCCGCACGAGAACACCGGCACCCATCTCGGGAACCGGTGTCTGGCCAAGCCAGGAAATGGATCAGGGGAGATGGGTTTCCATCTCCCCTTTTTCTTGTGCCTGGAGGACTTTGACATGGTTGCCGAAGCGGAAGACTCAGACGACGAAAGTTACGCGATAGATTGCCCGGTCCTGGTCACCGAGCGGCTGGTCATGCGTGCCCCGCGTGAAAGCGACATCGAGCAATTGGTGGCGCTCGCCGACAACCGCCATGTCGCGGAAATGTTGGCCCGCATGCCGCATCCCTATGGCGAGGCCGAGGCACGCGCCTTCCTCGCCATGACAGCATCGCGCCGAGCGGGAATCGCCTATGCGCTGACGCTGGCTGGCACCGAGACCTTCGTCGGCTGCGCCGGGCTCAACACCACGGATCGCGGGCTGGAGCTCGGGTACTGGATCGGCGAGCCGTACTGGAAACGCGGCTATGCGACTGAGGCAGCGCACGCACTGGTCGACCTTGCCTTCCAGAGAACCACGATCCAGGTGCTGCACGCCTCGACGCGGGTCATCAATCCGGCCTCGCGCCGGGTCATCCACAAATGCGGCTTCCAGTATGCCGGCCAGGGCATGCTGAACTCGATCGTTGCCGGCCAGGTGCCGGTCGAGCGCTACCGCCTTGATCGCAAGACCTGGACCAGCCTCAGGAACTGGGTGCACTTTTGATCGGCGCTGCTCACGCCATCTCGACCCAGACCGGCACGTGGTCGGAGCCGACCGCTTGCCGGTCGACCCACAGGCGGTTTAGCGATTTGGCGAGCGAGGCGCTGGCAAAGACATAGTCGATGCGCTTGTGGCGGCTTGCATCATCCGGCCGCTTGGGGTCGACCCAGGTGATGAGATCGGCGCCGGCAGCGCCGAGGCGCGCGGCGGCATCGACGGCGAGGTCGGCGGTCACCGGCATGCCGAATTCATGGTCAGGCTGGCCGGCGAGTTCGACATATTCCGGCGATCCGGCCAGCATGTTGAAGTCGCCCATGACGACGAAGGCTTTGGGATAAGGCAGGTCCGGCAAGCCGATCTCGGCGACGCCGGAGAGCCCACCGCCCTCAAGCGGGTAGTTCAACAGGCGTTGGCGCAGAAAGCGGATCTGGCTCAGCCGTTCAACCGGGCTGCGGTGGTCGAGATGGGTGGAATAGAAGCGGATGAAACCAAGCGGCGTTTCGATCAGCGCCTCCAGTGCGCCGCGCTGGAAGTTCATCGCTTCGAAACTGCGGCTGCGCGGCAAAAGGAGATTGCGCGACAGATGGATCGGCGTTCTCGACAGCACCATGTTGCCGAGCTGGAAGGTGGTCGTGATGGCTCGGCCGTTCTCCAGGCGCGAGCCGGCGTCGGCCTCGAAATTGCTGCCGTAGACGGCAAAATAGTCGGGCAGTGCCTCGCCGAGCTCGGCCACCATGTCGCGGCCGCCATTGTTGGGATTGGCGCGGGTGACCTCCTGCAGCGCGATCACGTCGGCGCCGCGCACGGCATCGGCGATGCGGCCGGCATCATAGCGGCCGTCGAGACCGATGCCGTAGTGGATGTTGTAGGTTACCAGCTTCATTGCGACTCCGGCCATGTTCATAAACAGCCCTCGCCCTTCGCCCTGCCTTGGTTTAGAGCAGTGCCGAAGGTTTAGAGCAATGCCGCAAGCCCACTAGCAGAAACTCAGCAATCCGATGAAATTTCTCGATCAAGCCAAAGTCTACATCCGCTCCGGCGACGGCGGCGCCGGTTCGGTGTCGTTCCGGCGCGAAAAGTTCATCGAGTTCGGCGGTCCGGACGGCGGCGACGGCGGCCGCGGCGGTGATGTCTGGGTGGAGGCGGTCAACGGACTGAACACGCTGATCGACTATCGCTACCAACAGCATTTCAAGGCCAAGACCGGGACGCACGGCATGGGCCGCAACATGACCGGCGCCAAGGGTGCCGACGTGACGTTGAAAGTGCCGGCCGGCACGCAGGTCTTTGCCGAGGACAACGAGACGCTGATCTGCGATCTGACCGTCGTTGGCCAGCGCTTCCTTTTGGCCAAGGGCGGCAATGGCGGCTTCGGCAACCAGCATTTCAAGACCTCGACCAACCAGGCCCCGCGCCGCGCCAATCCCGGCCAGCCGGGCGAAGAGCTCAACATCTGGCTCAGGCTCAAGCTGATCGCCGATGCCGGCCTGGTCGGGCTGCCCAATGCCGGCAAGTCGACCTTTCTGGCGGCCGTCACCGCAGCCAAGCCGAAGATCGCCGATTATCCCTTCACCACACTGCATCCCGGCCTTGGCGTGGCCCGCATCGACGGGCGCGAATTCGTCATCGCGGACATTCCCGGCCTGATCGAAGGCGCGCATGAAGGCATCGGCATCGGCGACCGCTTCCTCGGCCATGTCGAACGCACGCGCGTCCTTTTGCACCTCGTCTCGGCGCAGGAAGAAAATCCGGGCAAGGCGTACAAGACCGTGCGCGCCGAACTCGACGCCTATGGCAACGGGTTGACCGACAAGGTCGAGATCGTCGCGCTTTCCCAGGTCGACATACTCGATGCCGCCGCGCGCAAGGCGAAAGCCGCCTCGCTGAAACGCGCCGCCGGCCGCGCGCCGATGCTGCTTTCGGCAGTCACCGGCGAAGGCGTCGAAGCCGTGTTGCGCGCGCTGATGGCGGTGGTGGCCGAAGCGCGCGAAGCTATCGCTGCGCCGGTCGAGACGCGCTGGAACACGTAGCCATGGCCGCGCAATCGCTGAAGAATTATCGGCGCATTGCCGTCAAGATCGGCTCGGCGCTGCTTGTCGACCGCACGACGGGCTTGAAGCGCGACTGGCTGGCCTCGCTTGCCGACGATATCGCCGTGCTGGCCAATGGCGGCGCTGAAATCTTGGTCGTGTCGTCCGGTGCGATTGCACTTGGCCGCACCATTCTCGACCTTGGCAAACGGGCGCTGAAGCTCGAGGAGAGCCAGGCCGCTGCTGCTGTCGGGCAGATCGCGCTGGCTGGTGCCTGGTCGGATGCGCTCGGCAAGGGCGGCCTGAAATCGGGCCAGATCCTGCTGACGCTCGGCGACACCGAAGAGCGCCGCCGCTATCTCAATGCGCGGGCAACGATTTCGACGCTGCTTAAGATGAAAGCGGTGCCGGTCATCAACGAGAACGACACGGTGGCAACGTCAGAAATCCGCTATGGCGACAATGACCGGCTGGCGGCGCGCGTTGCCACCATGATGGGCGCCGATCTGCTGGTACTGCTTTCCGATATCGATGGGCTCTATACGGCGCCGCCGGCACGCGACCCGCAAGCCCGGTTCATTCCGGTCGTCGACCGTATCACACCCGACATCGAGGCGATGGCGGGTGCTGCCGCTTCGGAGCTTTCGCGCGGTGGCATGCGCACCAAGCTCGACGCCGGCAAGATCGCCACCGCCGCCGGTACCGCCATGATCATCACATCAGGCACGCGGCTGTCGCCGCTGCTGGCAATCGAGCGCGGCGAGCGCGCCACCTTCTTCCGGCCGAGCAGTAACCCCGTCAAAGGTTACAAGACCTGGATCGCCGGGCAGCTCGAACCGGCGGGACGGCTGACCGTCGATGCCGGTGCCATCGGCGCACTGCTCTCCGGCAAGTCGCTGCTGCCGGCCGGCGTCAAACTGGTCAGCGGCAATTTTGCGCGTGGCGACACGGTGGCGATCCTGTCGCCCGAGGGCCGCGAGATCGCGCGCGGGCTGGTTGCCTATGATGCCGCCGATGCCGTAAGGATCGCTGGCCTGAAGACGACAGAGATCGAAACCGTGCTCGGTTACGAAGCGCGTTCGGCGATGATCCACCGCGATGACCTTGTGGTGAGCCATGCCGGTGGTGACCAAATGGTCGGTGACCAGGTACATAGCGAAGGATGAGCCATGCTGAAGCTGCATGAAAAATCCCGGGATGACACGGTCGCGCTGATGGCCGATATCGGCCGCCGCGCGCGTGCCGCGGCCCGACCGCTGGCCATAGCTGCGGTCGAGCGCAAGCACGCAGCGCTGATCGGCATGGCTCAGGCGATCCTTCGGCATGAGCAGGGTATTCTCGACGCCAATGCCATCGACATCAGGAACGGCGAGGAGGCTGGCCTATCGGCAGCGTCGATGGATCGGCTGAAGCTCGATCCCGCCCGCATCCGCGCCATGGCAGCCGGTATCAGCGAAATCGCCGAGTTGCGCGATCCGGTCGGCGATGTCATTACCGAATGGGACCGGCCGAACGGGTTGCATATCGAACGGGTGCGTACGCCGCTCGGCATCGTCGGCGTCATCTATGAGAGCCGGCCGAACGTGACCGCCGATGCCGGCGCGCTCTGCCTCAAGGCGGGCAATCCGGTAATCCTGCGCGGCGGCTCGGATTCACTCAATTCTTCCGCCGCGATCCATGCCTGCCTGGTCGAGGGGCTGAAGGCGGCCGAGCTGCCGCAAGATGCCATTCAGCTGGTGCCGACCACCGACCGGGCCGCCGTCGGCGAAATGCTGAAAGGGCTTTCCGGCAATCTCGAGGTCATCATTCCGCGCGGCGGCCGCAGCCTGGTCGAGCGTGTGCAGAACGAGGCACGGGTGCCGGTCTTCGCGCACCTCGAGGGCATCTGCCATGTCTATATCGACCGATCGGCCGATCTCGACATGGCGGCCAAGATCGCCGTCAATGCCAAGATGCGGCGCACCGGGGTGTGCGGTGCTGCCGAGACGCTGCTGGTCGACCGTGCCGTCGCTGCTAGCCATCTGGTGCCGATCCTCGAAGCCTTGCGGGCGGCAGGTTGCGAGATCCACGCCGACGCCGAGGTGCTGAAGCTTTATGCCGATGGCCAGCCAGCGACCGAAGCCGATTGGGTGACCGAATATCTCGACGCGATCATCGCTGTGAAACTGGTCGACGGGATTGGCGGCGCGATCGAGCATATCGAGAATTTTTCCTCGCATCATACCGAGGCGATCGTCGCCGAGGATGCAAAGGTCGTCGAACGGTTCTTCAACGAGATCGATTCGGCGATCCTTCTGCACAACGCCTCGACCCAGTTTGCCGACGGTGGCGAGTTCGGCATGGGCGCCGAGATCGGCATCGCCACCGGCAAGATGCATGCACGCGGGCCGGTCGGCGTCGAGCAGCTGACGTCGTTCAAATATCGCGTACGCGGGTCGGGACAGGTGAGGCCTTGAGCGCCGGTCTTACCCTCCCCTTTGTGGGGAGGGTGGCGAGCATCGCGAGCCGGGTGGGGGTGCGACGCTGAACTCTGCAACACCCCCACCCCGCTCGGCTTCGCGGATCGACCCTCCCCACAAGGGGGAGGGTAAGGAACCCGTTCCCTCCCACTATCTGCACATGCCACATGCCGGAAAAGGCCTGGCCGTGGGGCTGTTCGGCGGTTCGTTCAACCCGCCGCATGCCGGCCACGCGCTGGTCGCCGAGATCGCGCTCAGACGCCTTGCGCTCGACCAGCTGTGGTGGATGGTGACGCCCGGCAATCCGCTCAAGAATGCCGGTGAACTGGCGCCGCTGGCCGAGCGGCTGCAGCTGTCCGAAAAGATCGCCAAGAACCCGAAGATCAAGGTCACCGCCTTCGAGGCGTCCCACCACGTCCGCTTCACCGCCGACACGCTGGCGCTGGTCAAGGCGCGCAACCCCGGCGTTGATTTCGTCTGGATCATGGGGGCCGACTCGCTTCGCGATTTCCACCGTTGGCAGCGCTGGCGCCGGATCGTGATGACGTTCCCAATCGCGGTGATCGACCGGCCAGGTGCGACGCTGTCGTTCCTGTCATCGGTGGTCGCCAAGACGTTCGACTATGCCCGCGTCGACGAGGGCGACGCACCGCGGCTCGCCCGTATGAAGGCGCCGGCCTGGACCTTCATCCACGGCCCGCGTTCGTCGCTGTCGTCGAGCGCGATCCGCAAGGTGGCAAAGGGCTGAGCCTGCACAGAAGGCAAGTCCGGCCATGTCGCATTTGCGGCTGTCTTTGCCAGCTTGATGGGCAATCCTCGGTCATGAAGATTCTCGAGCGCGACCAGGGTAGGACCGGTCCGGGGCACGGCAAGCAGCCGGCGCCGTCGATCGCGATTGCCAGCATCCTCTTGTCGATGGCGCTGATCGCCGTCGGCAATGGGCTGATGTTCGCCTATATCCCTGTCCGGCTCGGCGCCGAGGGCTTCGATCCGACATGGGCGGGGCTGATCGTCACCGGTCTTTCGGCCGGCGGCCTTGCCGGCTGTATCCTGACCGGGCCGCTGGTGCGGCGCGTCGGTCATGCCCGCGCATTCATGGTGCTGTCGGCGCTGATCGTGCTATCCAACGCCGCCGTAGGCGCCGGGCCGCATCCATTGCCGTGGATCGCTGCACGGGCGCTCTACGGCTTTGCCATTTGCGGACTATTCATCGTCGCGCAGAGCTGGCTGAACGATGTCATCGACAACGCCATCCGCGGCCGGGTCATGGCTACCTTCTACGTTGCCTATGTCGCCGGCCTCGGCGTCGGCTATTCGACGCTGGCGTTGGTCGATATCCGCGCGGCCGACGCGCCGCTGATCGGCATCGTCTTCACCGCGCTGTCGATCCTCCCCGTCGGGCTGACGCGGCTTGCGCAGCCACCGCCGCCGCAAGCAGCGTCCGTGGCGCTCGGTCGGGCCTGGCGGATTTCGCCGGTCGGCGTTGCCGGCATGCTTGCCGTCGGCGGCCTGTCGATGACGATTTCGGGTTTTGTGCCAATCCATGCCACGGCCAAGGGCTACAGCCAGGCCGACGTCGCATTGCTGCTTTCGGCGATGCCGGTCGGCACGCTGATCCTGCAGATTCCGCTCGGCT
The DNA here is from genome assembly GCF_040320985.1 of Mesorhizobium sp. M0571. Taxonomy (NCBI): domain Bacteria; kingdom Pseudomonadati; phylum Pseudomonadota; class Alphaproteobacteria; order Hyphomicrobiales; family Phyllobacteriaceae; genus Mesorhizobium; species Mesorhizobium sp. M0571. The sequence goes on from NZ_JAMYQT010000001.1 coordinate 174,069, forward strand.
GGATTTCCGACCGCACCGACCGGCGCTTTGTGCTGATCGCAGCGTCGGCACTTGCCGCAGCGGCAGGCCTGTTTGCCTTGGGTTTCGACGGCGGCGCGCTGGCGGCGCTGCTCGTCATCTACGTGGTCTGGGACGGCGCCTCGGAATCGATCTATTCGCTGGCCAGCGCCCATGCCGGCGACCGCGCCGGCAAGGACGATATGGTGGCGCTGTCGAGCTCGCTTTTGTTTGCCTGGTCGTTGTCCGGCTTCGTCGTGCCCGGCATTGTGACCGGGCTTTCCGCCATCTACGGCACGCAGACCTTCATTTATGTGGCGATCGTCATTGCCGCCGCCTATTGCCTGTTCGTTCTCTGGCGCGTCGTCATGGTGCGGCCCGTGCCCGCCACCGAGACCGGCAGTTTCGCGCCGATGACGGCGCAGGCGCCGTTGCCTGTCGATCTCGCCTTCGCGCCCGAAGATCAGCGCGGGCGCGGAGAGCTTTGAGGGGCATCCTGCCAGCTGGCTGCAACGCTCTATTGCTGCGTGGCTGAGGCCTCCGGCTGCGGCGCTTGCGGCGCCGGCGCCGGAATTGAAAGACCTTCGGCATCGAAGGCCTGCTTGACCCCTTTGGTGAGGTCGATCTGGGCGGCGAAGAAATCGGCAGCCGCCGTCCAGTAGCGTAAGGTGATGGCGACGTTGCTGTCGCCGACAGTCGCGACAAAGGCGATCGGCGCCGGCTGCCGCCTGACGCGCCTTTCGGCGGCGGCGACGCCGAGCATGGTCTTTTGCGCGAAATCGATGTCGTTCCACGAGCCGATGCTGAGCGTGATATCGCCGCGACGCACACCGTTGCGGGTGAAGTTGCGGACCGGCTGGTTCCATAGGGTCGAGTTGGGCGCAAGCACGTAGACGCCTTCGACCGTCCTCAGCGTTGTAGCGAATAGCCCGATCTCCTCGACGGTGCCGGATATGGCGCCGACCTCGACATATTCGCCGATGCGGAACGGCCGCAGCGCCAGGAGCATGATGCCGGCGGCAATGTTCTGCAGCGTGCCTTGCAGCGCCAGGCCGATGGCCAGGCCGGCGGCACCGATGGCGGCAATGATCGAAGCCGTCTGCACGCCGAACTGGCCGAGAACCATGATCACGACAAGCCCCAGGATGGCGTAGCGGACGACCTGCGAGAAGAAATGGCGGAGCGTTTCGTCGAAGCCGCTGATATGGCCGAGGCCGGCATAGATCGAACGCTCGGCGAGGCCGGCGACGATGTAGCCGATGACCAGCAGGATGACGGCGCCGACCGCCGAAAGCGAGTAGGAGACGATCAGCGTACTGAGTTGCGCAAGGCCGGATTGCACGGTGAGGAGGGCGTTCTGGGGATCGATCGGCATGTCGGGATTCCGGTTCGTGGATGAGCCGATAACCGCTGCGGGGCGAGGCGGTTCCGATTTCTCGCCTGGAAAAGCCGCAATGCGGCACGACATTCGGCCGTTACGAGGTGTCGGTTTGCGAGCGCCGTCTTGAAACTGCAACGCAACTCTGCCTATCTAAGCAGTGTCACCTGATTTTAGGGGTGATTTGGTTGTTCTTGCTGCGAAAGGAAATACACTGAGAACAGCACTGCGGAAGAAGGCCGACATCGTGCCTTCGCCGGCCGGGATCAGCGTAAACGACGCCGTGTCCCGCGCCATCAAGACAGTCCTTGCCAGTCTGGAAGACTCCAAGGCCGAAAATATCGTCTCAATCGACATTCAGGGAAAATCGAGCCTCGGCGACTACATGGTCGTCGCGTCGGGCCGATCGCACCGTCATGTCTCGGCTGTCGCCGATCATCTCCTCAAGGCGCTGAAGGATGCCGGGCTCGGCACTGCGCGCGTCGAGGGGCTGGCTGGCGCCGACTGGGTCCTGATCGATTCGGGCGACATCATCGTCCATGTCTTCCGTCCCGAGGTCCGCGACTTCTACAATCTCGAAAAGATGTGGCAGGCGCCGGATCTCGAGGAGGAGACCCTCCACTGAGCCGTATTTGTCTTGATGCATGTCGTTGTCCGACATGCATCAGCGGCTCTTCGAGACAGGGATGAAGATTACCGTTCATGCCGTGGGCCGAATGAAAGCCGGCCCCGAGAAGCAGTTGGCCGATCGCTATTTCGAGCGCTTCGCCAAAAGCGGCCCTGCTGTAGGCCTCGAATTCGCCGGGATCGCCGAGATTGCCGAAGGCCGGGCGCAGACGGCCAATGAGCGCCGGCGCGAGGAAGGCCAGAAGCTGCAGACGCACTTGCAGCCCGGCACGGCGCTGATGCTGCTGGATGAGCGCGGCAAGAACCTTTCCTCCGAGGATTTCGCCGGCCGCATAAGCTTCCTGCGCGATGGCGGGCGCAAGGCGCTGGTGATTGCCATTGGCGGCGCCGACGGCCATGACCAGTCGCTGCGCGACCTGGCTGATCTGACGGTGTCGCTCGGCGCGCTGACCTGGCCGCATCAGCTGGTCCGCGTGATGCTGGGCGAGCAGCTTTACAGGGCGGCCACAATCCTTTCCGGCCATCCCTACCATCGTTCATGAAGCCGGCTCGATCAGCGAATTGACGCCAGCCGCCCGGATTTTTGCCCCAATGCTCATCAAAAGTTTGGGCTCATGGGGGTTTGCGGATGGCGGCCGGGGCTCGAACATGGTTGATGGTTCGTTAACGAAGCCGCGCATAGAGTTGGGCTTCAATGTCTGAAGACTGGAAATCACGAACGGGCTCTTGGCGCGCGCGCTACGGCATCGCCGTCGCGGCGATCGTGCTTTCGCTCGGGGTCGCGCGGGCCGAGAACACGCTCGACCTGGCGCCCGACCCGGACCAGAGCCGCGCCGAATACGAAAAGGTGTCGAAAGAGATCACGCTGTCGTCCGATCGGCTGGCCAAGCTCGCCGCCGACATAGCGGCGGTCAAGAAGGACCACGCCTCGATCACGGCGGCGCTGATCCAGTCGGCGATGACCGAGCAGAAGCTCGGCCAGGACATCGAGGATATCGGCGGCAAGCTGGAAGGGCTGAAGGCCGAGGAGCAGAGGATCCGCGCCTCACTGGCCGCTAGACGCAACGTTCTGGCCGAAGTGCTCGGCGCGCTGCAGCGCATGGGGCTCAATCCGCCGCCTGCGATCCTGGTCAAGCCCGAGGATGCATTGTCGTCGGTGCGCAGCGCCATCCTGCTCGGTGCCGTGGTGCCGGAACTGCGACAGCAGACCGACATATTGCTGGCCGATCTCAAAGAGCAGTCGCGGGTGACGGCCTCGATCGAGGCCGAGCGGGCGCGGCTGACGTCAGCGGTCGGCGAACAGGCGGCGGAAAAAAAGCGGCTCAGCATGCTACTCGAAGCCAAGCAGAAGCTCGCCGCCGATACGGAAACCGCGTTGGCCGCCGAAAAGCAGCGGTCCGCGACGCTGGCGGCCAAGGCCGGCAGCCTGAAAGAGCTGATCGCATCGCTGGAGGCCGACAGGGCCCGCAAGGCGGCGGATGCGGCCAAGGCAGCCGAGCAAAAAACGGCGGACGCCGACAAGGTCCTGGCATCGGGCCCGGCGGCGCCGACGGAATTGGCCTCGCTGCCGGTGCCGGAGAGCAACAGGCTCACCGCTGCCGCACCGTTTTCCGCGCTTCAAGGGCAGATCGCGCTGCCGGTCACCGGCAGGATCAAGCGGCGCTTCGGTGCCGACGACGGTAACGGCGCGGTGATGCTCGGTGACATGGTTGCGACACAATCGGGAGCCATCGTCACAGCGCCGGCGGATGGAAATGTGCTTTATGCGGGGCCTTTCCGCTCTTACGGTCAACTCTTGATCCTGAATGCGGGTGACGGCTATCATGTCGTCCTGGCGGGGATGAGCAGAATCAGCGTCGCGTCTGGCCAGTCGGTGCTCGCAGGAGAACCGGTCGGCGCGATGGGAGAGGCCCGGGTGGCGAGCACCTCGGCATCGAAGAATGGAAATGCCACACCGGAGCTCTATGTCGAGTTCCGCAAGGATGGAAAACCCGTCGATCCGGCCCCATGGTGGGCGGACCGTTTTTCTGGAAGGACGTGAATGATGCGGAAACTGTCGCTTCTGTTTGCCGGTGCGCTGATGGGTGCATCGGCGATGAGCCTGGTCTATGGCGCGCCCGGCTCGACGGCGAAGGCTGCGGGCTCCGAGACCTACAAGCAATTGGCGATCTTCGGCGACATCTTCGAACGGGTGCGGGCGAATTATGTGACGCCGCCCGACGACAAATCGCTGGTCGAAAATGCCATTAACGGCATGCTGTCCTCGCTCGACCCGCACTCCTCCTACATGAATGCCGAAGAAGCGCAGGACATGCGCGTGCAGACCAAGGGCGAATTCGGCGGCCTCGGCATCGAGGTCACCATGGAGAACGACCTGGTCAAGGTGATCACGCCGATCGACGATACGCCTGCCGCCAAGGCTGGTGTGCTCGCCGGCGACTATATCGCCAAGATTGACGGCGAGGAGGTTCGCGGCCTGACCCTCAACGACGCCGTCGAGAAGATGCGCGGGCTGGTCAACACGCCGATCAAGCTCACCATCCTGCGCCAGGGCGCAGACAAGCCGATCGAACTGACGGTCGTGCGCGACATCATCAAGGTGAAGGCGGTCAAGTTCCGGGTCGAGAACGACATCGGCTACATGAAGATCACCTCTTTTACCGAAAAGACCTATGACGACCTCGAGAATGCCATCGACACCATCAAGAAGCAGGTGCCGAACGACAAGCTCAAGGGTTACGTGCTCGATCTGCGTCTCAACCCAGGCGGTTTGCTCGACCAGGCGGTGAGCGTGTCGGATGCCTTCCTCGACCGTGGCGAGATCGTCTCGACGCGCGGCCGCGATCCGAAGGACGTCACCCGCTTCGATGCGCGGTCCGGCGACGATATCGGCGGCAAGCCGCTGATCGTGCTCGTCAATGGCGGCTCGGCCAGTGCATCGGAAATCGTCGCCGGTGCGCTGCAGGATCTGCGCCGCGCCACGGTGGTCGGCACGCAGTCCTTCGGCAAAGGTTCGGTGCAGACCATCATCCCGCTCGGCGAGAACGGGGCGCTGCGGTTGACGACGGCGCTCTATTACACGCCGTCCGGCAAGTCGATCCAGGGCAAGGGCATCACGCCCGACATCAAGGTCGACCAGCCACTGCCGGCGGAACTGCAGGGCAGGGATCTGACGCGCGGCGAATCGGACCTCAAGGGCCATATCAAGGGCGCCGACGAAGGCACGACCGGTTCGGGCTCGGCCGCCTATGTGCCGCCGGAGCCGAAGGACGATTTGCAGCTCATCTATGCCGAGCAGCTGCTGCGCGGCCAGAAGACCGATCCGGCGTTCCCGCCGAATCCGCAAAAGGCCGTGTTGAACCAGTAAGGGCGGGCAAGCCGGGGCCAAACAGGTCTGGCTGCCTGAGCGAAGCGATGCGATGCTGCCGGGGCCGCGAGGCTCCGGCAGTTTGATTCGGGGCCGCGGCCGGGATGCTGCGCACCTCGATGAAATGGGGGCGGGCCGATATTTGGATTTGCGCCTTCGGAAAAGGTTTCTTTCGGAGACGCGCGCCGGGGGTGCGGGGCTTGGCTGATATCGGCAAGGACATAGAACGACCTCTCGGACAGGCGATCCGGCCGCCGCGCGCAGGCAGCGGGATCAGCGCCGGTGCGGTCGCGGCCGCGCTTGTCGTGCTGGCCGTGGTCGGCGTTTCCGGCGCGATCGCCTTGCGCGACAAGCCGTTTCGGAAGCTGCAAGAAGCCGCCGTTTCGACGCCGATGATGCCGGCAGCGGCGGATACCGCCGCGGCGCCGGCCAAGGCGACGCCCGAAATGGAAGCGCCAAGCAACGCAAGCGAACAGAAGACAAGCGAACAGAAGACAAGCGAACAGAAGACGGGCGGTCCGCAGATCATCCATGTACAGACCGAGGAGGGTGACGGTCCACCCAAGGCCATCGTCATCAGCGACCCTTCGACAATCGGCCAGAACCTCAGGATCGCGCACATTCCCGACAAGGCGCTGATCGAGGCCAGCGAGACCGGTCCGCTGCCGATCCGCGCCGACGACGGCCGGCGCCCGTTCGACGTCTATGCGCGGCCGTGGTCCGGCGCACGCGGTGCACGCGTGGCGCTCGTTATCGGCGGGCTTGCAGTGTCCCAGACCGGCACGCAGGCAGCCATCTCCAAGCTGCCGGCGGAGGTCACGCTGGCCTTCGCGCCGCATGGCAACAGTATCGGCCGCTGGATGCAGGCGGCGCGGCAGAGCGGCCATGAGATCATCATGCAGGTGCCGCTCGAGCCGTTCGATTATCCGAACGTCAATCCCGGCCGCAACACGCTGACCGTGGCAGCGGCGCCGGACGAGAATTTGAAGAATTTACGCTGGGTGCTGTCGCGAACGACCAACTACACCGGCGTCATGAACTATATGGGCGCCCGCTTTTCGGCCGACGCGACGGCGATGGGGCCGTTGATGGCCGAGCTTGGCAAGCGTGGTCTTGCTTATGTCGACGACGGTTCGTCGGCGCGCAGCCTGGCACCCGAATTGGCGCTGAAGGACGGCGTGCCGTTCGTTGGCGGCGACACGGCGATCGACGCGGTGCAGGACCGCGGCGCCATATTGAAGAAACTGGATGGGCTGGAGGCGACGGCGCGAGCGAAAGGGTTTGCCGTCGGCATCGGCTCGGCCTTCGACCTGACGGTCGATACCGTGTCGTCCTGGGTGACCGAGGCCAAGAAGCGCGGCATCGAGATCGTGCCGATTTCGGCGGTGGTCATAGACCCGGAAAGAGGCTGACATGGCAAAGAACAAGCTCGTTGACCCGGAAACACTGCCTTACCGGCCCTGTGTAGGAGTGATGGTCCTCAATGGCGCCGGCCTGGTCTGGGTTGGTCATCGCATTGCCGAGCCGGACAGCGAATTCGCTGGAACGACGCAGCTCTGGCAGATGCCACAGGGCGGCATCGACGATGGCGAGGAGCCGCTGCCTGCCGCGGAGCGCGAACTCTACGAAGAGACCGGCATGCGCTCGGTGTCGCTGCTGGCCGAGGCGCCGCACTGGATCAAGTACGACCTGCCGGCCCATCTGGTCGGCATCGCCTTCAAGGGACGATATCGCGGCCAGACGCAGAAATGGTTTGCCTTCCGCTTCCACGGTGACGAAAGCGAGATCGAGATCAATCCGCCGCCGGGTGGCCACAAGGCCGAGTTCGACCGGTGGGCGTGGCGGCCGATGCTGGAATTGCCCGGCCTGATCGTGCCGTTCAAGCGCAAGGTCTATGAAGGCGTGGTGGCAGCGTTCCAGCATCTGGTGGCGTAGCCGCCGGCCTTCCGCTAAAACAGGTCGGCATGAACGATATCTCCAGCAAATCTCTTCCGCAGACCGTCTCTCTTCCGCAGACCGGCGCCCCGAGTGAGCTGATCAGCGAAGCGGCTGCGGGGGCGATCCTGACCATCGATCTCGGCGCCGTCCGTGAGAATTACCGGCGGCTGAAGGCGCGGCTGGCCGGCGTCAGCTGTGCAGGAGTGGTCAAGGCCGACGGTTACGGGATTGGCGCGGCGCCGGTGGCCGCGGCACTGATGGCTGAAGGCTGCGCCATCTTCTTTGTCGCGCATTTGGCCGGAGGCATCTTGCTGCGCAAGGCGCTCGGCTCAAGCCCGGCCATCTACGTGCTGAACGGCATTCCGCCGGGCGCCGAAAGGGAGGCGGTTGCGGCGGGGCTTTGCACCGTCGTCAACAGCATCAGCCAGGTCGCGGCATGGCGTGAGGCGGCGGGGCGTGTGGGCCGTAAATTGCCGGCCGCCATCCAGGTCGACAGCGGCATGTCGCGGCTCGGCATGACACCGTCCGAGGTGAAAGCTGTCGCGCAGGATCCGGAGGCTTTCGACGGTGTCGAACTGACCTTCGTGATGAGCCATCTCGCCTGCGCCGACGAACCCGAGCAACCGGCCAACGAGCAGCAGCGGCTGGAATTCGAACGGCTGCGCAGGATGCTGCCGGAGGCGCCGGCTTCGCTTGCCAACTCATCAGGCATTTTTCTCGGACAGCGCTATCACTATGACCTCGCTCGTCCCGGTGCCGCTCTCTATGGCATCAATCCGACGCCGGCGAAGGAAAACCCGATGCTGCCGGTGGTGCGATTGCAGGCCAAGGTCATCCAGACGCGGATGCTGGAGGCCGGCGCCGGTGTCGGCTACGGTCACACTTTCCGCACCAAAACTCCGCTTGCCGCGGCGACGATTTCGCTCGGCTATGGCGATGGCTGGCATCGACGCGCCGCCTCCGCCGCCTGGTTCGAAAATGTGCGGCTGCCCTTCATCGGCCGGGTTTCGATGGATTCGATCATCCTCGACATTTCCGCGCTGCCGCCCGGCAGGCTGGCGGCCGGCGACCTCGTTGAACTGATCGGGCCGTCATCGCAGACGGTGGACCAGGTAGCCGGCCATGCCGGCACCATCGGCTATGAGGTCCTGACCAGCCTCGGCCACCGCTTCCATCGGCGCTATGTGAATGGATAGAGACGCAAGCTGCTTGCTCTTTATGCGTGTCGTTTCCCAACAAGCATCGGGCACTTGGCTGGGGCACTAAAATCCGGCAGACAGAAGGCGGCAATAACCCCGGTCTCGAACCCTGACGAGACGACTTTGCGGAGAAGCAAGCGATGAAGATCTTCGTGCTGGGCGGCGGCGTGATCGGGGTTACCACCGCCTACTTTCTTGCCGAGGCCGGCAATCAGGTGACGGTGATCGATCGCCAGAAAGGCCCGGCGCTGGAAACCAGCTTTGCCAATGCCGGCGAGATCTCGCCCGGCTATGCCTCGCCCTGGGCCGGGCCCGGCGTTCCGCTGAAGGCCATCAAATGGCTTTTGATGAAGCACGGTCCGCTGGTGGTACGGCCGGCGCTCGATCCGCATATGTGGATATGGCTGGTCAAGATGCTGCGCAATTGCACGACGCAGCGCTATGCGCTGAACAAGGCGCGCATGGTGCCGCTGGCCGAGTACAGCCGCGACGCGCTGAAGGCGCTGCGCGAGGCCACCGGCATCGCCTATGACGAGCGCGCCAAGGGCACGCTGCAGCTTTTCCGAACGCAAAAGCAGCTCGATGGCGTCGGCGGCGATGTCGAGGTGCTGAAGACCTATGGCGTCCCCTACGAGATACTCGACCCCGACGGCTGCATTGCGGCCGAGCCCGCGCTGGCTGGCGTGCGCGAAAAATTCGTCGGTGGCCTGCGGTTGCCCGGCGATGAAACCGGCGACTGCAAGATGTTCACCGACAGGCTTGCCGAGCTTTGCGTGGCACGCGGCGTCACCTTCGAATACGACACAGAGATACGGCGCGTCGTCAAGAAGCGCGATCGCATCACCAACATCAGCACCAGCAAGGGCTGGATGGTCGCGGATGCCTATGTGATGGCGATGGGCAGCTATTCGGCGCGGTTCATGCGCATGCTGAAGCGGCCCATCCCGGTCTACCCGGTCAAGGGCTATTCGATCACCCTGCCGGTCAAGGACGCCACCGCCGCACCCGTCTCGACGGTGATGGACGAGAGCTACAAGGTGGCGATCACCCGGCTCGGCGATCGTATCCGGGTCGGCGGTACGGCGGAGATTTCCGGCTTCGACATGCGGCTGCACGAATCGCGGCGCCATACGCTCGAACATTCGGTCGGCGACCTTTTCCCGGGCAGCGGCGACATGCGGTCGGCGACCTTCTGGTGCGGGCTGCGGCCGATGACGCCGGACGGGCCGCCGCTGATCGGCCGCACCGATTTCTCCAACCTCTATCTCAACACCGGCCACGGCACACTCGGCTGGACCATGGCCTGCGGCTCGGCCAAGGTTCTGGCCGACATCATCTCCAGCCGGGTGCCTGACATCAACATCAGCAATCTCGGGCCGGAACGATACGCTAAGTAAGGTCGGCCGAGCAGCCGACACGGCGTCACACGAACAATTCCCGGTCCCGTTCGACGGCCTTGGTGATGAAGCTCGCGACGATCTGGACGCGGCGCAGCGGCCTGACCGATTCATGATAGACCAACCAGTACGCGCGGCGGATGGCTGGGACGATATCGAGAGGCACCAGCTCCGGCATCGAGCGGGCAACGAAGGTGTGCAGGATGCCGATGCCGGCGCCGGAACGCACCGCTTCGGCCTGACCGAGCGCGGAGGAAATGGCGAAGCTGGTGCGCCAGTCGGCGCTGAATTCGGCCGCGTAGTCAAGCGAGGGACTGACGATCAGGTCCGGCACGTAGCCGATCAGCGTGTGCTGGCCTAGCTCGGCGGCGGTTCCGGGCAGCCCATGCGTGTCGGCATAGACCCGGGACGCGAACAGGCCGAGCGTGTAGTCGACCAGCTTTCCCGCCACCAAGCGGCCTTCCGTCGGCCGCTCGACGGTGATGGCAATGTCGGCCTCACGCCGGGACAAAGAGAAGGAGCGCGGCACCGGCACCAGCTGGATGGTGAGCTCACGGTGCAGGGCGGTCAGCGCGCCGAGGCGCCTGGCCAGGAAAGCCACACCGAAGCCATCCGGCGCACCGATCCGCACGGTGCCCGAGACGTCGTCGCCTTCGCCTGCCACGGTCGAGCGCGCCGCGATCATGTCGCCCTCCATGCGTTCGGCGATTTCGAGGAAACGCTCGCCTGCCGGCGTCAGCTCGCTGCCGGTGGTAAGCCGGCGAAACAGTTTTGTCCTGAGCGCATCTTCGAGGGCGGCGATGCGGCGCGACACGGTCGCGTGGTTGAGCTCCAACCGTCTGGCGGCGCCGAGGATCTGGCCGGCACGCGCCACGGCAAGGAAGATGCGGACGTCATCCCAGTTCATGGGAGATGTCCGGCAGGACAGAGGGGGGCGCGAAGGAGCTCAACTTAAACAATCCAAGCTGTACCGGCATGTCCCTATCATTTGCGTGATTTAATGCACAGATATCAACCGATATCTATTTTCCGCACAACGGTTGCGTTTTCGCTCGCGTTGCCATCGCTCACGCAAAGGCGGACAATGCCCCATCACGAACCAGGGAGAGAAATCATGATCGAATACGGTCATTTCATTGGCGGCAAGCGCGTCGCTGGGACCAGCGGCCGCAAGCAAAACATCATGCAGCCGATGGACGGCACAGTGCGTGGCACGGTGGCGTTGGCTTCGCAGGCGGAATTGCGCGCGGCGGTCGAAAACGCCAAGGCGGCACAGCTCGGCTGGGCGGCGACCAACCCGCAGCGGCGCGTGCGCGTCTTGATGAGGTTCCTCGAGCTGGTCGCCAAGGAGTATGATGCGCTGGCCGAGATATTGGCGCGCGAACACGGCAAGACCATCGCCGACGCCAAGGGCGACATCCAGCGTGGCCTCGAAGTGGTCGAGGTCTGCATCGGTGCGCCGCATATGATGAAGGGCGAGTTCACCGATGGCGCCGGCCCCGGCATCGACGTCTATTCGATGCGCCAGCCGCTCGGCGTCGTCGCCGGCATCACGCCGTTCAATTTTCCGGCGATGATCCCGCTGTGGAAGATCGCGCCGGCCATCGCCTGCGGCAATGCCTTCATCCTGAAGCCGTCGGAGCGCGATCCGGGCGTGCCGATGCGGATTGCCGAACTGTTCATCGAGGCCGGCCTGCCTGCCGGCATCCTCAATGTCGTCAATGGCGACAAGGATGTGGTCGACGCCATCCTCGACGATCCCGACATCAAGGCGATCGGTTTCGTCGGCTCGACACCGATCGCCCAGTACATCTATTCGCGCGGCTGCGCGGCCGGCAAGCGCGTGCAGTGCTTCGGCGGCGCCAAGAACCACATGATCATCATGCCCGATGCCGACATGGACCAGACCGTCGACGCGCTGATCGGCGCCGGCTACGGCTCGGCCGGCGAGCGCTGCATGGCGATCTCGGTGGCCGTCCCGGTCGGCAACGACACCGCCAACCGACTGATGGAAAAGCTGGTGCCGCGCGTCGAGAGTTTGAAGGTCGGTCCGTCGACCGACTCTTCCGCCGATTTTGGCCCGCTGGTCACGGCGCAGGCGCTGGAGCGGGTCAAGGGTTATGTCGATATCGGAGTCAAGGAAGGTGCCAGGCTGGTGGTTGACGGCCGCGGCTTCTCGATGCAGGGCTACGAGAACGGCTACTATATGGGCGGCTGCCTGTTCGACAACGTGACCGCCGACATGCGCATTTACAAGGAAGAGATCTTTGGGCCGGTGCTCTCGGTGGTGCGCGCGCCGACCTACGAGAACGCCATCAAGCTCGCCAACGAGCACGAAATGGGCAATGGCGTCGCCATCTTCACCCGCGACGGCGACGCGGCGCGCGACTTCGCCTCGCGAGTCCAGGTCGGCATGGTCGGTATCAACGTGCCGATCCCGGTGCCGATCGCCTACTATACGTTTGGCGGCTGGAAGGCGTCCTCATTCGGCGACCTCAACCAGCACGGTCCGGACGCGTTCCGCTTCTACACCAAGACCAAGACGGTGACGTCGCGCTGGCCGTCCGGTGTGAAGGACGGTGCCGAGTTCGTCATCCCGACGATGAACTGACCGAACGGTTTCCTGTCTGCGCGTCCTCGCCTTCGGCTGCGGGCGCGCGGGCCGGCGTCAAAGACGGTGCCGAGTTCGTCATCCCGACGATGAACTGATCCTGATCGCAAACGCTGAACGAGGCCTGGGCACGGACCCGGGCCTTTTCGTTTGAACGTTAATGTGATGGAACCAAGAAGGCAGCAATTCTCTTAAGTTGTGATCCTGCAGCGAGGAGGCGCTGGCAGACCAAACCAACGGCGCTGGTGACGGCTCCGGGGATATCGTCAGGCGCAAAGGAGGTGTCAGATGACACGTCGCATGGCGACTATCGCTTGCGCGGCAACGGCGGCGCTTTCCGCCATCCCGGCAATGGCTGCCGAGCAATGCGCGGCACGCGCCGATATGGTCAAGGCGCTCGGCGAGAAGTTTCATGAAAACCCGAGCGCAGTCGGCGTCGTCAATCCGAATGTGGTGCTTGAAGTCTTCGTTTCCGACAATGGCACATGGACCATCCTCGCCAGCGACACAAAGGGTCAAAGCTGCGTGATTTCGGTGGGCGAAGGCTGGGAGAGCGCGATGACGAAAGCGGCGCTGCCAGGCACCTGAACGATTTATCACGGGTCTGCGCGCCTCGGCATGGCCGCGCAGCCTGTGGCCCATTCTTTCGGCGACAACCGTAAAACGGATCTGCAGGCGCCCGCTCGGGCGCCTGCTTGCGCTTTTCCATTGCCGATACCATATGTCGAGAACATAATGGGAACATCTGGAATCGTTCCCACCGATGGCAGACCGGAACACAGAAAGGAACGACGCGATGATGATGACGTCGGAACCGGCCTGGATCGCTCCGGCAAAATGAGGCCGTCAAACCCCTCCTTTGCCCGGAACGTGATGGCAAAGGAGGTGCCCTATGGCACGCAAATCGCTGTTGGGATGGGTGAAAACCCTGGTTCTTGCTGGCGCATTGGCGGTGGGTACGAACACCGCAAGCGCACAATATCAATACTGCGTTGAACATGGCGAGCTCGTCGCCCATTTGAGCGAGAAGTTCCAGGAAAGGCAGTTTGCTTTGGGGCTGATCGGTCAGGTGGCGGTGATGGAAGTCTTTGTCGCCGAGACCGGAACCTGGACCATCGTCGTCACCGATATCGCCGGCAGAAGCTGCATCGTCGCGGCCGGCGACAATTGGGAAAACGTGATGGCCCTGCCCGGCCAGGGCGCATGACGAAATGGCAGGCTCAGCGTGTGGCAGCTGCCTCGGCATGGCCGCGCAAAAGCGCCATCAGGCGCTTGGCGTCCTTGGCAGCGGCCTCCTCGTCGCCGGCGAGGATCGAGCGGATCAGCGCGACATGGTGCTCGGCGGATTCGGCCAAGCCGGTATCGGCCTTGTAGCGGAACCAGAAGCGGCGACTGTGGGTTTGCAAGGGCGCCGCCAGGCGCGCGGCGAACGGGTTGTCGGCGGCCAGCGCCAGCGCCTCGTCGAGAGCCTTGTCGGCCTGGATGAAGTAAAGCACATTTTCCGAAATCACCGCTTTCTGCATGGCCAACGCTGCGTCATGAAACAGGTCGGCGGCCTCGCGGGTGACGAAGCGGGCGGCCGAGCGGGCAAGCACCACCTCGACGCCACGGCGGGCGTCGAGGACGCGCAGCCAGTCGCCGGGGTGAAGCGGGGCAATCGCAATGCCGGCGCGCGGTCGGACCTCGAGCAGCCCTTCCCAGGCCAGCCGCTGGATCGCCTCGCGCACCGGGGTGCGGCCGAGCCCGAGCCTGTCGATCAGCGCGCCCTCGGTGATGAAGCTGGCGGGCACCAGCTCGAGCGTCACGATCATATGTTCGAGCATGCGGTAGGCCTTCGCGGTCGCCGGCTCGGAGCCTAGATTTTCATATATCAATGCCGGCCTCCTGATATATTGTTGATATATCATAGCGGATTCAACGTTGACAGCCGGCTTCTTAAGAAATATACGACTGATATATCAGATGGAGCGACCGATATGTGGGCCGGAGTCTTCCCCGCCGTTACGACCAAATTCACCGAGGATGACCGCCTCGACCATGCCGAGATGGAGCGCTGCTTTGCGCTGCAGATGGAGGCCGGCTGTGACGGCATCATCGTCTGTGGCTCGCTTGGCGAAGGGCCGATGCTGTCGCATGACGAGAAGATCGAGGTGCTGAAGACCGCGCAGAAGATCGCAGGCAAGAAACCGGTGCTTTTGACGGTCAACGAGGCCGGCACTCGCGAGGCGGCCGCAATCGCGCGCCGCGCCGCGAAAGAAGGCGCCAACGGTCTGATGGTGGTGCCGAGTCCGATCTACCATACCAACGCCGAAGAGACGGTCGCGGCACTCCGCGCTGTCGCCGCGGCCGGCGACCTGCCGGTGATGATCTATTCCAACCGGCTTGCCTACCGTGTCGACGTCACTGTTGACCAGATGGAGGAGCTGGCGAAGGACAAGCGCTTCGTCGCCATCAAGGAGTCCTCCGACGACATCCGTCGCTCGACCGAGATCATCAACCGCCTCGGCGACCGCTACGACCTGTTCACCGGCGTCGACAATCTCGCCTTCGAAGCGCTGTCGGTCGGTGCCATCGGCTGGGTGGCGGGCCTGGTCACCGCGTTCCCGCGCGAGACGGTCGCCATCTACCAATTGATGAGACAGGGCCGCCGCGAGGAGGCGCTGACGATCTACCGCTGGTTCCGGCCGCTGCTCGACCTCGACGTCTCGACCTATCTGGTGCAGAACATCAAGCTCGCGGAAGTCTTCGCCATCAACACCAACGACCGCGTGCGCATGCCGCGCCAGCCGTTATCGGGCGAGCGCCGCAAGACGGTGGAAAAGTTCGTCAGGGATGCGCTGGCGGTGCGGCCAGAGCTGCCGACATTCTGATCCACTCCCTTTGAGGGTATTTGCAGATGTGCAGCGCGGCGCACAGCAAATGAATGATGATGCTACGCTCGACATCGCCATTGTCGGTGGCGGCATCATTGGCATCTGTGCCGCCGCCTTTCTGGCCGAAGCGGGACGAAACGTCACGATCTTCGATTGGACGGGAATCTGCGAGGAGACCAGCTCCGGCAACGCCGCTGCCTTTGCCTTCTCCGACGTGTTGCCGCTCGCCCACAAGGGCATGATCAGGCAGTTGCCGAAATGGCTCGCCGACCCGCTCGGTCCGCTCAGCATTCCGCCCGCCTATTTGCCGAAGCTGCTGCCTTGGCTGGTCCGCTTCTGGCGCGCCGGGCGAAGCGACCGCTATGAAGCCGGCCTTGCGGCGCAGGCCGGGATGATGAAGCTCGCCGAGGCGGAATGGATGGGCTTGCTGGATCGTTCCGGCACACGGCCGCTGCTGCACGAGGACGGCTCGCTCGAACTCTACGAAAGCGAGGCCGAGTTCAAGGCGTCGCTGCCCGGCTGGGCGGCAAGGCAGCGCTTCGGCATCGGCTTCAGCCATGTCGAAGGCAACGCTCTCGCCGCCTTGCAGCCCGGCCTGTCGCCGCGCTTCGTCAAGGGGACGTTCGTGCCGGGGTGGAAGACCGTCGCCGACCCCAAGCTGCTCGGCAGGGCGATTTGGGCCTATGCCGAGGGATTGGGCGCGGGGTTCGAAAAAGCCCGGATCGAGCGCGTCGAGGCGGGACAGGACGGCGCGACGCTGACTATGGCCGAGGGCACGACGCGGCGGGCAAATCATGTCGTCATCGCTGCCGGTGCGTGGTCGCATCTGCTGGCAAGAAAACTCGGCGATCGCATCCCGCTGGAGACCGAGCGTGGATACAACACGACGCTGCCGAAGACCGCCTTCGACGTGAAGCGACAGCTCATCTTTTCCGGGCATGGCTTCGTCATCACGCCGCTCGAGACCGGCCTGCGCGTCGGCGGCGCGGTCGAGCTCGGCGGCCTTGAGAGGCCGCCCAATTACGCGCGCTCGAAAGCGCTGCTCGAAAAGGCGCAAAAATTCCTGCCGGGATTGGACCCTGCCAATGGCCGCGAATGGATGGGGTTCCGGCCGTCGCTGCCGGATTCGCTGCCTGTGATCGGGCGGTCGCAACAAACGCCCTCGGTGGTGTATGGCTTCGGCCATGGTCACCTCGGCCTGACCCAGGCTGCGGCGACCGGACGCTTGATCCGCGAGCTCGTTCTCGGGCAAAGTCCATCGCTCGATCTCGGTTCCTTCAGGCCGCAGCGGTTTTGAGTTCCAAGGTCTTAAGTCGGGAGCCGTCATGGCCAAGAATTCCTTCTTCTGCATAGACGGCCACACCTGCGGCAATCCGGTGCGGCTGGTTGCCGGCGGTGGGCCGCTGCTCAACGGCTCGACGATGATGGAGCGGCGAGCGCATTTCCTGGCCGAATATGATTGGATCCGCACCGGGCTGATGTTCGAGCCGCGTGGCCATGACGTGATGTCCGGCTCGATCCTCTATCCGCCGACGCGTGAGGATTGCGACATCGCCATCCTGTTCATCGAAACCTCGGGCTGCCTGCCGATGTGCGGCCACGGCACCATCGGCACGGTGACTTTTGCCGTCGAACATGGATTGATCAAGCCGAAGACGCCGGGCGTGCTCAGGCTGGATACGCCGGCGGGCCTGGTCGTCGCCGAGTACAAGCAGGTCGGCGACTATGTCGAGGAGGTGCGCATCACCAATGTGCCGTCGTTCCTCTATGCCGAGGGACTGACGGTCGAATGTCCCGGGCTCGGCGAGATCAGCGTCGATGTCGCCTACGGCGGCAATTTCTACGCCATCGTCGAACCGCAAAAGAATTATCGCGACATGGCCGAGCATTCGGCCGGCGAGCTGATCGCCTGGAGCCCGGTGGTGCGGCAGCGGCTCAACGAGAAATACACCTTCGTCCATCCGGAGAATCCCGGCATCAACCGTCTGTCGCACATATTGTGGACCGGCGCGCCGACCAACCCGCAAGCCGATGCCCGCAACGCCGTCTTCTACGGCGACAAGGCAATCGACCGATCGCCCTGCGGCACCGGCACCTCGGCGCGGATGGCGCAGCTTCACGCCAAGGGCAAGCTTGGGGTTGGCGACGACTTCGTCCATGAATCGATCATCGGTTCGCTGTTCAAGGGCAAGGTGGAGGAAGAGATCACCGTCGCCGGCAAGCCGGCAATCATTCCGTCGATCGCCGGCTGGGCCCGGATAACCGGATTGAACACGATCTTCATCGACGACCGCGAGCCGTTCGCGCACGGCTTCGTCGTCAAATAGCGAGAATCCTGACCTTGGGGAAACAACGAGGAGGGCAAGGGGATTCCCTTCGGTGACGCAACGATCCCGCTCATCAACTTATTTTGACGGTGATTTCTTCGAAACGAAGCGCATGGTGTGGTTGAATCATCAAAGACATTGCGTTAGGCCAATGATAGGGTCCGCTCTGGTCCAGAGGCCGGATAGGAAAAAACGGGCAATCCGATGGCGTGCGACGAAAACACCCATGGCGATTGAAAAATCACGTTGCAATCCGGGCTCGAAACTTTACGACTAGGGGCAATACGAAAAGGAATGCGTCTGCATGGGCGACATTCCAGGGGAGCCACGACAGCATGCAGTATTTTGTCCAGCAGCTTATCAATGGGCTGACGCTGGGATCGATCTATGGGTTGATTGCGATCGGCTACACGATGGTCTACGGCATCATCGGCATGATCAATTTCGCCCATGGCGACATCTTCATGGTCGGCGCTTTCACCGCCCTCATCGTTTTCCTTATCCTCGGTGCGTTGTTCTATTCGGTGCCGATCGTCGTTGCGCTGCTGATCATGATGATCGTGGCGATGCTTTTGACCGGCCTCTACAACTGGACGATCGAGAAAGTGGCTTACCGGCCGCTGCGCGGTTCGTTCCGGCTGGCGCCGCTGATCACCGCCATCGGCATGTCGATCGCCCTGTCCAATTTCGTCCAGGTCACGCAAGGGCCGCGCAACAAGCCCGTCCCGCCGATGGTCTCCAAGGTTTATACGATCGCGGGCATCAGCGTGTCGCTGAAGCAGATCATCATCGTCCTGGTCACCATAGTCCTGCTGGCGCTGTTTTGGTATCTGGTCAACAAGACCTCGCTCGGCCGGGCGCAGCGCGCCTGCGAGCAGGACCGCAAGATGGCGGCACTGCTCGGCGTCGACGTCGACCGCACCATCTCGATCACCTTCATCATGGGCGCCGCGCTTGCCGCCGTCGCCGGCACGCTGTTCCTGATGTATTACGGCGTGGTGGTGTTTTCAGACGGTTTTACGCCCGGTGTGAAGGCGTTCACCGCCGCGGTGCTCGGCGGCATCGGCTCGCTTCCCGGCGCCGTGCTCGGCGGGCTGATGATCGGCTTCATCGAGAGCATGTGGTCGGCTTATTTCTCGATCGACTACAAGGATGTCGCCGCATTCTCCATCCTGGCGATCGTGCTGATCTTCCTGCCTTCCGGCATTCTGGGCCGGCCAGAAGTCGAAAAGGTCTGAGATCATGGCGGTTACCGTGTCTCCGGAAAGCGCCGTCGTCGCCACCCCAGTCCAGCGCGCTTTTCGCGAAGCGCTCTATGCCGGCGCCATCTCGCTTGGCCTGTTCGTGCTGTTCATCGGCCTGAAGACCGATCAGAACATCTCCAACGAGTTGATCCTGGTGCAGCGCTGGGGCCTGCTCGGCGCCGTGGTGATCGCCACCATGATCGGCCGTTTCCTCTACGTCGCCTATGGCCAGCCTTTCATGGCCAACCAAAAGATCGCCGATGTCGCCACCGGCCTGCTGCCAGACAGTGTGGCGACGCGGTTCTTCCGGTTACAATATTTCTTCGCGGCGATCGGTATTGCGGTCGTTCTGCTTCTTCTGGCCAGCTCCCTTGACGGGCTGGTGGGGCCCGATCTTGCAGGTTATGCGCGTTTCGTGCGAGCGCTGGCGATCATCTATGCGCTGGCTTGGGTGATCTACTATTTCCGTGCCTTCATCCATGCCCATTTTTCGGCGCTCGGCATAACCGCGCTGGCGCTCTATCCGATCATCGTCGTGCTGGTGCTTGCTCTCTATACGGGCTCGATGGTGGGCGGCTTCCAGGGCTCGCTGAAATGGGTCGACAATTTCGGCATCCAGATCCTGATCTACGTGATGCTGGCCTGGGGACTGAACATCGTCATCGGCCTCGCCGGCCTGCTCGATCTCGGCTATGTCGCCTTCTACGCCGTCGGTGCTTACGCCTACGCGTTGCTCGGCACGCATTTCGGCCTGTCGTTCTGGATCCTGCTGCCCGCCGCCGGCCTGATGGCTGCGTTCTGGGGCGTCATGCTCGGCTTTCCGGTGCTGCGCCTGCGCGGCGACTATCTGGCCATCGTGACGCTCGCCTTCGGCGAGATCATCAGGCTGGTGATCATCAACTGGCGCGAAGTGACCAACGGTTCGGCCGGCATTTCCGGCATCCCGAAGGTTTCGTTCTTCGGCCTGATATCGTTCAATGTCTCGGACCCCAACTACATCGCCAAGGTGTTCGGCATTGCCCAATCGGGCGCCTATTACAAGATCTTTCTCTACTACCTGATCCTCGGGCTCTGCCTGCTGACTGCCTTCGTCACAATAAGGCTGAGGCGCATGCCGGTCGGCCGCGCCTGGGAAGCGCTGCGCGAGGACGAGATCGCATGCCGCTCGCTCGGCATCAACACCACCACCACCAAGCTCACCGCCTTTGCCACCGGCGCGATGTTCGGCGGCTTCGCCGGCTCGTTCTTCGCCGCACGGCAAGGCTTCGTCAGCCCGGAATCCTTCGTCTTCCTGGAATCGGCGATTATCCTCGCCATCGTCGTGCTCGGCGGCATGGGCTCGCTGGTCGGTATCGCCGTCGCCGCGCTGGTGATGATCGGCGGCACCGAAGCGCTGCGTGAACTCGATTTTCTGAAGCGGATATTCGGCCCCGACTTCACCCCGGAACTCTATCGCATGCTGTTGTTCGGCATGGCGATGGTCATCGTCATGCTGTGGAAGCCGCGCGGCTTCGTCGGCAGCCGTGAACCGACAGCCTTCCTCAAGGTTCGCAGGGCCGTGTCGGGATCCTTCACCAAGGAGGGACACGGCTGATGAACGCGAGCCCCTCCGTGACCGACGCCATCCTCCAGGTCGAGCATCTGTCGATGAAGTTCGGCGGTCTCGTCGCCATCGGCGACCTGTCCTTCCAGGCCAAGCGCGGCGAGATCACCGCGCTGATCGGTCCGAACGGCGCCGGCAAGACCACCGTGTTCAATTGCATCACCGGTTTCTACAAACCGTCCGAAGGCATGATCACGCTCAACCGGCGCGACGGCTCGAGCTTCCTGCTCGAACGTCTGCCGAACCATGAGATCCCGGCGCGTGCCAAGGTGGCGCGCACCTTCCAGAACATCCGCCTGTTCTCGGGCATGACGCTGCTGGAGAACCTTCTCGTCGCCCAGCACAACAAGCTGATGAAGGCCTCCGGCTACACCATTCTCGGCCTGTTCGGCTACAGCGGCTACAGACAGGCTTCGGCGGAATCGGTTGAACTGGCCGAGCACTGGCTGGAGAAGGCCGATCTTGTCGACCGCGCCGACGATCCCGCCGGCGATCTGCCCTATGGCGCGCAGCGGCGGCTCGAAATCGCTCGCGCCATGTGCACCGGGCCTGAGCTTCTGTGCCTCGACGAGCCGGCCGCCGGCCTCAATCCGAAGGAATCGGCTGGGCTCAATGCGCTTCTGATGGACATCAAGGACAACACCGGCACGTCGATCCTTTTGATCGAGCACGACATGGCGGTGGTGATGCAGATTTCCGATCACGTCGTGGTGCTCGAATACGGGCGCAAGATCTCGGACGGCAACCCGCAATCGGTACGGACCGACGCGCGCGTCATCGCTGCCTATCTCGGCGTCGAAGACGAGGAGGTCGAGACTGTGCTCACCGAAGTCGGCGACGAAGACGTCATCGAGCAATTGGATACGGGTCCGGATGCCGCCCACGGCCCGGGCACATCGTCTTCGTATCTCGCCGGACCGGTGGCCGATACGGTCGGCCACAGCGAGGGCGAGCGCGTCACCGTGTCGAAAGGTGCCTCGAAAGCCGGGCAGTTCGACGCGAGGTCGAGTGCCGCAGCAAGCAAGGCGGCAGCGCAGGCCAAAGCCAAACCGACGGCGAAATCTTCTGCCGCGAAATCCTCCGCAGCAAAGCCGGCGACCAAGGCTCCGGTGAAGCCGAAGACACCGCGCGTCTCCAATCGGCGTGGAGGGCGTAAATGATGGCCGGCACAACGCTGCTCGATATCAAGGGCGTCCAGACCTACTACGGCAACATCAGGGCGCTGAACGGCGTCGACGTCACCGTCAACCAAGGCGAGATCGTGGCGCTGATCGGCGCCAACGGCGCCGGCAAGTCGACGCTGATGATGACCATTTTTGGTGCTCCACGGGCGCGGGCGGGCACGATCACCTTCGCCGGCACCGACATCACCCAGATGCCGACGCATGAGATCGCGCGCATGCGCATCGCCCAGTCGCCGGAAGGGCGCCGCATTTTCCCGCGCATGACGGTGATGGAAAACCTGCAAATGGGCGCCAGCCTCGACAACCTCGAGCATTATGACGACGACGTCGAGAAGGTGTTCACGCTGTTTCCACGCCTGAAGGAACGCATTGCCCAGCGTGGCGGCACGCTGTCCGGCGGCGAGCAGCAGATGCTGTCGATCGGGCGCGCGCTGATGGCGAGGCCGAAGCTGCTTTTGCTCGACGAGCCGTCGCTCGGCCTGGCGCCGCTGATCGTCAAGCAGATATTCGACGCCATTCGCGAGCTGAACCGCACGCAGGGGCTGACCGTATTCCTGGTCGAGCAGAATGCCTTTGGCGCGCTGAAGCTCGCCACGCGCGGCTATGTCATGGTCAACGGCAATGTGACGATGAGCGGCACCGGCAAGGAGCTGCTTGCCAATCCGGAAGTGCGCGCCGCCTACCTCGAAGGCGGCCATCACTGAGTCGCAGGAGACATCAATTATGCAGGGCATTCTCTACGAGGAACCCTCGATCTGGCAGTTCTTCTTCGTCACCTGCCTGCTCGGCGGCTGGGCGGCGTGGATGACGGGCAAGGCATGTGCCCAGACGTGGCGCAGCTTCGTCCAGCTGTTCGCCTTCATGCTGGGGCTCGGCATCGGCATAAGGTTCATTCATCACGCGCTGTTCGGCGGAACGATGTTCTCGCTGCATTACTACGTCATCGACACCATCGTGCTGATGATATTGGGTTTCATCGGTTACCAATACACGCGTACCAACCAGATGGTGACGCAGTATAATTGGCTTTACGAAAGAGTCTCTCTTTTGAGCTGGAAACCAAAAGGTTGACGTTTATCATTAACGTCGTTTCGGGGATGAATCGGCGTGACAAGTGCCTGAAAATCGGCAAAGTACTCTTTCTGCGAGCAAGGGTGGGCATCGCATGAAAGCAACATCCACGCCCACTCGGTAAATGGGAGCGTTTCAATGAAAAAGTCACTTTTGTCCGCCGTCGCCCTGACCGCGCTTGTCGCGTTCAGCGGCAATGCGTGGGCTGACATCCTGATCGGCGTTGCCGGTCCGATCACCGGCCCGAACGCAGCTTTCGGCGCCCAGTTGCAAAAGGGCGCGGAGCAGGCCGTCGCCGATATCAATGCCGCCGGCGGTGTCCTTGGCCAGCAGCTCAAGCTTGAAGTCGGCGACGACGTCTCTGATCCCAAGCAAGGCATCTCGGTCGCCAATAAGTTCGTCGCCGACGGCGTCAAGTACGTCGACGGCCACTTCAACTCCGGCGTCTCGATTCCGGCCTCGGAGGTCTATGCCGAGAACGGCATCCTCGAGATCACGCCGGCCGCGACCAATCCGAAGTTCACCGAACGCGGCATGTGGAACACCTTCCGCACCTGCGGACGCGACGATCAGCAGGGCAAGGTTGCCGGCGACTATCTCGCCGCGAACTTCAAGGACGCCAAGATCGCCGTCATCCACGACAAGACGCCTTATGGCCAGGGCCTCGCCGATGAAACCAAGAAGGCGATCAACGCCAATGGCCTGACCGAAGCCATGTATGAGGGCATCAATGTCGGCGACAAGGACTTCTCGGCCCTCATCGCCAAGATGAAGGATGCCGGCGTCACCGTCGTCTACTATGGCGGCCTGCACACCGAGGCCGGCCTGATCATACGCCAGCTCGCCGATCAGGGTCTCAAGGCGACCTTCATGTCCGGCGACGGCATCGTGTCCAACGAACTGGCCTCGATCGCCGGCGATGCAGTCGACGGCACGCTGATGACGTTCGCTCCCGATCCGCGCAAGAATCCCAACGCCAAGGAACTCGTCGAGAAGTTCCGGGCCGCTGGCTTCGAGCCGGAGGCCTACACGCTCTACTCCTACGCGGCGATGGAAATCATCGCGGCCGCCATCACCAAGACCGGGTCAGCCGATGACGCTCAGAAGGTGGCCGAGACCATCAAGTCGGGCAGCCCCTGGAAGACAGCGATCGGTGAGATCGGCTATGACGCGAAGGGCGACATCACCCGTCCTGACTACGTCATGTACACCTGGAAGAAGGGTGACGATGGCAAGTTCACCTATGTCGAGAACGCACCCGGCAAATAACCGGACTTTTCTGCTGAGATGCCCGGCGCTTCGCGCCGGGCATTTTTTATGGGGCTTCCGAACCCGGATCGAGAGTGGCCGCGCGTGTCCGGTCCGACGCGTAGCGCTTCAACCCTAGAGATCGATTAAATCGGTTTAATCGCTCCTTTCGATTTTGTTTGCACTGCAGCATTTTCGCGCTAATCATGGCGTCAGCTCTCCCTTCCGTGTCTGGAGCCTTCCTTGGCAATCACGAAGATCCTTGTCGCCAACCGGTCTGAAATCGCCATCCGCGTCTTTCGCGCGGCCAATGAGCTCGGCCTCAAAACCGTGGCGATCTGGGCGGAGGAGGACAAATATTCGCTGCACCGCTTCAAGGCCGACGAAAGCTATCAGGTCGGGCGCGGGCCGCATCTGGCCAGGGATATGGGGCCGATCGAAAGCTATCTGTCGATCGAGGAGGTTATCCGCGTCGCCAGGCTTTCGGGCGCCGACGCCATCCATCCGGGCTACGGCCTGTTGTCGGAGAGCCCGGAATTCGCCGAGGCCTGCGCCAAGGCCGGCATCACCTTCATCGGGCCAAAGCCGGATACGATGCGCAGGCTAGGCAACAAGGTCGCCGCCCGCAATCTCGCGATTGAGGTCGGCGTGCCGGTAATTCCCGCTACCGATCCCTTGCCGGACGACATGGCGGCGGTGAAGGAACTCGCCAAGACGATCGGCTACCCGGTGATGCTGAAGGCATCCTGGGGCGGCGGCGGCCGCGGCATGCGCGCCATCCGCTCCGAGGCCGATCTCGCGCGCGAGGTGATGGAAGGCAAGCGAGAGGCGAAGGCGGCTTTCGGCAAGGACGAGG
Organism: Mesorhizobium sp. M0571; assembly: GCF_040320985.1. Lineage (NCBI taxonomy): Bacteria > Pseudomonadati > Pseudomonadota > Alphaproteobacteria > Hyphomicrobiales > Phyllobacteriaceae > Mesorhizobium > Mesorhizobium sp. M0571. The sequence goes on from NZ_JAMYQT010000001.1 coordinate 198,989, forward strand.
TCTATCTCGAAAAGCTGATCGAGCGCGCCCGCCATGTCGAGGTGCAGGTGCTGGGCGACACGCATGGCAATGCCGTGCACCTGTTCGAGCGCGATTGTTCGATCCAGCGCCGCAACCAGAAAGTGGTCGAGCGGGCGCCGGCGCCCTACCTCGAAATGCCGCAGCGCGAGGAGCTTTGCGGCTACGCGCTGAGGATCGCGCGCGAAACCAGCTATATCGGCGCCGGCACGGTCGAGTTCCTGCAGGATGCCGATACCGGAAAATTCTATTTCATCGAGGTCAATCCGCGTATCCAGGTCGAGCACACCGTCACCGAACAGGTGACCGGCATCGACATCGTCAAGGCGCAGATCCACATCCTCGACGGCTTTGCCATCGGCACGGCGGAATCGGGCGTGCCGGCGCAGAAGGACATCAGGCTCAACGGCCACGCGCTGCAGTGCCGCATCACCACTGAAGACCCCGAGCACAATTTCATTCCCGATTATGGCCGCATCACCGCCTATCGCGGCGCCACCGGCTTCGGCATCCGCCTTGACGGCGGCACCGCCTATTCGGGTGCGGTCATCACCCGCTTCTACGATCCGCTGCTGGAGAAGGTGACCGCCTGGGCGCCGACGCCGGCCGAGACCATCGCCCGCATGAACCGGGCGCTGCGCGAATTCCGCATCCGCGGCGTGGCGACCAATCTCACTTTCCTCGAGGCGATCATCAATCACCCGAGTTTCGCCGACAATTCCTACACCACCAAGTTCATCGACACGACGCCGGAACTGTTCGCCAGCGTGAAGCGGCAGGACCGGGCGACCAAGCTGCTCAACTACCTTGCTGACGTTTCGGTCAATGGCCACCCCGAGACGCGCGGCCGGCCGCAGCCAAAGGCCGATGGGGCGCCACCGGTAGTGCCATATCTCAACGGCAATTTGCCTGACGGCAGCAAGCAGAAGCTCGACGTGCTCGGGCCGGAGAGATTCGCGGCGTGGATGCGCGAGCAAAAAGAGGTGCTGGTCACCGACACGACAATGCGCGACGGCCATCAGTCGCTGCTCGCCACAAGGGTACGCACCTATGACATCGCCGGGATTGCCGGCACCTATGCGCGCGCGCTGCCGCAGCTTCTGTCGCTCGAATGCTGGGGCGGCGCCACATTCGACGTCGCCATGCGCTTCCTCACCGAAGACCCATGGGAGCGGCTGTCGCTGGTGCGCGAGGCAGCACCCAATTTGTTGCTGCAGATGCTTCTGCGCGGCGCCAATGGGGTTGGCTATACCAACTATCCCGACAATGTCGTCCAGCATTTCGTCCGCCAGGCCGCGGCCGGCGGCATCGACCTGTTCCGCGTCTTCGACTGCCTGAACTGGGTCGAGAACATGCGCGTCGCCATGGATGCGGTCGGCGCCGAGGGCAGACTGATCGAAGCGGCGATCTGCTATACCGGCGACATACTCGACCCGGCGCGGGCGAAATACGATCTGAAATACTATGTCGGCCTGGCCAGGGAATTGCAGGCGGCAGGCGCCCACATCATCGCCGTCAAGGACATGGCCGGGCTGTTGAAGCCGAGCGCTGCCCGCGCACTGTTCAAGGCGCTGCGCGAGGCGACAGACCTGCCGATCCACTTCCATACCCACGACACATCCGGCCTGTCGGCGGCAACCGTGCTGGCGGCAGTGGAGAGCGGCGTCGACGCCATCGATGCGGCGATGGATTCCCTGTCAGGCAACACCTCGCAGCCTTGCCTGGGCTCGATTGTCGAGGCGCTGAAAGGCACCGAGCGCGATCCGGGCCTCGATCCACAGTGGATCAGGAATATCTCGTTTTACTGGGAGGCGGTGCGCAACCAATACGCCGCCTTCGAAAGCGACCTGAAAGGGCCGGCTTCGGAGGTCTATCTGCACGAAATGCCGGGCGGGCAGTTCACCAATCTCAAGGAACAGGCGCGCTCGCTCGGGCTGGAGACGCGCTGGCACGAAGTGGCGCAGACCTATCACGACGTCAATCTGATGTTCGGCGACATCGTCAAGGTGACGCCGTCGTCCAAGGTCGTCGGCGACATGGCGCTGATGATGGTGAGCCAGGACCTGACCGTCGCCGATGTCGAGAACCCGGCGAGGGACATCGCCTTCCCTGATTCGGTGGTGTCGATGTTGCGCGGCGATCTCGGCCAGTCGCCGGGCGGCTGGCCAAAGGCATTGCAGAAGAAGGTGCTGAAGGGCGAAAAACCGATCACGGTGCGGCCGGGTTCGCTGCTCAAGCCGGCGGACCTCAAGGCCAGCCGCACGGAGATCGAGGAAAAGCTCGAGCGCAAGCTCAGCGAGTTCGAGTTCGCCTCGTGGCTGATGTATCCGAAGGTGTTTTCCGATTTTGCCGCCGCGCAGGAGACCTATGGGCCGGTCAGCGTGCTGCCGACCCCGACCTATTTCTACGGCATGAAGCCGGAAGACGAGATTTTCGTCGACATCGAAAAAGGCAAGACGCTGGTGGTGCGCTGCCTGGCGATCGGCGATGTCGACGAAAAGGGCATGGTCACCGTGTTCTTCGAGCTCAACGGCCAGCCGCGCCGGGTGAAGGTGCCGGACCGGGCGCATGGCGCGTCCGCCGCCAAGGCACGGCGCAAGGCGGAGCCGGGCAATGAGACGCATGTCGGCGCGCCGATGCCTGGCGTCGTCTCGGCGCTTTCGGTCGCTGCCGGCCAGGCGGTGAAGGCCGGTGACGTGCTGCTGTCGATCGAAGCGATGAAGATGGAAACGGCGCTGCATGCCGAGCGCGACGGCACCATCGCCGAGGTGCTGGTCAAGGCCGGCGACCAGATCGATGCCAAGGATCTGCTGATCGCATTCGGGTGAGCTAGGCCAGCATCGATAGGGCCTTGTCGGCGCCTGGCAGCAGCCCTTCATGCCGCATCGATAGCACCTTGACCCGCCGCGCCCGGTCGGGCATCGAACCGCTGCAATTCGCCGCTCAGGTCACCCCGAGTCGCGGCGAGAAAACGACGCGGAGAGAAAATATGGCCGACGACATAACCGAGACCAGCCAGACTGTTGCCGCCGGCCAGCTGCGCGCCTTCATCGAGCGCATCGAGCGGCTCGAGGAAGAGAAGAAGACGATCGCTGACGAGTTTCACACATTCGTGGCGCCATCCTGATAAGCCCTTTGCAATGAGCGCAACCTGTTGCGGTAATTGGGTTCTATCAGGCACGTCCTGATAGAAAGACTCCCGCAGAAGTCCCTCCAGCGCCGAATGGCAGCCGCCAAAATCGACGCTAAGCTACAACTCAATCGACGAGGAAGACATGGACGAGACATCCCCACAAAGTACAGTTGCAGCTGCAGAACTGAGGCAACTTATCGAGCGGATAGAGAGGCTCGAAGAGGAGAAGGCCACGCTGGCTGACGACATCAAGGAGGTCATGGCGGAGGCCAAGGGCCGCGGCTACGACACCAAGGTGATCCGGACGATCATCCGCCTCCGCAAGAAGGACCAAGCCGAGCGCCAGGAAGAAGAGGCGATCCTCGACCTTTACAAGGCCGCCCTAGGAATGGTCTAGGCGCTGCGCGGCCAGCTTCTTGCGAACCGCGACCTCATTGGCGCGAGCATCCTCGAGTTGCTTGAGAAGACTCATGTTGTCGGCGTCTCGGAGAGCCAGAAGCGCCTGCAACTCCTCCACCTTCTTCACAAGGTCCTTGGCAAGCCGAGCCTTTGCCCGCTTTCGTTCGCCTTCAGCGTTGTCGCTCGTGCCTGCCTTCTTTAGCAATTCCTTTTTTTCTTGGAGAAGGGCGAGGCGTTTCAGCTCTTCCTGGAGTCGTGGTCGCAGATCGCTATTGGGGCCGCGAAGCGCATCACTTCCGGTGTGGGTCAGCGTCTTGAACCCACTCACTGTAGGCTTCAATCCGTCGAGCTTCTCAAGATCTTTCGTCGACAGAATGGACTCATAGAGGGCGAGGCCATCGAGAAGCCTGCGCCGGGTATCCTGTGATTTGGCGACAGCGACTGGTGGCGCGTGCGCACTTACTTTTGGCTCGCGCTGTTTCCGACGCAGTCCGATCGGCCTAATCTCAATCATGGGATTCCTTTTGTCCCGCAATGAACAGTCTGGCGATTCTGACCCCTTCAGCAGCGGCTTTTCGCAAGACCGTTGGAATGCCGTCACGCTCTAAGGTCGCCATGTGTCGTTGCTCGCTCTCTCTCCAAAATGCGGCAAAAACCTCGTGAGTCGCGAAGTTCGCGCATCCGTTGCCGCATACTTCCGGCAGCTTTCGGTTTGCAGGACGTGTCCTGACGTTAGGCTGCTCCGATTTTGGGACACACTTCGCGGCCTTGGCCGCTTCGCGCCACCAAGCGCAGTAACCCCAAGGCATAGGATGCAGTAGCAACCCCTTGTGCTCAACATGATCTCGGATTGCCTCGGAGAGCATCACAGGGTCTGCAACTCTTACCTGCATTCGGGCTGCCAATTTTCTGAGCTTCCCTCCGAACGGCCCATTTAGTTCAAGGCCATTGAAAAGCGACTTCTCAAAGATCTGCACCGTAAGGTCTTTCTGCTCTTCGCTCATTGCTTGACCCTGGGTAGCAGAAGCCCCGTACCGAATCGTATTGTATATATCGATGTGGCGGAGATGCTGCCGCAGCGCATCAAGTCCCGGACCGAGCTCATAGTACCAAACCCAAGTCTGCGCGAAAAATCGGCGGAGTTCGTGTGGAGCTACCAGCCATACCTGGCCCATGTCGTCGGGCGGAACCCCTATCCGCGAACCAAAGTCCTCAAGGCGCTTACGCATTGTCGTCTCGTCGATCACGCTGTCGCCCAATCGATGTGAAGACATGAACAGCTTCGTCGAACCGGTCCGTTCCCTCGCTGCGCGCCCCAGCGCTTCGGCAACTCTTACTGCATTGGCTACAATCTCTGGACAAGGCCGGCGGCCGGATATGCCGGAGTCAGTGTTTTGGTCTTTGAATAATGGGCTTTCGAGATAAGGTCCGTCCAAGCCGTAAGAGATGCATCCAATCTCCAGGTGCAACATCTCGGACAGTCGATCGGCCATGAACGAGCCGATCACCACATAGATTGACGACCATAAGTCGGCTGTGGCCGACTCGAGGCTGTGTTCATCCGGCGCCGAGCGACCACCAGTGCCGACATTGACGAGGGGCCAAGGGGCGGCACTTCCAGCTTTTCCTCTGAACGGCAATCCAAGCTTTCTAGCAAAGTTGCGTCGCTGCGGTTGTTCAGACCCTTTCCAAGCCCTTGTCGACGCCGTGCGTCTGAGGTCGGCACGAAGCCGGGAGATTTCTCGCAGACGCTCCGGCCCTGGTGCGCGGCTCATTACAGTCCCAAACCTCGTGATTACCTTTGCGCGCGCCGCCTCGTATAGCACGCTCGGCTGCATTCCCAGGATCCTAGCCAGAGCAGGCACACGGACGTCATCATCGAGCATGGGGACTGCGCGCGGCAGGTCGAGCCCTTTCAACAGCATTGTAGCGAGTTCCGCATCTGCCTGTCCGCGGCTGCGTCGTTGCGGTCCGGGAGGAGCTGCCTCCAGTTTTCGGAGGCGTTCGTTTAATTCGACAATATCGTCGGAAAAATTCGCGACGTACTGGATGGCAGCGTCAAGATAATAAAGTGCGATATACGGCGGAATGGTTGGAGTACGACCTGTCTCGGCGCCAAGCTTTCGCGCCAGGCTTATGGCGTCCCCGCGAAACTCGAACGGCTCAAAGTCCAACCCGTCATCTATTATCCGGCAACCGTCCTCTCCGCGATACGCCTTAAAATCGTAAAGATGCTGGATCACCCGAAAGATCTCCAAGATGCGGTCGGCGGTGATCTTCGAGCGCCCGGCAAGCGCCTTCTTGGCCGGAAGCGCTTTCAATCCGTAGGCAATTCGGCTCTTGAAAGACTCCCAATCACTTGGGCGAATGTCGCTAAGGCGGGAGTGGCCGAGTGAGATCGCCCAATCCATTATCGCAAACAGGACATATGTGCGGTGAATGACGGTACCATGGCCGTTGATTTCGAAGGTATCAAGCGGATCGTTGTCAATGATCTCCAAGAAGCGCCTAGCGGTCTCCAGCAGTTCGGAGTGCCGTGGATCGCTCAATTGGCTTCCGTCGCAGAATCTCCTATTCCAGGAAATTGAGTGGAGCCCGGTAAGGCGGACCGTTTTGAACCGCCACACAAGGTCATTACGTCTTGAGATAAGGCCTCGGGCTTTGGGAAGGCCGCGCAGTCTGACGCCGCCCAAGGAGGTCTCGGCGCGTGCTTCGCGATGATCAATCGTCAAGCTGACCACGTTCTTTGAAGACATTAGTCGAGGTCCCCGTAGAAAATCTCCAACTCCTCAGCTATCCGCTCGCCCTCAAGGCGAACGTGTGCCGGAGTACGATCCAAGGACGCGTTGAGAAAGAGGACGAACGGCGCCCACATCTCGGCCCAAGCCGGCGTCATTCGCAGGTGCGGACTTTCAGAAAGAATATGACGTCGAAAAGCGAACATCTCGGCAGCGACATTGACGTCCTCGATAATGTGAATCGTCCCGCGAGTAAGCCATTCGACAAATGTTCCCTCGATAGGCTCATCTTCAGACTCTGTAGGCACGGCGTTGGGGGCACTGCCTGGCCACTGACCAAAACCCTTTCTACGCGCACGGGCCAAGATCACTTGCGCTCTCTCCTCGTCAGGGCCGAACGACCGACGTATTTCATCGAGATTGGCTGTGGCCGACAGGAACATGAAGTCCTGCAGCTGGCGAGCCTGCGCTTGATTGACCGAGTGGACAGCGTCGTGAGCCAAATAATGAGCCGTGACCGATAGGCTTTCTTGATGCAGTTTTTCATTCACCGTGAAGATGTTGTTGCCGCTCTCTAGCGATATCTTCAAGGCAACAGCTGTACGAACCTGATCGAGCGTGATCGGGAATTGCGAGAGCAGCGAGTCCTCGTCCCGGAAGCGTTTCCATGCTTTTCCCTCAAGTGTCTCGCTCATTGTCCCGACCCGAGGTTCCATCGAGTCCTCGTTTCGGCTCTTTCCAAAGATGCGCATCAAAAAAAGTGAATCTTGGTGCCAATGGTCGGCGAGCGAAACGATGGGTGCGCGGAGAACTCGCAGGCATTGCACCACTTGAGGGAGACTGATGCGAGCTTCGCTGTCGCGCCGCAAAGAAGTTGGATCGCCGGATCGGAAATAATCATCCCGAGGAAGGCCGCCCTCGGCGCGGTCCTTGTACCAGTTCAGACGGTAGTTGGTCGGTTCGTCGGTTTCCGTGAGGCAGTTGACGTGGAGTTCTAGCGCGCTCACAACGTTCATGGCGGTTTCGAGCAGTATGATGACGATGTACGGGATCGCTGTTTCTGTGGTGAGATGAAACCGTGCCGACATCTCCTTCACGCCGTCATGCTTGTTGCAGAGGAGCCTGTAAAGCTGAGGGTCCTCAAACCGCGTCGGTACCACGCCGAGATAAGCGTCGAATATGTAAGCTATGAGGTTGGCCTCGTCCTCGAAGATCGATTTGCTGCCGCGTCCAGAGCCGAGGGAGCGTGAGTAGCGCCCCTGATTTTCCCGGAGGAAATCGTTCACCTTTGAGATGTCTACGCTCTTTGCAATGGCGATCGTCTCAAGGTGGTCGTTGAAGTTTGATCGGATTGCTGCTTCGGCAATGCCGCGTAAGTGGTCTAGCAGCGTATTGAGCCGTTCCAGCACCACGGCGGGATCCGTGGTGTCAAAATCCTTCGCCAATTTGCGCCATAGTTGCTCCACCTCCGGTCCGGCAACGCGTATTGCCTCCGGCAAGGGATCGGACAGTTTTGTGCGCGGTGCGATGTGCGCGATGGATTCCTTGTGGCCGCTTACAAGCGCGGCACCCTTGACGCCCTTTGGCAGCTTGAATTTCGGGATTATTGCCTTTCTCTGGAGATGCTTCAGGAAGCGTCTCGCCCCCAAAATGTATACGTTTCGGGTAGACGCCGCGAGTTTGGCATCTTCACGAACTGAACTCGCCCAGCGTTCGGCGATAAACTCCCATCTTGCTGCGTCTGGCCCCGATGAAATTTCTGCCGCGTGTTCGCCTTCAGCGACCCAGTTGAAGAACATGATCACCAGGAAGTACGCACCTTGTGCTGAGTTGCGTTTCTTGCCCGACACGTAACTTAGGAACTGTTCCGCGATTACATGGGCAAAGTCGCGAAGCGGCAGCAGGTTCTCGAAACTGAACGGGACGTCGTTTCCAGGAAAGCTGTGCGCCGGCGACCGGACAGTTAACGGGAGCTTGGCGGGAACGCCAAGAGGAACCGGCGGAGCCGCAGTCCGGAATATGTCGACCGCTAGTCTGGGGCGGGCCATGGGATCAGCCTCGTGAGTTCGCTTCTTGACGCCTGCTCGGGAAAAATTCGCTCAAAGCGCCTCGGTCACCCGCGACGCCTCTTGCTGGCGCGCCGTTCCCGCTTCAGCAGCACAGCGGCCGAATCGTTCCACTTTGTTGCCATTTTGCGATGACCTTCAGATTGCGCGGCCAGCAGTCCTTGGCCGAGGTGAAGGTAGATCGATGCTGTATCCAATCTGCTGATACCTGAAGCCTCCATCAGGAAGAGCAGTGCCTCTTGCTCGGATTTTCCTGATTCGAGAGAGCCGATGCCGAGGTCGGTAATGGCACTGTGTCTGTCGAGATGAGGATGGATACTTCTAAGCGGGATCGCTCCCGTATGGTTCGGGTTGCGCTTTTCTGCCCCCTTTGCGGCCAATTTTATCCAGTTTGTGATGCTTTGTGGGCCGAGGGCGCCACCGGTTTTCGAGGAGAGGAAGACTTCCTCCGGCCAGTCTGATGGTGGTATGCCCTTTCTTCGAAGCAGTTCGGCTCGAGGCCGATCGATATGCTCGCGAAGCTCGGAAACCAGGCTAAGTGGCATCGGCACAAGCCTGCGGCCGCCACGCTTTGCACGGTTTACCCAGATCTGTAACAGCGGGGCTGCACCATTGCGCACAGCCTCTTCGAAGATTTTGATGCGCCGCCGCGAGGGCACGTCACTTACGAGCAGGCCCGTTACCTCAGAGCGGCGGAGAGTGCACTTACGCATTAAAGTTACGATTGCTCGATCCCTTTTCTGGAGATCGCGGCTTTTCCTCAGCCGACCAGACTCGGCATCGACCAACGCGAAGTCGCGCTCCGTAGGGAGTTGGATTGCGGCCTTCCGCACGGTTGTTACATGGGAGTCATGGCGAACGCTGCCGGCTTCTAGGCTGATCGAGACCCTGTAAGGGTCGCCGGTGGACCTGTCACCGATAAGACCCGAAGCCCATCCGTTCTTCTCGGCGTGAAGAAAGGACGCAAGTATGGTGGAAAGTCGATAGTTGTAGGTCTGCGCCTTCACCCCCCGATTACCTGTAATCGTGTTTTTGACCAGTCGGGGTCCGAGAAGATGGGTCTTCCAGACGGCAAGCACGTTGTCACCGACTTCTTGCCATGGCAACCCAACCCCCCCGTGTGCATCTGCAAGGGTCCTCAGGAAATCGAGGAGTATGCGGGCGTACATTTTGACGGTCTCGATGCTCCGACCGTTGAGCCGAAGGTGCAGGAGGTAGGCGGTGAGGCCGTGTATCACCGCGCCCTTGCGATCCAGCAACTGAGGCTGTTCGGATATATCCTCGTCCGGCATGTTTGGGAGGCGTAATTTAGAGCCTGTCGCCAAGTACCGAAGCTGGGGTGTGTCGAATAGCGCTTGGTTGCTGTTCATTCCCAGACTGGAAAGCGATTGGTCAGCTGATCGTGGGAGTATGCTCAAACCTGCCCCCGCACGATGATATGGACAAGTGTTTCGACGCCGACAGGGCCTGGATGCGAGTGGCAGTCAACTGCATCCCGCGATCGGACGAGGTCTCCGCTCTGGCGCGAAATGAGATGGCTAGCTGCATTCGGCTGCACGGCCTGCCACGGAAACCCACTTCCGCATGAGCCCATTGTGATGTCCTCGTGTTGGTGCGGGAGGAGAAAGGGGCCACCCGCACACGCACGAGATGCCGCCCTATTTGCGCGGCTGTCAATCGGCTATCGAAAGGCGCTTACCTGAGCTAACTCATTGTCAACAATATGAAAATCGAATCCTTGCCGTCTGAAAATGTGCAATCTTTTCAAGCAGCCCCAAGGATACATTTTCTTGGCAAAAACCGTGGGGGCAGCAAACAGAAGGATTCGTTCTAATCTCGCATTTTCCGTATATCAGGACGAAATTTCAGCCGAATGCGCGCAGCTTCTGGGCTCGCCGTTCAAAACAGATACGAATCGAAGGTGGTGATTCGTCAGATCGCGACCACTGATTCGGCAGCGTGAGAGCCGTTGGAGGAGGAGCGGACAATTGAGCCGCGCGTCCCTATTTATTGAGACCCGGGTCCGCTCGGCTACACACTAGATAGGTTTTTCCGATGCCTCGTCGTTCGAGGACGTAATTGCCGTCGAACATGTGTTTCGCCTGAACCGGGGCAGGAGCGCTAAAGTCATGTCGTACGCGAATTTGATGTGGGACCGTCCAGGCGCCGAACCCCTGGTCGAGGACGATTTTGCCGACAAGCCCTGACGTGTATCGGATGGTCATGAAACGCCCGTGAGGAACGTCCTTGTGAGCGATATCAACCTCCACGTGTCTTAGCGACGCGTAGGCTAATATTGTTGCGGCATGAATTTCCGGATCAGGCCAGTTCTGGGATAGTTGGAATGGAAATCTGCCCGTGTCGGACGATCTCGGAGCACGTGTTTCGATCGAAAGGCTGATATGATCGCCCGAACGGTGGCCAAGTTCGGCCACAGTGTCGATCAGTAGGCGCGTGACCAGAGGCGACACGACAAACGGATCTTCGTAGGAGACACGCTCGATCGGTTCGTCCCGCCAGGCGCCGCATTTCTTCAGCCTGGCGATCAGCATGGCTGCTGCTGTTCTCCCGAACTCTGCGACCGGAACATCGAGCTCCCGATCGATCTCGACAAACTCCGCGCCTGGGGTTGGAAGGAATAGTCGATCGTCGAGTTCGGATTTGTCCAGCGTCAATACGCAGGCGGCTCGCACGATCGGATGAACCACCGGGTCACCCCAACCGCGTCCAAGGCGCGCTGCGGTCCGGTCTCTGCTGACCCACAGGTGGGTAGGGGCGTGGTTGACCTCAACTGCGGCGATGGGGGCAGCTCCATTCGGGAAGCGGGGTGGATCGACTTCCATCAAGTTAATCCTGTGCCTTACCGCAAAGTCCCGCAAGGCAAGGCGCGCCGCGTCGTCCATGCTGGCGACCGCGTTCCTGGAGAGGCCCACCGAAATCTCCCTTCCGCTCGACGTCCATTTCGAGAGTTGGTTCGCGCCTTGCCAGTTCACAAGGTCCGCAGGATCGAAAGCTCCGTGAAGAAAGAGGGTCAGCTGAGTCCCGGCAGTTGCCCGAAGTGTGCTGTCGATTTCATCGTAGATCCCGGTGCTGATGACTGCGTCTGGTACGAAGCGGTCGTCCGAAATCAAAATCTCCGGAATCCGCAAGAAAGTCTTCAGGAAGATGTATGCGCCGGTGCGGTCCAGTGCATCGGCGCCGTCCGGCGCGTCACCAGTCAATACACAGGACGAGCAAGCATGAATGCAGCCGGGCGTTGCGCAATCGAGGATGTCTTCCGCGCCGCGCAAGACGGCCGCGAGATGTTGTTCGAGCGCGACAGAGAATCCGGCACCACCCGACGCTCTGTCGAAGAGCAGAAGGGAAACCGATTTTCCCGCAGCGGCATTGGTCGATTCCGTCGCTGCGAAACCCATCTCGTCAGCGTCGACGCCAAGCTCCTGCGCCAGAGCTTCCCGGAGCGCTATGATCAGCGCTGTTGCAACGGCTCGCGTGCAGTTCTGAGCAAGCTGAATCTCTATGACGTCCGTCGTGATTTCATGACCCAATGCAAAATGCCGTTGGATTTTCCACACTAGGTCATTCCCCGCGCAGACATCGGACTGGTCACCCTTTCTTCTGCGTAGTGGCACATGACCTGCCATTCGGCCTGGTAGTGGCGTGTTCGGCTCCGAAGCCGTTTCAGGTTCCGCTCTTCCGCAATGCAAGCAGATCGCATAACCGTGGGCGGTAGGTCCCTTGTTCGAATAGAAGACCAGGCCATCGCGACTACAGCGGTAGCGGCCCGAGGTTGGATCCGGCAGGCCGCGCCATGGAGCGTTACGCGCCGACACCAGCGGTTCCTGTGGCTTCACATAATCAACAATGTCGGTCTCCGCATGGGCGACCATACGGCTGTCCACCGTGAAGCCGGCGGGCCTAATATACTTACTGCGCTCAACGGAGCGCGAACCGCAATCAGCGCAGCTATCGGATTTGCGCCCCGAGCGGGTTTCCGCCGTTCCGCAGTCTAGGCAGCGCCAGTGTTGCCGTAGGCTTTGAACCTCGACCAAGTTGTCTTCGTTCGCAGGCCGCTTCCAGTTCAGGGTCACGCCAGCCGATTTATGCACAAGCCCGTCGATGACGACCTCGGATCCGGGAGCATAATCCCTTATCGCCAGATCGAGAGAGCGCTGCGGGCCGATACTTCGAAATTGTCGCCGTCCGTCGCGGGTCGGATGGTCGGATTCTTTGCCCGATTGACGACTGGGAATGAAGGTCACCACATCGGATGGAAATCCGTGGCCGGGAAGAAATCCACGATCGGCCAGACCGCTGAGAAGAAATTCGTCGCAGTGTCGCTGCAACTCCATCCCCATGCGCGTTCGGCCAGCTTCCTTGATTCCTTCCTCCCGTGCCATCAGCCGAAGGCCTTCCCATTCCTCAAGGAATCGCTTCTCAACCGTGTCGAGAGCGAGGAGCGCTTCGTCGACGAGGGTGATATCTCCGTCGAGGACAGACCGCCGTGTGATGGTATTGATGCTTTCCATCGTCAGTTGGCGGGTCGATGGCTTGTCTAGCCATCCAGCAAACAGGGCGGATGAACGCTCCGCCTTCAAAGTCCGATTCACCGACGGATCAGCGGGACAACCGAAGAATGCGCCGATGGTCATCCGAAGCGCATCACCGCGAAGCGAATGAATGAAGGCTGACAGTAGAAAGGCATTGACGTGGCGCTGAACGATCGGCCGGCTATTCAGAGCAACCTTGGGCGCCGCCATTGCGCGTTGAAGGAATTTCTCCGGCTCCCGAAACGCCTCCCGATCAAGCGGGCGATCCTTGCAGAATGTGAATGCAAGAGATGTAGCCTGATTGCGCCGCCCCGCGCGTCCCACCCGCTGGCGGTAGGAAGCGATCGACGGCGGGACATTGGTCATCATCACTGAGGAGACAGATCCGATGTCGACGCCCATTTCCATCGTGGTGGAACAGTTCAAGACATTGATCCGGCCGTCCTTGAACTCTCCCTCGTAGCGCCGGAGCCTTTTGCTCGGCTGTTGCGCGGAGTGTTCCGCCGCGCGCGCGTAGTCAGCAAAGATCGCGATGCGGTCTGATAAGTTGTTCCAATAGGCGAGCTCTCTCAGCCTGACGATCGTCTTGTCGGCCTTAAGCCATTCGTCGATTTTCGCACGCGCCTCCTCGCGGCCAATCGGGTCCTCTCCCGGCAAAGGATGCCGCGGCATCTGGATTGCAGTCGCCCGTTTCAATCCCGCATCAAGCTGATCCAGTCCATATGGCGTGAGGCCGAACGGCGCGGCGTCGAGCACGCGCCGCGTCACCGGGCAAAGAAAGCCCTCCGTGACCGGTGCCACGAAGGCCTTGCGGAACGAAAGTCCCCGCGGATCATCGGCCAGGCAGGGCTGGATATCGCGCCATGCGCGGTCGAGGCATTCATCGAGATCATCGCGATGCGCAGGGTCGGCCAGATTCAGCGACAATCCCTCGACCAGGAGAGAGACCGGTCGCGGACGGCGGCCCTTTCCGGCAGCCTGCGGCCAGCCAAGGCTATTTCTTTCGGTGGATATGTCCTTCCCCGGACCCGCAAGCGTCTTCACAGGCGCCTTTGGTAAGAGCCAGAACTGCGTCTGGCGCTTGACCGCAATCGCGCTGTTCGCTCGCACGAAGAATGTTAATACGGCTGACAGATAGGACTGCCAATCGGCCGCAGTCTTGTTTCGATCGCGAAAAGGTCTAGGCAAATCGCCTTCCCCGCGGCTGTCGATATAGGGGAAGCGAAGCCTCGCGAGTCCAAGTGTCTCTATAGAGTTTGCCGCCCGCGGTCGCCGCGCGAACTCCCGCAGCAGAAGGAATTCTGCTAGGTTCCGCGAGTCGGCGAAGAGCGCGGGGTCGATGTCGCGGCCCTGCCAGACATCCTTAATCCACTCATCGACCTCGATGCTCCGGCTGAGGTTATCGACCAGGTCGTCCCATTCGATACCGTCAGTTCCGCCACCAATCAGTTTTTCCAGCGCGGCGCGTTTCTGTTTAATGATCGGCTCGATTATCGAACGGGATTCGTCAGTCAATATGCTCTCAAGGCTTGCGATTTCAGAGCGAACGCTTTCCGCCTCGACTGTCGCGCCCGTTCCCGCATGCATAGATTTCTGGACAGCATGATAGACGAAGGAGCGAACGAAGTTTCGTTCCGACTCGATCTGCAGTTTGGCCGCCATGCGTGCCGTGCCTTGCCGGCTGTCGGTGAACGAAAGCAGGCGTCTGCCGCCTGAAGGCCTCCTGTCGCCAGCGTGGGGAAGCGGCGTCGCCTCCACGCCCTCGAGAAGCAAGGGTGCCGCGTTTCCGATCATGAATGGTGCGCCGAACCGAAGCGGGCGTAACACGCGAGGGCTCTCTCGCGTCGGCCCCTTGCCGCAGCATGGACAGGCACCGCCACGCTTCTCGTCACTCACGACAGTCAACGTTGCTTCAGTTGCCCGATCACATACGGTCCAGTCTTTCCGATCGAGATAGAATGGCCTCGCTGATGGGCTCGGCCTCGCCGCGAACAACCGATCGAGACCTAAAGAATCGGCATCGTCGGGCTGGGCATCGTCGGGACCAGCATCATCGTCCGCCGCCGGGTAAGCATCGCTGTCGAACTCGAACTCGTCGCGAGGTGGGATCCGTACCGGCGTGGTCAGGCGACCCGCCTTTTCCAATCCTTCGAGAAAGGGTTCGCCGCAGGAGGTACAGTTGATGATTTCAAGGACCGGGGCGAAACAGTGCGGACACTGGTCGGCGCGCTGGGCCAATATCCGTCCATAGGGCCATTCCAGGGTGGCTTGCTGACATTGGGGATTGATGCAGCCCCAGATTCCCGGAACGGCTCTTTCAAAGGCGTGGATCCGGATAGGCGCAAGGCGTTCGACCTCATGCGTTCTTGGGTCCGTGCGCGTCGCGCGCGATAGCGCCAGTGCCAGTTCTTCGTCAGTCAGGTCCTGAGCTTTGGCCGCAGCTTCGAAGTCATCGAGGGAAACGGCGCCTTTGTATAAGCGTTCGACCAAGCGCCAGATATCGTCGCGCGAGGCCAGCGCGCCGTAGAGTTCATTTGCATCGGCTGCAGCGATATCCTTTGGCATTGGAGTGGCGGAACCGCCCGGGCGCAGCGGCATGCGACGGGCGCCCTCGATGACATGAACCTGAGCGTCGGGAATCCCCCCGACATCGGCGAGAAACCGCTTCAGCTGACTGCGAACATTTTCGCCGTCACCGATCGTGGCTGACGTTGCTACGAAATGGACTTCGGCAGGCTTCACGTCGAAAGCCATAAGGACGCGCCGGAGCAGCAGCGCGATTTCCGCAGCCGCTGCACCGACAAGCGAATGAGCCTCGTCGAGAACGATCCACTTCAACTTGCCCTTCGACTTTTCGACAATAGGACGATCGTCGGCGCGGGCGAGCATATACTCAAGCATGGTGATGTTGGTGACGAGGATAGGCGGTGGGCTGCGCCGCAGGTCAACACGATCAGGGACCTCTTCAGGTCTGAGCTTCTGTTCCGAGGCTGGGGTGTTCTGTTCGAGATCACCATTGTACAGGCAGTATCTAATTTTGCCCCGGAATGGCTTTGTCCAGGCGGACAAACGCATTCTCTGGCTCTCGATGAGGGCGTTCAGCGGATAGAGCATTATCGCCTGAACGCCTTCGAGCCTCGCATTATTGGGTTCAATCTGGCGGGCGAGATCGCTGAGGATTGGAAAGAGGAAACACTCAGTTTTCCCCGAGCCAGTGCCGGAGGAAACGAGTACGGATTGCGGCCTTCCCGGCTTGAGAAGCTGGCTCCAGGCTTCCAGTTGGTGACGAAACGGCTTCCGTTCGCGCGGAAAACGGTATTCGACATCATCGGTGCGGTCGAGCGCCTGGACGAAATGAGGGTGGAGTAGGCTTCCCGTCAACTCGGCCATCGTTTGGTCGCAGGAAAGGAACGGGTGTGCGCCTTCGATCACCGGGCGTTGCAGTAGCGCGCCCTCACCAGCGTCCGCGGAATCGAACAGTTCACGCAATCTGCTGCGTAGGCCTGCATGCGAGAGGCCTGACTGCGCGATTACCGCCTCGCTGGCTCGTCGCCTGATCTGCCGCAGTGTTTCAAAAGGCCCCACGTCAAATCACCTCATACTTTTTTAGGAAATGCGGATAGGCACCGGAAACATATGCAGGGCTCTCGCGGATCATTCGGCGAGCGACGAGCAGGGAGGGCGCATCGATCGCCGTGCGCCCATTCGCGCATGCCGCGATAAGCGCAGGCACAAGCAGCCCTTCGAATGACTGCAAGTCGAAGCGCGGGTGCAGTTCCTCCGGGAGTGTTACCTTTGAAGCCACGAGATTTTCTGCAATCACGGCGCTGCCTTGCGTGCGCCGTGCAGTTCCATCGGCGTCCAGAAGCCGTTGATCGCGAATATAGTCTTGGGCTAGATCTCGGACACTCCGCGAGGCAGCCTGGGTTTGGATGATTCCAAGGCTCTGAAATATCGACGAGAGGGCGGGTTCCAGATCGCAAACCGTGGATATCAACCCAATCATCCGCTCTCCGCACAGTTTCCCCCGCAGATCTTCCGCTAGAGCCGAAATTGCATTTTCGTATGCGCGGTACTCCGTCGTTAGCGCCGCCTTCCATGAATTCTTTGGAAATTGCAGCCAGAGGAATGGAAGCTGATCCTGGAGACTCCACACCAAGTTTCGCGCTACGTCATCGCGGCAGGCAAGCAATAGCCGGATCAGGGCGACAGGAGATTTCGGCAACAGCCGAAGAACATCGAATGCGGATGCGGGCAAACCATTCAGATGTGTGATCAGTTCGGTCAGCCAGTTGATGTCTCCGGTTGCCGACGTGCTCCCTGCAATATCTTCCAGCGCCAATAGGATCGCGGTCTGGCGTTCCGCATGCGCGGATTTTGCCATTGCAGTCAGCAATATGCTTGAGGACGGCATCGCCTCGCTCTTTCCAATGACAATCGGCTTCGAAACGACCTCCGTTCCGTCACGCAGATAGACAAGGCACGGACCAACGCATCTCTCCGGGAGCGTCCACGTGTTGTCGCCAGCCGGGTCAAGCGCGTGATCGTGTCTTGGGGAGAGGATCATGCGAGCGACGGGGCGGGTCGTGTCGTTCAATCCAAACGCGCTGAAGCGGATCTGCCCATCAACATATGCCGGGGGCGGATAGCGGTAGCGGCCGATCCGGAAAGGCATCTGCTGGCCTAGAAAGACCATTTCCGCCATGGCATCGTGCTCTGTCGCTCCAGCCAGAATTTCGTCGATCCCATTGCGCAAAGCGCCGAGGGGATATTCCTCATCGACCTGCACAGTCAGGCCGGACGAGCGAGACCCTTTGAGCGTGACGTCAAGAGCTGTGCGGGAGGGCGATACCGCCACGGCCCCGCGGAGCATGCCGATGTCGATCGACTGACCTGCAGCCAGAACAGTGCCATCGGAAAGGACGATTGCGGCATCGCGACCGGCAATCTTTAGCCAGACTGAGAATCCGTGTCCCTCTGGCGGGATGAGAACCGCTCGTATCCGGTAGGCTGGTCGGCTCCGAAACCGCATCTTCATCTGATTGGCAGATGTTACAGGTTGCTCGAAGAGATCTTGCGGGAACTGGATTGTCCAGTCGTCTAGGCCCCTTACCGATATCTCGCACGCCTGCGCGGAAGTCATGCGCCCCGATATGCCCGCAAGCGGAGTTATCATAGCGACTTGGCGCTTTTCGAGCTGAATGCTCGCTTCCGGATCCCTCCATGAGACGTCAATTCGACCGACTGCCTTGATAGGTCGCACATATTCCGTCCACTTGTCCCCCGGTCGCCGCCAGAATATCTCTCCCTTCCGTGGCTGCCTCAGACCCCCGTTCTCGACGATCGAGGGCGCAAGCGGACCTTCTATCAGGTCACAATCCGGATCCGCGCTTTCGAATTGCCCAGACGGCTTGCCGCCGAGATCAAGTTCCGCATCACGTTCGTCAGAGTTGGGTTCAACGCGATATCGCGCAGCGCCGCTCTCGCCACTTTCAAAATAAGTGGCGCCTGAAATCGTGGCGAGACACCGGTGCAAATGGGGAAGGAGTTCGATGTCTGGAATTGTGTCCGGATCGGCGGGCCGAACGGCCCATCCTTCCGGATATAAAACATACAGTCTGTGGGCACTGCTCCGGTGTGATCCCCTGCCAGCAAGACTCAGCGCCTCCGCGCTGCCGGCCTCCGTTGGGACACTCCGCAACACCAATATCTCGGAGTTGACGGCCTCGCCTCGTGGCCAGACGATAGGGCAGTTGACTCCATTCGTCGTCAGGTTTGCCAATATCGGCATCGAGAACGGGATATCCGGAATTATTTTGTCGAGCCGAACGAGCGGCCGTACACGCCAGCGCTTTTGTGTGCCAGAGGGGGGTTCGAACAAGGCGAACTCGCCGGAGACCTTATTGGCCAGCGCGCCCGATGCGACCGCACGCAATCGGCCAAGTCCGGTCGGCGCATGTGGTATTCGAGCTGCCGGCATGTCTCCGTCGGCCCGGATCTGGATTGCGGGTTGCCACATACCGTCAACCTTCACGAGGAATCGGGTGGCTTCTATTCCAGAGGTGGGGAGCCCAGCGGCGGGCTCATTCATTAGTCCGGAAAGGATTTCGCTCGCGATCCCGGTTTCGCCTGCTGGAATGTATAGTGGCAGGTCCTCTCGCCATTCGGGATGCTTCAAGTCGAGCAACTGGGCATGGGGGAGATTGGCCTGGGCCTCGCTTTCGGCCTTTCTCCGCCAAAACAGTATCCGTTCGACCAATTCGGCGCACAGCGCGACAAACTCGTTGTGGCGGTAGCTTTTGCGCATTTGCCCCTTTTCTTCATGGGCAATGCTCTCGATTTCACTGATCTCGGGTTGCCGTAGGCCCAGTGCTCCTCGGAGAATCGATCGCAAGTATTCCTTCAGCCATCCGCGCGACGACTCATCCAAAAGCCGGACCGGAAATCCGCCCTCAAGTGCGAGCGTCAGCAGATACTCATGCGTTGAGCCGTTCATGCGTAGGTCGCGCCGCCAATGGATGAGCCCGCGACTCGTCAGATCGGCCTTTTTATTTTGAGCCAGTGTATCGAAAATGTCGGACGCAAGGTCGTTCCAACGCAGGAAGGTGGAACTGCTTTCCCGGCGAAACCATTCTGCACAGTAGATGACAAAAAGCGCACCGGATCGATCGTCTGGCCTGTTCAGCCTTCCGTCGCGGCCAAGCTTGACGAGCGTTGATTTGGCCTTGGCGTATTCCTCATCCGACATGCGGTACCGATAAAGCGGCCTTCCGTCGGCATATGTTAGTCCCCGCGCTGACAGGAACTCGCGGATCCAGTCACGCACAGGACCGCTTCCTGTGGCTACGATTGCCGGACGCTGCTGACGATTGTCGAGATGGCGCAACTGGCGCAGCGCCTGCTGGACCTCGATGTGCAGATCGCTGGCCGCATCCGAGTTGCGCGATTTGAGTACCTCGTTCAGCTTCCGCAACTCTTCTGAACTCTCACGGTGCATTACGAAATGCTGTGCGAGCCCTAAATCCGAAAGCTTGGACAGATCGAAGGGTGTTGAAGATTCAGAAGTAGACCACGCGATTTGAGGGGCTGCGGACGCCTCAGCTTCAGACGCGTCGAGCGAAGTCCCTACTGGTTCATCAATTTCACCAGCGAGTTCATCCGGACTATCGGTACTTTCGATTAAGGGGGAAAGCTCATCTTCTTCAGGGGGTTCAAAATCCGCCGCGTCGGAGATCTCTGTTGCAGGCGCGTCAAATGAGGAGCCTGTGTCATATGCGGCGGACTGGATGTCGACGCCGCCTTCATCAAGTTCCGAAACTGAGGTTGCAAGGGTGGGGGATTCCGGCTCCACCGGCGACAGGGGATCGAGAGGGCGCAAGGCACCTGTCGACGCGTGATCGGCGAGGGCAGCCTCTTCGGAGGCAGTAGGACTGACCGCTAGCTGTTCGTTGTCAGCGTCACTTTCCTGATCCGCCCAACTCGTAGTAAGGCGGGGAGACGTTTCACTTTCGTCCGTCGGTTCGGCAACAATGACATCCAAGTTGGCCGAGTGTCCCGAAGGTCCAATCGATTCTTCTACGTTTGACGGCGAAAGTCCATTGTCTTCCAGAAGATCCCGGGATTCGCTCCGGTCGAAATGCTCATGGCGTGCGCCAGTCAGCTCGGCTGGAATACTTTCGCCAGCGCTTGTCAGTACCACCTGCTCTGAGGTTTCTGGCGGCACATCCTCGGGATCGTCAACCTTGGCAGGACTGGCGACCTCCGTGTCCTTGGGGACCGGGAGCGCTTCATCTGTGGGCGTAGGGAGTTCGTCCTCAATGAAAGCACCGTCTATAGCCTCGGCGAGGTTGGGTGCCTTCCTTTTCAATTCTCCTGCGGAGACAAGCTCATCAACCCCGAGGTCGTCGATCGCTTTCTTGAGGCGCTGGAGTTCGAGCCACTCGGGCAGTCGGTGCATTTCGGCTGCCATTCGCTCGAATCGAAACGCGACATTGTCGAGCCGGGCGGCTGAAAACTCCGGCGCTCCGAAGAACGCGAGCGGGTCAAGGCTATACGCCTTCGCAAGAATGCTCAGCTCGCGTTCAATCCTGGCACTCTGCTCTTTGAAGTAAGAAATCGACTTCGCGACAATTTCGCGTTTCGCGCTCAAGGCAATCAGCTTGAGCGGATTTGGCAGCAAGCGCGTGCTATCCAGGGATGCGACCCAATCGCAGGCTGCCGCTACCTGTTCAAAATCCGTGGCTTCTCCACGGTAGTGCTGGCCAAGCGTCCGCTTCAGAAGCGTTTCCTGTTGCGAGAGGACGGATTTCGCGGCCTGGATTGCAGCCAATCGCTCTACGAGACCAATTCGGTCGAGAGCGGACGCAGGCAGCCGACCATTCAGATGAGAAGCAAGTTCCTTGCTCGCGTGGCGGTAGGCTGGACCAATGCGCCGAATCAATGAGGATCGCCCTGCCTCCAGAGGCACGCGAAGGTGCACGATCCCAGCCACGTGTGCCGATCGCTGAAAAATCGCCTGGCTCTGGTTGTACAGAACTCGCCAGACTATTCCTGCGGCGGCGGCGGCGGCGATTTCCCGGTGCTTTCGGCTGTTGACGATACATACGAGCAGGTCATGATCAAGGTCGGCACCACTTGCGGCAAGCCGCAATATTGGTTCCAAGCGGGCGATCGATGCGAGGGTCGGCGCGGTTGCGATTTTAAGAAACGATCCCACCTTCTCGTAGTTGGCGAGAAGCGCGCCAATGCGCGTTACAAGATTCCGCTGACGTGTCTCTAGACCGTCCCTTTCAACAACATCGACGCTGGATGCGTACACGCCATTGAACGGGTGGTCGTCAGGCGCTCCCCAATTCTGCAGCGCCAGCGCATACCGCTCGAGTGCGTCGGCTATTTCCGTTGCTCGTGTCGCTGTCACGTCTGCAAATCATCCAGAAACTCCGAGCCCGGCATGATGCCGGACACGAACAGCATGTCTCGCGCCCGCGTCGCGGCCACATAGAGAAGTTGTCGCTCCGTCGCGATGACTTCGTCGAGTTCGAACTCGTCGGCGACGTCCGCGACCCGGGCCGCGAGCGGCAAAACGCCCTCGTCACAGGCGACGACCAACACAGCCCGGAACTCCAGCCCCTTGGCCAAGTGCATGGTCCCGACCAGCGCCGCTGCGTCTTCGCCAGGTTTTCCGGAAGAGATCGTCCGGTACGGCAACGCTGTAGCCTCGGCGATGGCACGAGCGCGCGGAAGCTCGGCGGCCGAACGGACGAAAATAGCGATCTGGTCTGCCGGTATGCCGTCGTTGAACGCCTCGCGGATGAAGGCGACAGCCGCCTTCCGTTCTGCATCTTGATCATTGGCGATGACGACCGTCGGCTCCAGCCCTTCGAAGACGGACACAGTGCCTCGGCGGTCTTCTTCGAGCCCATCGATATCGCGGATCGTCTTCGGGATAAGCCGATCAGCCATCGCTCGGATCTGCTGCGATGTGCGGTAGTTGACCTTCAATGTGGATGAGCGGCCGCGCACGTCGATCCCCAGTCCTTTCCAGGAAAACGGCTGCTGGAAGATCCGCTGGCCGATGTCGCCGGCAAAGAAGAGCGCGTCAGGCTTGTCGGGTGCGATAGCCGCGAGGAAGCGTAGTTCCGGCACGCCGAGATCCTGTGCTTCGTCGACGACAATGTGGGTGAAGGGTTGTTCGGTTCTCGCGGAATAGGTCTCGGTCACGGCGGCGAACAGCGAAGCGGGCGTGAATAGCGCCTGCTGCCCGAGGGCATCGTGGACGTGCAAGAAGACCTGCCACAGCACCTCGCGTTGCCTCTGACCCAGGCGGTTCTTGCGACCCATGCGCGGCACCTCGGCGTAGGCATCGGCGCTGCCGATCCGCCAGGCGTCGATCACGTTCTCCCATTCGGATATCAAGAACCGCGGGGAGAATTCTCGCACGCCCGCATCGTCCGCCGCGTTCTCGATCATCCCGCGTACCGTATCGCGCTTTGCAATATGCGCCTTGCGCCCCGTAGAGAGCGCAAACAGTTCTTCTGCGATCCTGCGGAAGGAGGCGACAGTGACCCGGTTCTCAATTTCGGCGCGACCGCCGGAGAGCACCGCTAGCTTACGCTGGAGTGCGGCTGCCAGCGGATCGGAGAAGGTGGTCAAGAGCACGCGAGCATCTGGATCGAGGCGAAGAATCCGCATTACCCGGTGAAGCGCGACGACCGTCTTGCCCGTGCCGGCCGATCCGGCGACGCGCGCTGGGCCGGAATAGTCGCGCTCGACGACGCCGCGCTGGAGAGGGTGCAGGAAAACAGCCCACTTTTCGAACGGCGCGTCGAGGGCGGCCTGCAGTTCCTCGAGCCCTTCGAGAACACGGAACCGGCGCATCGTGTCCGGATGCGCCATCGGGTCTTCGACGGGCGCCGCCGCAGCCTTCAGGATTCCAGTCGCGGCGTATTCGAGCAGTGCCTCGGCCGCCTCTTGCGGCAGATGGGCAGCAAGCGTGAAGAAGGAATCTTCGGTCGCCTCGGCGACGTCGGAAAGCCAGTCTGCGGGAACGCCGACAGAGAGCAGGTCGCCCTGCGCCAGTTTCGCAAAGATCGGTGCGGCGGATACAAGAGGTTTCTCCTCAATGGAGACGACATCGAAGGGCAGGTCTGCCTGTTTGAACGCAGTCGTCGCGGGCGGCGCGATCTCCTCGACCAGTTCCCGCACCTCGACGATCTGCACCGCACCAGTCGTCGGGTGTGTCTCGATGCGCCGCCGTTCCGCCCAGGAATAGGCGTCGTCGTGATGGCCGACATAGGCGAGCATTAGGCTTCTGCCCGCCTTGTGCACGATGATGCGGATGTCGCGGGAAACCCGGACCGACCAGAAATTTGGATCCTTGGACTTGTCGATACGGTGAAACTGCAGCCCAGGCTGATCGGGATTCGCCTGCAGATCGAATGCCGTCAGCTTCGCCTGCTTCTGCTCGTCATTGGCGAGTTTTGCGAGAGCGGCGGTGAAGCTGTCGGCGAGGATAGTGGGCATGGACTAACGTCTCTGATGGGTGATGACGAGCGTGCGGGATCCTTCCGCGCGTATGCGAACATTGTCGCCGAGCTTTGCGCCTATCCTCTTGAGAAATTCGCGGACGGCGCCACGACACCGAAGCGTCATCTTGTCTCCTGCAACATCCGTTTCGACCGAACTTCCCGGCTCGAATCGAACGATGAAAAGCCGGCCAAGTTCGTTCCTATTCGTTCCACCGACCCCTCCGGGCGGAATCACATGGCGGATCGAATTGAGACTAAGGTTTCCGTTTCGGATCGCACCGTCGGTCAAAGGGATCCCATGACCATCGCCCAACTGCGCCGAAACAGGGTCGAGTGTAGGCTCGGATAAGCTGTTGCCGTGAAGTCGGTGCGAGTCTCTTCTTGATCGGTCAGCCGATCCATTGGTCGGCAGTGTTCTCGCCAGGGGCGGGGTGGCTATTCCTCTGACATCCTTAGAAAGCTGAATTCTGGCCTGCTTGACGGCTTCTTGGGCGAGGAGTCCTAGTTGACCCCGCTCGTGTTTTTCGCCGCTCAGCCAGTTCGGGAGCAGGTTCCCCTGGGATGCGAAATGTTCAGTGTGAACGACCACAATCTGATTGTCCGTATATGCAATGTCATTGAGCTGCTTCCAGGGACCCGGTCGTATATGTTCGAAAAGCGCTCTGCATGAACGCACGTAGTTCAGCTTGGAGCCGAGTCCTAACATAACTACGAGGTGGGTTCGGGATGGCAGGTGCGCAAGAAAAGTGCTGCCGCAGTTCTGCGCAATCTCCGAACCAAAGCTGGTGGCGACAAAACGGTCCAGCATACCACCGCCGGTTCCTTTCCAAATCCGTTCCTGTTCATCCCAACGCTCAACAGTGCAGCGGATCAGGGAACCGAAATGGATCCTCCCATTTCGATCGCCAATTAAGGAGTCGACAAGATGAGCCTCCGGGTGTTCCAGCAGGCCTATGTGATGGAGTATCTTTGCGACCGCTGAACGACCACCCTTGTAGGCGATAGCATCATGCGGCAGCGCTGTGAGAGCTCCTGATTGCGTGGGACCTTTGGAGAAACCCAGGACAACGACTTCAGGCTCGGTGCCACCCCAGGCGAGGGGATTGTTCGTGATCCGCCAGCCGTTCTCCTCGGTCCGCGTGCGGTCGAAGCCATAGCTCTGAGGGTGATGGCAGAGAGCACACTGGATCCTGCCGTGGTCAGGCAACTGATATGAATGGGTCATTCCACTGGACTGCCCCAATGGGCCTTCAAAGCGGCGAGACGCCGCTGTATTTCGTCCATTGTGAGGATGGGGACTGACTGCAGGCTCTCGCTGGCCCTTCCCTTCTCTCTGGCCTTTTGCTCGTTGAGGCGAACCGAAGATCGATCCGTCTTACGCTGATAGTGCATCTTCAACAGGAACCAGCCGAGTCGCGGGGTCCAAGCCGAGCCGCGTGCGGTGCCGATGCTTTCCTTGTTGAGCAGCCGGACGACATCAGACGGCTTCTTGAAACCGGATTTGGCATAGACTTGGATCTTCGGTCCTAGCCGATCCAACATTGCTTCCAGTTCCCTATCATTCACGCCCAGATGGAGCCTGTCAGCATCTCGCAGAACCGGATCGATATTCTGATAATCGGACGTTGTGTCGCGTGGGCCGCAGTCCCGCTTTGCTGCGCCGCGCTGCATCGATCTGACTTTGCTTTTCACCCCCAAAATTTCTCCTCCCCGCTCAACTTAGGTTTTCTGAGCAATTTCTTTTTCACTCATCTTTCGGATCAATCGCCATTTCACCAGCATGTAGGCTGGCAGCCGCTCCTCCTGCTTCTGACTACCATCGGCAGGCCTAGCGATGGCGGCGGAGACGCTAGGGGTAAGGATAGTGGGCATCAAGTCTTCGCTGATCTATTGCGGCCAGGCTTCACAAGCATCCACGGATAAACAATCTCCCGAGGCATCTGCCCGTGGAACCGATAGCCCTTGTTGAGTATGTGCCAAGCATTGCCGCCGTAGACGCCCATCCCAGGGAGGGTGAACATTTTGCGGTCATTTTCAAGATATGGCCAAAGGGTCCAGATTAGGATGTGCTCTACTTCCTCAGAAGCCTCGTTTACCCTCTCTATTTTGTTCCGTCCCTGAATGAAATCAAAGAAGGAAAAGCTAATGCTTGCGCGGCCTTGCCGATTTACGATGTCATGCGCTGTTGGATGGTTCAAAAATCTCTTTGAAGGATCTTTCGTAAGACCCACATAGACTATGCGCTTCTTTTGCCGATATCTGCCATCATCATGCATTATAACGTAAACGCAAGCATCACTACGGTCAGTTGGTGTTTTCTTGCCCTTCTCCCAATCCACTGGGAGTGACCAATCGAGTTGCACGGTCTTGAAGAGTGCGTTCCCAGCCGAGTTCTGCAAATCCGACACGTCCGCGCCAAAATCTGCAGCATTCAGTCCTATTGGCTTCGCCAAATACCCCTCCGTCCGCGTTGTGTAGCCTAACGTCTCCTCACACCCCAAAAACCTTCAGCACTTCGTCGCCGAAGTGGTTGATCACTTTGACAGCGATTCTTCCTGTGCTCGGCCTCGGGAACGGGCGTGAGGTGTCGGAATAGAGCGTCTCCCAGGCTTCCTCGTCGATCTCGGCCTTCAGTGCCGTCTTCAGCGATTTGTAGGGATCGTTGGCGCCGAGGAAGTACGCGTGGCGGACGAAGAAGCTCTCTTCGTTGTAGTCGGTGTCGATGAACCAGGCGGCGATGCCCTTCACGTCGTCGGAGCGGATTTCGCCCGTCGAGGGATCGAAGATGTCGATGCCGTTGACCTTCACCTGCAATTCGCCCTGCGCCGTCTCGATCAGGTCGACATCCGGCTCGCCGAATACGACGAAGAGATTGCCCTTGCCCGTGTTCTTCAAATCCTCGGCCATGTGCAGGTCGGGATTCATGCGCGCCTTCAGGACGGCCAGCGGACCGAGCCTGTTCAAGTCACTTGCCTGGGCTTCGAAGTTGAAGGCGCAGGCGATCAGCGCGTCGAAGCGGGCATCGGAAGCCTCGCGGGCTGCGGCCGTGATCTGGCTACGCGTCAGCGTGCCGAATTCCGGACCGATCAGGATTCCCGCGCGTTTTTCCCGGCCGTCCCCGTCATTGTAGCGGCCTTCCGCGGCAAGGAAATTGCCCGGCCAGGGTTCGACCGAATTGAAATGGATCGTGTCGCGCTTCTCCTGTTGATGCACCCCGGCGCTGCGCAGATGGTCGAGCACCATCCGGCCGAAGTCGATCTCCGGTACATTTTTCGGATCGGGCTGCATGCCGCCTTCTCCGGCGCGGATTTCGCTGGCCAGCGTGTCGTCGCGCGCGGTGACAACGCGGTGCGGCGACAGGCTCTCGACCGTGAACGGTCCGGCGACGCGCACCTTCGACTTGTCCTCATGGGGGCGGTCGTAAAGCATCTCGACATCGGCCGCCCTGGCGATCGAGGCGTCGATCTCTTTTTGCCGCGCAATGCGGCCTTCCCACCAGCCTTTGTGCAGTTCGCGCACTCGGGTGCTGACCAGCCCGGCCTTTACGGCGCCCTCCTTGGGCTCTAGCCACCGGTCGAGATCGCGCGGGATCTCCCATTCCTCGAATGGGGTCTGCAGCTTCTCGTTCAGTTCCCGGCGCAGCGGTTCCAGCACTGCCTGCCACCGTTCCCAGATCACGTCGATCTCGGCATTGGTCACGATGGACTTCAACGTGATGTGCGGCGCACGCTCGTAGACGAATCCTTGGCGGATATCCCTGGAGGTCGGCGTTTGCGGCTGGAGCTTCCCCGAAACCTTCTGCTCCTGCACACGACCTTCGTCGCTGTCGGCGAGTAGGTAGTACGGATAGCGCGTGGACATCAGCCGCGTGCGGGCGAGTGCCAGCGCGACGCGCGAAGTGTCGATGGTGATCCAGCGCCGGCCCCATTGCTCGGCGACGGTGGCTGTTGTGCCAGAGCCGCAAGTCGGGTCGAGCACAAGGTCGCCGGGATCGGTGGTCATCAGGATGCACCGCTGGATTGCGGTGGTCGCTGTTTGAACCACGTAAATCTTAGGATCCGATCGACTCTGAATCCCGCCGATATCATCCCAATAATTGGCCAATTCGTATGCGGAGAAGTCATCTAGAAACCGTACGTACGCGAGCGAATTACCCGTCAATTCCACGCGTGATGCTCGAAGGAGGCGTTCCATTCCTTTCTGGTTTGTTTTCCATCGCACCCGGTCATTTGGTCGGATCGTTCGCCCGTCGATGTCGACGGGAAACCAGGAGGCTGCGCCTTCCCCTTTCTCTCTGCCCACGCTTTGCGATGTGAGATTGTCCTGACGATAAACGCGGGCATCCGCAGGAAGCTCAATCTCCTCCTCTTTTTCAAGTGCCGAAAGTGGCCTAACCGAGAGATCGCCGAGCCGAACACGCGAATACTTCTCTGCACCGTCGCCTCCTAGTTGTTTGATCTTCAGAGGCCGGCGGTATTTTAAGTGTGCCTTTCGCTTCCCGAACCACAACACGTAGTCCATTGCGCCCGACAGGTAGACGGACGTCGCAGATGCCGTCTTCGAGAAGGCAATCTGGCTGACAAAATTCTCCTCTCCGAACACCTCATCCATCACTGCTCGCACCACATGCACGTTCTCGTCGCCGATCTGCACGAAGATCGAGCCGCTTTCGGACAGCAGCTCACGCGCTACCATCAGCCTGTCGCGCAGATAGGTGAGGTAGGAGTGGATGCCGTCCTTCCAGGTGTCGCGGAAGGCCTTCACCTGTTCCGGCTCGCGGGAAACGTCAGCTGCCTTGCCGTCCTTGACGTCGCGCGACAGCGTCGAGACCTGCCAGTTGGAATTGAATTTGATGCCGTAGGGCGGGTCAAAATAGATGCACTGCACCTTTCCGCGCATCGCCTCGCGCTCGGCGAGGCTGGCCATCACCTGCAGCGAGTCGCCCAGGATGAAGCGGTTCGTCCAATGCTGTGGATGTTGGTAGAACTCGGCCCGGGCTTCCGGGTCGGTGATGCCATTGAAATCGGAAAAGAAGCTCGGTTCGTCGGTCTTTTCTTCACGAGCTTTGTCGGATCTGCGCCTGAGATCGTCAATCAGGTGCCTCGGGTGAATCGCTTCCTGACGATAGATCGGCGGCGCATTGATGACGAGGTCGGACCAATCCTGCGTATCCTTGCCGCGCCAGACAAGCTGAGCGTCGCCGATCTCGATCTCGCCGGTTTCGGCGAGCTTACGCATCTGGTCCTTCGTGATCCTGATCTTCGCGCCGTTCCAGACGATCTGCGGGTCGAGATCGCCGTCGCGTTGCCTGGTTTCGCCGTTGGCTAGAGGCCGCGCGCGCGGCAACGAAATGGAATGGTCCACACTGCCCAGGATCTCTTCCTGCTGCTCGAACAGCGAGGCCATTTCGGCGGTCGGATTGTTGATCCGCCGAGCCTGGTCGTGGGTCAGCGCGTCGATATTCTTCTGCGTCGGCGTCTTGGCCATAGGGCAGTCCAATCAAAGATCGTCAGAGAAATTTCTTTGTGAGGAAGTGATAGACGGCAACGATCTCATCGTCGCGCTCACGCTCGATCCCCTTGATGGTGAAGTCGGAGACCTTCCCGACAACTTTTCCCAACCCGGCGCTGGAACCATCCCTAACAACACCGGCTTTCACATTCCCGATCGCTGATCCCAGCCCAACGGAGGAACCGGTTCGAATGACCCCATCCTTGACGTTGCCAAGGGCGGATCCCAAACCGGGCGAGGAGCCATTTCGAATAATTCCGTTCTTGAGGTTTCCCAGGGCATTGCCCAGTCCGATAGAGGACCCGTCACGGATCACGCCGCCCTTGTAGTTTGCCATACTTCCCCCCCTTGCTTGTCAACGTTTTTAGACGACCAGTTCGACCAACGCGCGTTCGAAACGCGATGCCTCCGTGGTGAGCCAGTCGGTCATGGCTGGCCAGTTGTCAGTCGAGAAGCCGTTGACCTGCCATTCCGACATGAACGGAAACTCCGCTGAACTGACGGTCGGATCGAGCTTCAGGATCTCGCAAAGGCGAGAGGCAAGCGGCCGCAATCGCTCTACGACATCAGTGGCGCCGAGCTTCTCGTTGCGGCCGAGGAAAACGCCGCAGCGTTCATCGTCTGGCGCGACATACATAGTGATAACGAAGCTGAAAGAAGGTAGCGCGCGCTGCCAGTAGAATTTCGACTTTGCAGCCCGCCTGACCCGTTCCTCAGGGTGCCGTTCCTCCAGCACCTTCCAGAAAGAATCGTCGTCGAATTCGGCGGCGGCGCGGGGGCTGATGTCGAAAATGGCGTTCATGCTGGGGTCATTTCACTTGGAGAAGGAGCGGCCGTATCGGCCAGGAAGGCATAGCGTTTGCTGAGATAGTTCGCCCAGGAATCGTCCGCGGGCACATTGGCTATCAGCGGGCTGAATAGCTTTTCGGTAGAGCGGCTAAAAAAGTCTTCGGGGTCGGCCAGCAAGGCGCGGTAGACCGTGAAGGCATTGTCGCCGAGCGCTCGCAGCGCGGGCGGGGTGACGCGAGCGAGCCGCCGATTGCCGGCCGGCGCGATATGCAGTACGCGGACGCGTTCCGTGCCGTCTTCCTTCGTTGCCTGCATACGCGACGCCAGCATTTGCTGACGAGTGAGCTGGTAGAACGGTTCCCAGAACAGGTCGGGAAGTTTCAGGTCGGCATTGCTGCGCATCGGGCCGAACGGCGCGAAGGCAATGTTCTGGTAGCGGCGAAGGCGTTCCGGTTCGCGCTTCGGTTCGGGTGGAGCGCCGTAGGATTCAGTGTACTTCCACTCGATCAGCAAGGTCTCGGCACGACCTGCCTGCCGGAAGCGTAAAATGGCATCGGCGCTTGTGACATTGGCGCCGCGTTTTGGCGATCCGGTTCGAGGCCATTCGTTGAGGTAATCCTTGCGGCCAATCCATTCAAAGCCGACGAACCAGGGTTCACCGTCCGGCCCTTTCTCGACCTCCAGCATTTCCGGCAGGTCGCCACCAAGCGCGCTCTGGACGAGACGCGCCAACATCTCCGGACGCGTCGCGAGAGGCATCAGGAAATTCAGGCAGCAAACCTGTGACGAGAGGCCATGAGCGGCATGTTGATGCCAGGCGATGGCGTTGTCGGAGAAATAGCGGGCGGCGATGTTGCGGATTCCGGGATTGAGGTTCGAAAGGCGGTTCTCAGGAGCAAGGCGATAGGCACTGCCCCCGAACCCTCCTTCGCCGGGAAGATACGCTTCGAAGAAAGCCGATTGACGTGCGCGTTCCTGTGCCACGAAATGGGGCTCGCGTGGGTCGGTCATGCTTCGGTCCCACCCAGAGTTTCGCGCAGGGCCTTTTCATAGCGCTGCGAGGTGTCCCACAGGAAATCGGCCGCGGCGTCCCAATTGCCTTCGTCGTTCATGTCGAGATCAAGCCTGATCGAGAAGAACCTGTCGCTCTCGCCTGGGCTTTTCAGAGGAGCGCCAAGTGCTGGAAGCAGTTCGTCCTGCCAGTGTGTCAGGCGCTCGCGCAGCTTCGACGCTTTCCCGCCTTCCATCGTCCGGACGAAGACGCGGACAAAGTCGATGCCGGTGGTGATGCTAATCGCCAGACCCAGTTCCGGCATGGTGTGCCAGCGCGCGCCGACAGGCTGCGCCTTGCCATGCAGCATCTCGCCCTTGTGACGGCCGAACATATGCAGCCAGAAGCGCTTGATCACATCTGTCTTGAGGTCATTGTAGATCATCGCCCGTTCACTCCGCCGCGATGGTCATTTCGGCTTCGACTCCGTCGTCGTCGCGCTCGTCGTCGACACCTTCCTCGGGTACATCGCCCTTGTAGGCTTCCTTACCCATGGCCTTCTCGATTAAGCCGAGGAGGCGCTTCTGGCGATCGGCCATGAATCCCTTGAAGTCGTCGGCGCGTAAGAGCGACGGCTCGATCAGATGAGAGGCAAGATAGGCGTCTAGTTTCGTCGGCTCGATCCGAGGGTTCGTTTCGCTGCCGGCCTCGAGACGCGTCAGGTATTGCGACGGCGCGACCCCACCGATGATCCGGTTGGTCTTGTACGAAAGAGGCGTCTTGTTGATGATCGAGTCGAATTCGTCAGGCTTGATCAACTGCCGGCGGCACCAATCCTGCGGAAAGATGTGGTGGATATCGACGTTCTCGCCAAAGAAGACAGTGTGGTCGAATTCCTGGCCGGAGCGAAAATCCTGAGCCCTTTCTTTCATCAGCAAGGCGTTGACCCCCTTATACGCCGCCGACAGGCGCATGCGCATTGTCTTCAGGCGATCCGAACGGAACATGGTCTCGCTGATAGTCGAGGGAGCATCGCCGCCTTTCAGCCAGGCCGGGACTTCCATGAAATCCCGAGCGATGCGGGTGTCCACGGCCGAGCCGTACAGCTCGCCGAACACGCCACTCCAGTACCACTGAGCCAGCTTTGCCCGATTGGCCTCGTGTTCCCACGCGTCCCCGATATCGGCGAGGATTGCAGCGAGCGGAACGATCTGCGACTGATAGGGCAGGTCGAAGATCCGGTAGATATGGAGCATGTGCAGGAATTTTGCCGCTTGCAGAAAACCGCGCTCCACCTGCTTCTCGTATCTTTGGTAGGACTCGAGTGGCAAGCTCAGCAGCGCCTGTCTATTGCCGGTGACGGGCGGCAATTCCTTGCCATGCTTCCCCGCAGCCTCAGCGGCACGTCGGCGGTCGCGCGTGTGGAACAGCGAGATTGCCTGCAGGAAATCCGTGTTGGCGACGTTGGCGATGATGCCGGTTTCGTGACCCGCTGGGTGCAAGGTTTCGGCGAACAGCCGATGTCGCCCCTTTGTGCCATCGCCGCCAAACCAATCCTTGCGAAGCTCGTGGCCGCTTGCGGCATACATGGCCGTCACGAGTTCGAAAGCGTCGAGCGGCTTCCCACCAGTGTTCACCTTTTCGAAGACCACGCAGACGGCTTCTTTCGAGGTGTTCTTCCCCAGCGCGATAACCGGAACCTGATAGCTGGCGAAATTGGCGACGATCTCGTCGTGAAAGCGGTTGATGATCGGCCATTTCTCCTGAAAGTTGCCCTTGGCGTTGCTGTGTCCGATAAACTGCATCTGCCACTCGTTCCAGTGGAACACCATGGCAACTGGATACATCAGGTTGTCGAACTCGGCCTGCCGGGACGAAAGGTCAAGAACCACTTCCTTGCCGAAGTTCTCGCGAATGATTTTGTCTTCCGGCACGCCGATAATGGCGTCCTCGCGGTCGACCGCTGGATCAAGAGCCTTCAGAATGTCGATGTAGAACCAACGCCGGACTTTTTTCTTTTTCGGCGTCACGGTCTCCACGACCGAATTGCGAATTGTGACCTGATAAAGCGACGTCATCCGTTGCTGCCCGTCCAATAGCAGGGATGAGGGCTGAGCATTCTTGGCCTGATCGGGCGCTCCCTCGACAGGACGTGGCTTGAAATCAACCTCTCCGCCCGTCTCAAGCGTCATCAAGGCGCCGACTGGAAATGCCCGCGACACGGAGGCGATCAAGCTCTTTATGCGGTCTTCGTCCCAGACCCGGCTTCGCTGAAAATCGGGGAGCTGAAGCGCCCCACTGTGACAGCTCTGGAGGAGGTTATGGAGATTATAAGGATTGGTCTGGAATGCGGCCCCCGCCATGATTTACGCGATCTCCCTTAATTGATTCCGATTTGTGCTGGAGGCGATGAGGCTATCCATCAGCTTTCCGTATTCTTCCTGGATCGCGAACGCATCGCGGAATTCTGCGAAAGCCCATCGCCCAAAATTCTTCAGATTGTTCACGCCCGGCACCCAGAGATTTTCCATCGTCTGTGCCTTGAGCCGCGCATCCAGACCGCGAAACCCCTTGATTTCAACGACGAGGTTGAGCGGGTCGTCCGAGCCGCGCCCGTCATCGATCTGGATGATGAAGTCCGGTAGGTAGCGGCGCGTGACCGAGCCGTTGAGATAGGGAATTTCGAAGCCCAGCGCCTGGTTCTTGACGTAGGAGAGGGTTGAAGGGTGACCCTCGACGACGCGCGCTAACTCCGCCTCCCAGTCGCTGTCGCAAACGACGTAGTTGATGTGGCTCTTCAAGGGTGACGTCGTCCACAGATTCGTCTTGGCGGTGTTGAAGGCGACGTGATTGGTCGAGCCATACGGATTGTATGGGTCGAGCATCGCCTTGACGATCGGCGCGCCGTCGGCGCTCGCTTCGCGTACGATGCCCGCATAGATGAGGCTTGCGGCTTTTTCGGCGATCTCGGCATAGGTGAGCATGCCAATCTTGGTGCCGCCGGAAGTCTTCAGATGGTTTTGAATCCAGCGCCGGGTGATCGGCTGGACGAGATTGAACAGATGGTAGGGCGGGTCCTGGTCGCTGTCGCGAAAGTACCGTTCCACCAGCCGCTTGGTCAGATGCATCCCCACTTCGCTCGGCCGCATGTCATCAAGCGCATCCGGCGAGATGTCGTGGCCTTCGCCAACGAGTCCTTCAAGGCGGGTCTCGCAGGGGCCGACCAACTCCGGCGTCAACGTCAACGTGGAGTCTGGTGTAAACGTTGCAGAGATGCGATCCGGCGGCAGCTCGGTTCGGTAACCCGCGACGCGGGGAAAGCGGATGCCGAGGCGCTCGCGCTCCCGAACTGCGGCGACGCGCGTAACGGGCTTGGGCGGGTTCTTGGTGACCTTCTGCGGTTCCGTGGCGAAGTCGAAGGGAATGCCCAGGATGTCGGCATATTCGGTATCGAACAGTCGGTTTCCACCGGGGTCGGTATTGTCGCCGAGGTCGTAGGATTGGCGCCTTAGGCCGCGGCCGATCACCTGCTCACAGAGAAGCTGGGTTCCGAAGGCGCGGACGCCGAGAATGTGCGTGACGGTATTGGCGTCCCAGCCTTCGGTCAGCATGGAGACGGAAACGACACAGCGAATCTGCTCGCCTAGGCGACCTTTCTGGCCGACCGTGTTCATCACCTCTCGCAGAAGCTCGCTGTCGGAGATGTTTTCGGCCGCCGCTCCTTCGCGCTCCTGTTTCTCGCGGCGGAATTGCTCGATCTCGCCCGCAGCCATTTCGCGGAAACCAGGGTCCAGCGCCTCGCCGGACTCGATCTGTTGGGAATCGATCAGCAGCGTGTTCATGCGAG
The DNA here is from genome assembly GCF_040320985.1 of Mesorhizobium sp. M0571. Classification (NCBI taxonomy): domain Bacteria; kingdom Pseudomonadati; phylum Pseudomonadota; class Alphaproteobacteria; order Hyphomicrobiales; family Phyllobacteriaceae; genus Mesorhizobium; species Mesorhizobium sp. M0571. Next base: position 234,058 of record NZ_JAMYQT010000001.1, read on the forward strand.
GCAGCGGCTCGCCGGTGTTCTTGTCGTAATTGCCGAACAACTCGAGATGCCCATGATGGATGGTCTGCATCTGGCCCTCGCGCTCGCGTTGCCATCCGGAGACCCATTCATAGACCAGCTTCGAACTGGCCGTGTTGTTACAGACGACGATAAAGACCGGCGGCACTGGAATGGGCACGCGCTGCCATTCGTCATATTCAGTCTTGTAGTGGCTATAGAGGGAGATCAGCGCGGTCTGGAGCTGGGCGGGGATCGAAAGCGGGTTGAGTTCGCCGGACTTGCCCGCTCCCTTTTTCGGCATGGCTTTGCCGATGTGGTCCCACAAATTGCGATAGACTGGCGACTCGGCGTTGACTGCGTTGTCCGAGACCGGCACGCGCGGCAGTTTGACGATGCCGCATTCGATCGCGTCGACGAGGCTGAAGTCCGACACCACCCACGGAAACAATGTGCCCTCCTCGTAGCCCGAGCCGCGCAGGAAGAAGGGCGTGGCGGAAAGATCATAGACTGCGCGCAGACCGACCTTGCGCTTCAGCGCCTCCAGTCCGGAAATCCAAAGTCGCGCGGCCTCGTTGTTCTTCTTTGCCTCTTCCTTGTCCTCGCCCTTCGCCTCCGACTCCTCGTCCGTGCCCGGCCGCTCGCGGTAGCAATGGTGCGCCTCGTCGTTGATGACGACGATGTTCTTTAGGTGAAGGAGCTCGCCGCAAGCGCGGGCGAGCATTTCGCCTTCACTTTCCTGCTTCTCGATCGGCTGGCCTATGCGCCCCTGCATGAGCCGTTCGCCGACAGGATTGAGGTCGTGCGCCTTGCGGCGCTGAAAGGCATGATAGTTGGTGATGACGATCTTGGCCTTGCCGAGGTCGGTCATCAGCTCGGCCGGAACCAGCTCGCGCGTGCGGTAGTAATTGTCCGTGTCTGAAGGATTCAGCACCCGCAGCCGATCCTTGATGGTGATGCCTGGCGCGACGAGTAGGAACCCTCGCGAGAAGAGCGACGAGTTCGGTTGCCGCGCTGCGTTGATCGACTGCCAGGCGATCAGCATGGCCATGACAGTCGTCTTGCCGGCGCCCGTCGCAAGCTTCAGGGCAAGGCGAAAGAGTTCCGGGTTTGCATCGCGATTGGCCTCCTGCAGGTGGCGAAAGATGTGCGCGTACTGCTTTCGCCCACGCGCCACCTCGGCCAGCCAGATCGCCGTCTCGACCGCCTCGATCTGACAGAAGAACGGCTGCTGGTTGGAGAATTCGTGATGCCGCCAATGCTGCAGCAGACGCTGGGTCACCGGCGTCACGCCCCAATCATTGGGATTCGGCAGTGCGCGCCAGGATTCGATGTGGCCTCGGATCTCGTTGATGATCGGAGTGGGGTTGTAGCCGCTTTCGCTGGTTTCCTCGGCATCAAAGCCGAGCGAGGTCTGGCCGCGCGCCGAACCCGACTTCGAGCGCCGCGCCTTCGGCACCGGCGTCACATATTTCGACCGTCTCCGCCCTTCGATCGGCGGATGTTCCAGCGGCTGACCGTCGTCCCCCAGCGCGTGATGCCGCGTGGGCGGCAAATACGGAGAATTAAGGATCGGCTCCGCGTAAAATGGTTTTGTCATGGCCGCCCCCCCAAGAGCGAATCTTGCGTATCTTTTACGGTATGGAATTCGTTTATCAACCTTGAGGCTGCTGTTCTTTCGAAATGTCGCCTTCCAAATTATTTGGTTCACGCCAGAAGCGGTCTTCGGACTTTCAGTTGAGTCACAGCTAGCCATGGCAGTGCAGAAACACCCCCGTGCCGCGATGCTGCATTGCCGAGAGCGCTGCAGTGGTCAATCACCCCAATACCTTGGGGGTGGTGGATCACCGTCGGGATCGTGAAGATCATCTGGTTCCGGGAAAAGGTTCTGTTCTCGCAAGTTTGATGTCAGGGTGTCTAACCGGCTTTGAGCTTCCAAATGTGCCAGCCGCTGTTCCGCCCATCCGATCATGCGAAGGTATTCGAGACTGGCTTGCGGCAAAAAATTGGAAGCATTGGCAATCGTCACCCGAAGGTCAGCGGCCTCTCTTTGACAATCGGCCAGTTGTCGCAGGAAAATCAGTCTATTCGCCTCCCGCTCTTGCCGTTTTTTGTGCAGCTCTCGTCTGTGCGCCATATGCTTGCGGCGGCGGTCTTCCGCTTCCCGTTCCTCCCGACGGGCTTTCTCGTACGCCAGATGGAACAGCACACCGTCCGCCATTGCTTCAAGCATCGATTCTAACGTCTGATGCTTGCCGTCACCCCAACGCTTTCGGGCACCGTCAGCCCAGTTCTGAATTTCGAGGGTCAGTTTTCCTGAATAGACATAGTCGTACTCAGGCCAGAAGCTTTCGGGATACAACCATTGGCCCCGGCGTTGGGCTATCTCACGCCGCCTTTCGTGATCCTCGTGTTTCTTGAGTTCAGCTGGTGTAGGGATATGCTTCTCGCGGTTGCGGCTTTCGCTGATTTCAAACCGCACGCTATCGGGATCGATGGCGGCTTTGATTCCGGTTTCGATGCAACCACTGGTGATATTTCTCTTCTCGAGAGCAACGACGAGATGATGAAGGACCGCTATCACCCGAATCCGTGAGTTTTGGTGGACTCGAACACCCGGAACGGAGACCTCGCCGTATTGGTCGCATTTTGCAGATTTCACCGCCGCCGCAAGACTTGATATGGAGTCATGGGGGCGCCTTACGGGTTCGAAAACTATCGGCTCCTTGGAAGATAGAGCATCCGAATGTTTCTCCCGCACGGGCCTCGCTTCCCGTTCAGCCTTCGATTTTTTGACAGTCGTGTTGGCCGCCTCAATTGCAAAGGCGACGTAAGGATTCACGGCCGGTTTGAAGGCCCCTATATGCACTGTCTCCAGAGTGGGATTCTCAATTTTCCAAAGCGGCGTTTTCGTCGCAGGTTGGCCTGCCTCCACCTTCGCCCAATAGCCACGACCGGGCACGGGTATTTGGTAGCGTGCGCAAGTCTTGGCTAATCCTCGATCAGAAATATCGAACTGCTCAGCGAGTGTCGCAATCGGAGTTGACCAAACGAGGTCATACAATTCTTCTCGGCTGAAGGTACGCTTCATTGCTCAGTCTACGATGAATGATCAAGTGAACCAAATCAGTCGCCGCTCGCGATGAGTCAAGCCGATGACAGATGACACGGTGCTTGTTTTTGAAAGTGGAATTGGGTTTCACACTCACTTTGCGCGGTTCTGACCACCGGTGGATCTACCAATTGCGCCAGAGGCGGACATCAAGGCATGCGATCGGGAATGACCAGATGCTGCCTGAAAGCGGCCTGCTAGCGGCCGCGGCAGCAAGATCGTCGCCAGGTCGGGCGGTCTTCACCTTCGCCGCCCGTGATGGGCCAAGGCCGATCCGCGATCCAACTGCTACATTTCTGTCGGTGGAGGCGAATTGTATCTATATCTTGATACTTGTTCGTGTATTGTTCTGGTCGAGCGATATGATCGAATCAGGGCTAACGCATGAGCCACTCAGATACTGTTCGTGAACTTGTGTCGATCCTTAGCCCTCAAAATGAGGCCCGTCCGACGGTTTTGCTCGGTGCCGGCGCATCGTTCTCTTCCGGGGTACCGCTTGCCGACGAAAGCGTCAGACGCATCGCGAGGCGTTACTACGCCGAGCGCGTGGTTGCCGGCCAAGTTCTACCGGAGCAGGTTAAGACCTCGGAATGGATGGCGTGGCTTGCCAATCAGCCCTGGTTCATCCGTGACCCTGCAAGGCTCTCGGAAAATTTCCCATTGGCCGTCAAGCATCTGCTTCGACCGCAAGCCTATCGGCAGAGATTACTGCTCGACTTGATCGCGCCTAATGCCGAGATTGGGAGCGGATATCGACACCTCGCGGAACTTGTCCTGCGCGGGCTGGTCGGAACAATCCTTACGACGAACTTCGACATGTGCCTTCCGCGGGTTCTAAACGACAAGCGACCACATATTCGTCACGTCGCGGAGGTGAACCGCGGTCCCGACGATTTTCGAGAGTTCGACATTTTTAACCGCGCGCAAATCGTGTGGCTGCACGGTAAAGCGGAGCAATACACAGACAGGAATCTGGCGGAGGAGGTCGCGCAACTCGACCCCAAACTGGTTGGAGTCTTGTTGCCTCTCCTGCAGTCCACGCCCCTCATCGTGATCGGCTACCGAGGCGCCGAACCCTCGATCATGTCCAGCTTGCTCGGCGAGACCGGCGATCTGGCGTTCAAGAAGGGAATCTTCTGGTGCCATCGCGGCGGAGAACTCCACCCCAACGTGGAGGTGCTTCAACGGCGGCTAGGCGGCAATTTCAGGCTCTGCGATATCGACGGATTCGATGAGATGTTCGCGGATCTCGACAAAGAGCTAGCGCGCCAGCAACGAAATCTGGGAGTCCCTATCGCAGATGCCGTGCCAGACTTCGACGATCGGTCAATGAAGGATGCGACCCTTGCCGATCTTGATTTGGATCTGGCCCTCCATACGGCCCTTCAGTATTCTCGCAAATTAGGCCTGCGGGAGCCTACGTCAGGCACGCTCAAGGTATTTCTACGTGAGCTTGGCCTCCTGGTCGATGAAGCCGGTATTGAGCGACCCAGCATCGCAGCAGTGCTTCTTTTCGGACGTGATCCGCAACGATTTCTTCCCCATGCTGTTGTTACCGCCACGGTCGACGGAAAAAAGCGCAGGGTCTTCACTGGCAATCTCCTCAGGCAACGAGGTGATCTTCTAGACTGGTTGGACCAACCTGACGTCAACCCGGTCCTCAAGGTGAAGGTGCGAGGGAGGCACGAAGAGCGGCGCGCCTTCCATGAACGTGCATTGATCGAGCTCTGCATCAATCTGCTGGTTCACCGTGACTATGAGGATGGCCGGCCCGCGACCATTAATGCGCAGGGCAATAATGGTATTTCCTTTTTGAATCCTGGGCGGCTGTCAGAGCGCGTTGCCGACAAGCTTAAATTAGACGTGCGTGGGCGCTTCGAGCCAGTCCACGAATTGACCTCACCGCGTAATCGCGCCCTATGCGACATCTTCTACGGCATGAGTGTCATGGAGCGGGCGGGCACTGGCCTGTCTGATGTCGTTAAATTTGCGAAGGAAGGGGATGGCGCCGCAATTTTCAGCGTCCCACCCGGAAGCGAGGATTTCAGAGCGGAGATATTCCAGCCGAATGCGTCCGGCGCGTTTGCAACGGTAGCGCGTGATATGCGCCCAATAGGTACCTACATTGTCAATCTGATGCCGTTCTCGTCACTCCCTCCGTTGGTGTCGAGAGTGCGCGTTTCCGGAACCATGGAGGCGATCGCTAAAAAGGCGCCTCTTGAGGAAATTGGCAAGGCATTGGTTCATTCCGGCGAACTCTGGTCCTTCGCACCCGCGCCATTGCTACAAACAGTTCTCGCGCCCGTACTGACCGAGAGCAGCGTTCGCGAGAGTCCCCGGGAAGAGCTGGAAGCTGATCCTGATGCGGCGCGCGTTCTGTCGTGGCTGCTCCGTAAGCATTTTGAAAGTCATCTCTATAGCCTGCGCGATCAAGGACTCATGATCGAACCTGGCCGCAAATCGAACCGGCGCGCCTACTTCTTCGGAGAAAAGAACGGGCCGAGGATGATGATCTACGACACTCCGCATCGCCGTGGGGTGCCACGCGAAGTCGTTAAACAGCGTTCCGATCCTCCCCGTGTGTGGTTCGAGAACGAAGGGATCGCATACGAGATCGCCCGACTGGGATCGGTTTGGGGCGTGCGCGTCAAGCCGTTCTACATGTTCACGGGGCCGGACGCACGCACCCCCCTGCCAGGATACGCCAGGACTGCGAAAGCGACCCGACGAATAAAGTTCGACCGCAACCAGAGTGTTGAGAGCGACCTAACATTTTGGGCCCGTTTCATCTCTCAAGGTGCGCCCGTGGTGAATCTTGGTGAGGGGCCCATCGAGGATCTGCTCCTTGAAGGTGCCTTCATGTCACTGGACGTTCCTGAAGAAGGATTGCTCGATGCGAACGGCGATAAAAATCAAATGTCTGCCTGAACCGGAGCTGCAATTCAGCAACGGACGGCGAGACTTCGATCCCCGTCGTGCGCTTTGCGCGAATGGTCCAGCAGACCACCGCGGGCTGCGCACTATCCGCGTTGGCTTGGTGGGTCTTGCAGGCGACATAAGCGCGGCGCACGCATGGGTCGGGGGGATGGATGCCTTCAAAGCGGCGCGGGAACGCAATGCGCGCCGATTCCGGGATTGGCCTGGAGCCGAGAAGGCACTGGGAGCCAAATTCCAAATCGAATCGGAATTCGTCCGGACAATCGATAAATCACAATTTGACCGTCTTTTTCGAGAGCGCATCAGCGGTAGCGAATTCGAGGCACTCATCGAACTCTTCGAAGGCCCTATCAGCACTATGTTCGGTGACGTTCGTCCGGATTGCATCGTCGTATGCATTCCTGACGCATTGGGTGATCTTCGTGTTCAGAACCCTGAACTTTCTGCGAAAGAGAGAAGGGCGCTGGAAATCCTCAAGCGCGAGGAAGAAAGCGCCCAAGGCGACCTTTTTGCCCCGACGGAGGAGGAACTCGCCGAGGCCGAAGCGTTGCGAACGACTGCGGAGGATTTGCTTTTCCGCACGTTCTATCGGGCATTGAAGGCCACGATCCACAAATATGAAAACGCTGTCCCGATCCAGGTGCTACGCCGAGGTACGATCGATCGCGCAGAGGACGCCGGGCACAGCCAGGCCACGCGAAGCTGGAACTTCGCGACGGCGCTGTACTATAAGTCGGGTGGTCTTCCTTGGCGACCGGCCGATCTTCCCGAAGGCGTGTGTTTTATCGGTGTGTCGTTTCACCATCTGAAGAAACGAGGTGGGCACCTCGTCTACGCGAGCGTCGCTCAAGCCTTCTCGTCGGATCACGAGCCGTTCTGCCTGAAGGGGGCACATATCGATCACGAACAACGCCGTGACAGGCAGCCTTATCTCAACAAGTCGCAGGCATTCGCGATGATGCGTGACATCCTGCAAGGCTACGAAAAACGAACGGGTGTGAAGCCAAAGCGAGTCGTCGTTCACAAGACGTCGATGTACCAGCCTGAGGAAGAGGAGGGATTCCGGGAAGGCACCAAGGACATCGTACCAACCTGCGATCTTGTTTGGCTCAGACAGACACCGTTCAGACTTGTTCGAAAGGGTTCGGAAGAGCCTTGGCGGGGAACGCTCTGTCAGATCGAAGGTGACTCCTATCTCTTTACTAGCGGGTATGTACCGTGGTGGGACGAATTTCCTGGTGCTCATATTCCGGCGCCGTTGCAAATCGGATCCGCAGGTCCGACCGACATTGAAGCACGGTCGAAAGAAATTCTGACGCTATCGAAGATGAACTGGAATTCAAGTGACGGCATCACTCGCCTTCCGGTGACTCTCTTGTTTGCCAAAAAAGTCGGCGAGATCATGACCGAACTGTCAGACAACGTAACGCCGAATCCTTCGTTTCGGTTTCACACGTAAGGGCTACCTGGGGAACCTTGAACTGGCGAAGATTCGTGCATTGCCAGCGGCCGGCGCTCGCCGGTTTCTGCTGCTCGGGACGGGGCTCGGCGTCAGGTCGGCATGAGGTGGGGACGAGATTGTAAGCGACGACCAAGGACCAGGACGCAAGCTTCGAAGCCGCGCCAGGAGCATCGCGTCAAGCAGTACGCGCGTATCAGGCATGAGATTCCGGCACTCGATATCGGCGCGGAAGTTTCTCAGCTTGCGACAAACCCAGCGGCTCGTGACCATGTCTTCGATCTTCAGGCAGGCCTTGTTGTGGAATGCCATGTCGCACACGCCGCAGGCCTTGGCCCGGCTCAGATTGTCGCGGGTGGCATACGCTGATAGTGACCGAGCCTGGCCTGCCAGAGTTCGACGATTGGACCGCGCCATGGCCACCCGCGCCACCGCCTGCTGCAGATGAGCCAAGGTCGCGAGGATGATCTTGATCAGCTCGTGATAGAGCCGAACCCGTTTGAGGCGGTGAAGGCGCTGCGCCAGCGGCCGCCAACCGCAACCAGTATAAAAGGCATTCGCCATCGCGCTCCGGACCGCAGGCCTTTGGCCGAGAATCCGCAGGAGGGCCGACCTTTTTCAAAAATCATCATCGAGTATTACGCCTCGGCAATCGGCAGCAAGACACCCTAAAGGGTCTATGCTACGATAGGAAAAGACAAAGACGGCGGGGTAACACCAATCAGGCTACACTTTTCGTCAAACCGCCAGACTGTCTCACACGCGGGCCCGCTTCCTTGTTCTTCAAGCCATCCACGCCGGACAAGAGGGAAGAACATATGACCTACTCGTCAATCCGAAATTGGCTCATTAGCATCGTCTTTTTCGGCTATATCGTGCTTGTCCTGAGCCTCATACTTCTCTGGGTTATTGGAGGTTTCAAGTTCGATGAATTTACAACGACAGTCGGGATATTGCTTCCGTTGCTTTCCTCACACGTTGCAACCGTTGTAGCCTACTTTCAACATACCACTGCAATACAGAATGATAATCGACTGGTCCCAAAACTTCAGGCAGCTGTCGCGATTACCCCACCACTACTTCTTATTGTTACCCTAACGGCACTATCATATGTAAAGGCATTTCGTTTCTCTTCGATGACGTTTGAAGACTACAAGACTGCACTGGCTGTAATATATGGATGTTTTGGAGCCTACGTGGCAACAATTGTAACGTATTATCTTCGGGATTCGGCTATTCATGTCAACGTGGAGCTAACATCTGCAACCGCAGGGGCACCCGCCAGCGAAGTAATTCCGTCGAAAGAGACATCTACCGCCGCAGCTACCCTTAACTAATGAACAGACCCAACTAGCGAGTCTCTCAATTCAACGCTGAGTCTTTGGGCGAACTCACTGAGCTTATAGCCAGGTGTCTGGTCCATTGATTGCACGAAATCGCTCTCTGGTGGCACGTTAGATCCAGCCCCGGATGCTACCGTACCGTCGACCTCGACGCCCAGTTTGGACCTATTGTCAAACAGGAACGCCGCCAGGTAAGTGGTCTCCCATAAGCCAGAAGAAGCGCCTACCCAAGACTTTTGCCCAGTGATTTTGACCTTGACGTAATCATCTGTGTCAGTCAGCCAATCGGCATGCGCTCCCATCGGAATGAGACCTGCGACTGATTTATGGAGGGAGCCCCCTTTCGAACCTGGAAAGTCGGAAATCTTGCGCGCGCCAGCCCTGACTGCGGGACCGAGCTCTTCGACATTTGAACCACTGTGCAAACATAAATTCAGTCCAACGATTTGAAACGGTAGGAGCGCCATCTGGTAGGAGCTGCAGTTCCCCTGCGATGCTTCGACATACAGATTTAGAACTGAAACATCCAAAGCGTCTGCAATCGCATTCATTGTCTCGCTGGGGAGCGAAGGTGTGCTGCCCTTCGCCGACTCATAATCACGGTCGAAAAGGCGAACCTTAACAAAGTATTTGAATGAGTTCGTCTCGACGAGCGCGTCATATAGTTCTTGAAATCTATTTTCTAAGATCGCGCTATAACCTTGAGCATTGCATGCATCTCGCACGAAGTTGAACGAATTATTTCCCCAACTTAGCCTAGTGAGCGTTTTATCTATATCACCATTATTACTATCATAATCTGTATCGAAATCGAATGGAGAACTCCGCTTATTTCTACTTGTTGAACAATACCGATCTATCCTGAGGTCGAATAGCCTGCGGTTCCATTTCGCAGATGGTGTAACAGACAGTGCAGTTAAATCGACTACCGACCCTAAACCTCTCTGAATGACCACTCGACTAATTTTCAAGTCACGAAGCTGCTCCTTAAGATTCTTGTCAATTCCTGTCACTCCAGCGGTCACCATGAATTTGCAACGACGAACGTTCCCATCGAGCTGCATCGACACGTCCCCGGCTGGGAGCGTAAAGAGGTAACGAGATAACGACATGTCGTTACGCGGCCCAACACCAGAACTTATTTCGTTCATACCAAGCTCTGCTTGATAAAGGATTCGCCCACCCTGAAAAAATGAAATATACCTACCGCAACCTCGTTTCCACTTGTAAACATCCACTTGCAAATTAGCTGAAGTGTGAATAGAAAAATGCGCTGATGCTATATTTGACTGGTCTACACCTAAGATCGACGGCCCACCATTTACGTAAATCTTGCCTCCCCGCTTGTGTCGCACGGAAGGATAAACGACCGTCACCTGACAAAAATCCTCGTTATCCGGGCATTTGTCACTGATTTCGACCACTCTGTCAGGAGGAACAACCTTGCCTTCCGCAGAGGCGCTCCAAACATTGACTAACACAGACATGATAATGGCCAGATAGAATAGCCTTCGAGTCTCAGACATCTTGAGTCATCCAAGGTTTCGTGAGGAGTGCGCTCCCTCTTTCGAAGGCGAAATGAGCAGCGCCGAAAGTCTCGCAATCCAATCTTGGGCGATCGCACCTTTCAGCGGCAACGATGCGCCATCCGTCATCCGACATCCGTTTTACGGTTGCGCCATTCGTACCCGGGCCCATCAGCAACTTCATCTCCCCGCTGGGTGTAGACCGGCAAAGATCAAGGCAGTACGCGTTACGGACAGGTGTAGATCCTCCGCCGCCACCAATGGTGATCGTTTGGGGCGGCAGGGCGATGCGTTGGGTGACGGCCTCCGCGCTCGCCACTGCAAACCTAAGAAGGCTTAGAACTACAAATACAGCCAGGGCAACTTTCATTGAGCTCCCCCGAAAAGTCCCTTGGTTCCGCTACTGCATACACATCCAAGGGCTAAGGATTGTCATTGTAGGGGGCATAATCGCCGCTGGGATACCATGCACCGCTAAACAAATCCGCTTGTCGCCAGACAGTGCAGCGCTGTACGTGGTCAGCATCTATAAAACTGTGCCTGCTCCCAGGTTCACCCCAATCACCACCCCAGATGAGCGCATTCCTCTTCGCAAAAACGCCCAGAAACGAAAAATCTCCCTTCCAAGAAGGTTCGCCGGCGACGTCTTTCACAATATCGCAGGCAAGGCCGTAGTGATGAACGCCCACCTTTCTCAATTTACTGGCACCCCGTTCGAATAGCAGCGCTTGACGCTGCCGGCTTCGAAAAGTTTCGAACACCATCAGCTTAATGCCATGGGTTGCGGCATCCTCGATGATCGATTGGACCCCATGGCGGGTTACCGGCTCGAGCAGGTTTGCGTCTGAAACTCGATCCTTGGACGCAAACACTGCCGCTTTTTGAATAACGTCTGTGTAGAAATTGCCCATTTCTCCCCCCTAGGTATGAGTGCGTGCCCGCCACAGCCGGCAATGCCTAAAACGAATCGATCGCGACCGGCGAATGACCATCAAGAAAGCCCCAGTTCGACATGGCTTAATAGCCTCCGTGAACGACACTCGCCCCGGTGAGATGAATCTGTGATCCGCCCGAACTGCTTCTTGGGTTGGAGCAGCTTCGATCGCGGGCTCGCAACAACGAGCGGCTTCTCGTTTTCGCCTATGTCTTGCCTTTCAATTTGGGCAGTTGAGCCAGCCTGCTCTTCGCTTACGGCTTCATTAGCAGGTTTCGGGGCTGACTCAGTTAGAGGATCCGATTCGGTTGCCTTCTTGGCAGCCAAATCACCATTCGCTTCCGCCACTGAAGTCTTGTTGAAGGCGAGCATTGTCGCTCCGGCTACAACAAAGCCATCGTTCTGCTGACCGCCATCCGGCCGCAAACCATTTTTATGCAGGTCCCGTTTAGCCGCCATCGCCCCCCCCCTGCGGAAGCGCGTTATTATTATAGGCAGAAGTAAATAAAATTGCAGAGACTCCTTGCGTTGTCAACAGTGGAAAAATAACAAATAGGATAGGAGAACACGACAGAAGTAAAAATTGATCGTTTATAGAAGATTGTGGATTAGTCATGAAGCTACGGCTCGCCAGTGATCACGGAAGAAATCGAAAAGCGCTAAAAGGACACGAATGTCGAGCATCTGAGACGCGGTTTTCACACATAACGAAACGACGCTACGACGATTGCCGCTGATAATGGGTTGGTTCACTGTGGGGCTGGCCTGCCAAAGGTGCAGAGTTTGTCCTTCGCGTCCGTTACGAGCATCGGAGTTGTTGTGCCCATCGTGCGGAATTGCGGTCGCTTCGCACAATGGCCCCATTCCTTGCCGGCAGCGCCGCATGCCTACACCCTCACGACTAACGCCGGGTCAAACTCAGTGTTTTCGCCATCGTAGCCGTGTGGATTACAGATAATGCGCGTGCTTCCGAGCTGATAATCGCAGCTGTCGTGAGTATGTCCGTGCACCCACAAAGCTGGACGTCCGTCTTCGATCACATTGGACAGGTCCGACGCAAAGGCGGCATTCAACCAATCACCCTTGAAGCGCGAAGGAATCGACCCTGCGTGCGGCATGTGATGGGTGACGACGACGGTCTTGATTGGATCCGTCTTCAGAGCGGAATCGAGGAACAGACGGGATTCCTGATGCATTCGGAATGCTGTCTCGGGAACGAAACGCTGCCAAGGATTGCGCTGTTTCGCGATCAGCTTGTAATCGTTCATTCGTTCACGCGCGTAGACCATGGCGAGGTCCGGGTGCCCGTCGATTCGGTAATCCGTCCAGAGCGTCGCGCCGAGGAAGCGGACGCCATCGATAACGACAGAGTCATTCTCCAGGAAATGAACGGTCGGGAAGCCTGCGGCGGCATTGCGACCGTCCTCAAGTCCTTCTCGGATCGAACCTCGGTAAAATTCATGATTTCCGGCGACATAGACGCAAGGCATTGCGGGGGCGATGTGTTTTGCCAGCCAAAAAACACCGTTGGCGGGGGCTCGGCAGAGATCACCAGCGATCACGCAGACGTCGGCGTCTGGAATGGTCAGTGGCCTCCGCAGGTCAGCAAATTCCAGATGCAAATCTGAGAGCAACCATACCTTCATAGGATTGAATCCTTGGATTTCATTCCCGCAGAAAATCTTCGCCTAGATTCACATCTTGGCGCTAATGGATCTCTTCATTCCGATCGCCGCGCGAACATCTTCGCGGGGTAAGCGCGTCCTCATTTCGTCAACGATGGCACCCGGCTCGGAACCCCCAAGGTTCTCCGCCTCCAGCCCCTCCGTGATGGGATCGACCGCTGTCCTGCTCCAGAACGGCCTTGCGGCCAACGCGTCTAGCTTCTCAGGACACACTTTCACTCCGCAGCTCAGCCTCGGTCATGTTGTGATTTTCAGTGCCAACCGTCGGCATTGCTAACGAGCTGGGAGACCTCGCCAGCAGACAAGTAGCCTGATCGGTCGAGCGCGTCCGCAACTGCATCAAGGGCTGCCCTGTTCTTCTCCAGCAACTCCATAGCGTCCGCCATCGCACGCTCCAGGCGATTCCTTACGGCGACGAACAGTCCCGGAACCGTGGTGAGCGGGTCATGCGCACCGTCGGGAAGGAAGACTGGACCGAACTCCCCAAATCCGAATTTCAATTCGATCTTCTTGGCGAGTTCGGTCGCATGGGAAAGATCGGAACCTGGCACGCCGCCCGCGCCTGCCGACAGGTTGCCGAAAACCAGCTGCTCGGCGGCGCGACCGGCCATCAGCATGACCATGATGTCGTTGCAGTGCTCGGGGCTTGTGCCTCCGTCTATCTTGACGATTTGGGTCAGCCCCTCCCGATCTCCGATGGAGACGCCGATGACCTCCATGCACCCGAGCATGGTGGCGGCGACAGCGTGGCCTGCCTCGTGCAAGGCAAGCCGTCGCCGCTCCTCGCGGGAGGGAGGCTCCCGCTTCGAACGGACCTCGGCCAACAGATCGTCGAGCTGAAGTGGGCGGCGTCCGCGCCTCGCAGCGCCTCGGGCCCTGCGCACATAGGCCTCGACGTCAGCGCCGGTTGCGCCCCGTGCGGCTAAAGCGACGGGCATCACGTCGGCTTCCCGCAACTGGTCGCCGAGATGATGACGAAAGATCCCGGCAAGCGCCTTCACGTCGGGTCTTGCGATCCCGATCTCACGGTCGAGCCGTCCTGCCCTTTTGACGGCAGCGTCGATCATGTCAGGATGGTTGGTGGCGCCGATCACGACGACGCCGGGCCGCTCCTCGATGCCCTGCAGCAGCTCCAGAAACAGATTGACGATCTGCGACCAGTATTCGACATAGTCCCCGCTCAGGCGCGCCCGGTCAGAAATGCCGTCGAGTTCGTCAATGAACAGGATGCAGGGGGCCAGACGGCGAGCCCGCGCGAAAGCGTCCTTGATCGCCTGCAGCGTGCCTGACAGGTAGCTTGCCGCATTCCAGTCTGCGACACTGGTCGCGACGAGCGGCACGCGTGCCGACTTTGCGAGCGCCCGGGCGTAGCTCGTCTTGCCGACGCCGGGAGGACCGGAAAGCAGCAGCCCGCGGTTGTCCACCTCGTCCCAGCTGATGCGACCCGCCTTGTAGTCGGCGAAATCTGAGACCAGTTCGAGGCCCCAGTCCTTTGCTTCTCCATAGCCATCGAGCTCCTCAAGTGCCGGTCCATCGGAATGGAACTCACCCTTCCGTGCAATGAGTCCCTCAAGCTTTGCAATGCAATCATCCGGGCTGCGGTCCGGCCGCAACGCAAGCACCAGATCGGCGATGTCGAGCAGGCGGATGGCCGCTGCATCGATCGATCGCTCCGGCCGCTTGCCGGTGACTGCCTCGATGACGAGCAACAGGGCGCTCTGATCGATTTCCGGCAGGACCAGATGGAACTCCGCCGAGCGCATCAGATCGTGCGGCAGCTGCCGCCGTGGATCGGGCGCGATGCCGATGATCGTCGAGCGCGCATGCAGCGCGTCGGCGACCAAGTCGTTACCAGAGTCGGGCTTATGGCTCTTTTCGGTTCCGTCCCTGGCGACGATCAGCGCTTCGTCCCGTCCAGGCCTCGATTGGCGGCCGCTGGTCACAATGGAACGCTCGTCCGGGAGGGCGCAAACCTCGATCACCTTGCGGACCGATGCAACGCGGTCGGGCGTAAGGGTGGTGATGGTGACGACCGGCGCGCCGCGCCGCAATGTCCGTGTGAGCCCGGGCTCAGCCTCGACAGCGCGGGCCGTCAGCACCGCCACGGCAGCGAGATCGGGGCGGACCGACACGCGTTCGTCCTCTGGCGTGTCCATCAGGTCGTCGAGGAGTATTTCGACGGGATCGGATGGGTCGCCCGACCCAGCCCGCAGCATCGGCCTGGAGTGCACGCCCTCCTGCCGGGCGAGAATATCCAGATACGCCCTCGCCAGGAGATCAGTCTTGATGACGTTCGATCTGTTAGCGGCAGCAGACTTCGGCTTGGAACCGGGCATCACGTTCTCTCCGATCGCGGCCATTAGAAACAGCAGGCGGCACAGCGCTGCCGTCTCCGGCAAAATCACCGCAAGCGTCCGAGGCTGCGGACTATCCGGCCTGCAGGGCATGGC
The DNA here is from genome assembly GCF_040320985.1 of Mesorhizobium sp. M0571. Lineage (NCBI taxonomy): Bacteria > Pseudomonadati > Pseudomonadota > Alphaproteobacteria > Hyphomicrobiales > Phyllobacteriaceae > Mesorhizobium > Mesorhizobium sp. M0571. The sequence goes on from NZ_JAMYQT010000001.1 coordinate 249,501, forward strand.
ACTCCGGGTCTTCACGACAGATCCTCCGTGTCGATCACGAGATCCCACTGAAAACCGTTGTCGCGCTCGCTTGCGACCCTGAGGTAGCCCATCGGATTACAGACGATCCGCGTCCGGCCAACCCTGATGTCGCTGGGATGATGCGTGTGACCGCAAATCCACAGGGCCGGGGCTGCATCCGATTTCAGGATTGCCTCGAAAGCTTCCTTGCCGCAGGCAAACAGAAAGTTGGTTTCCCTGCCCACGTAAGCCGCAGGTGTGCAGTCCGGATGGGGCAGATTGTGCGTGACGACGACCGTTTTGCCGTTGAAAGGGATCGCCAGCTCTCGCTCGATGAAGCCGCGCGTCAACAAGTGAAACCCGAGCATGACCTGCGGTGTCAGCAGTTTACTATCGCCAAGCCAGATCCTCGAGAAATCAGCCAGCGTCGAGAGCGCCAATTGCATCCGCCGCGAAAGGCCGGCGTCGTTCACCAGGTCCATTCTGAAATCGGTCCACAGCGTGCCGCCAACAAACCGTACACCACCCAGCTCCGCAGAGTCGTCGTCGAGGACGTAAAGCCGATTCCGCCACGATCGCGACGCCTCGGCCACCTCCTTCATCAGAAGATGGTCAGAAGGCTTCGTTCGGGGCGGCCAGATTCCGCGATTGCTGTAGAACTCATGATTGCCGGGCACGAAGATCATCGGCAACCCATAGCGCTCGATGAGCCGCTGCGCGTGATCGCCGAGCGTGTCGGCATGGCAGAGGTCTCCCGCGCAGACTATGACGTCGGCTTCCGGAGCCCTGTCCACGTACACGGGGTTCTGCATCTCGAGATGCAGGTCGGACCAGATCCAGAGTTTCATGATGGCTCCTGATCATGTTCTGTAGGTCGACTGCTGGGGGTTGACGGACGGTCGCTCCTCGACCCCTGGAGCACCTCCAGGCACACGTCGATGAGTTGGCTCCAGTACTCGGCAGAGTCTCGAGTGAGGCGTATCCGGTCTGAGATGCCGCTGCATCGCCGTGCCGGACTCCTGCGCATGACAGCGGAGACTTGTACCGTGCCCTGGCCTTGGCTTGTCAGACTGGCCGATCCGATGGAGTCCTGGATTTCTGTGGCATCCCTGACCCAGTCGGTGTCGAAACACGTGCGGGAGAATGGGATTCCTTCTTGCGGAGCGGTCGCCATCTCACGAATCCTTCGAGACATCACTGACCGGCCTTCCCAGCTGATACCACCGGGATTCTGTTCTTCCCAAACCGAGTTGCTCAGAGAACATCCACAGGCCAGACGTCACAATCGCCCGTTGCTGACCCGGAAGCTTCGGATGTCCTGTGGTCAATCCGGTGAGGCAAAGGGTCGGGCGAAGTGCCAAACGCCATTCCTCCAAGATCGGCGCATCGCGTGTGGCGCTCGACGCCGGGCACTTGTTGAGACTAACGTGCCAAAGGTCGGCGACTAGAGCCTCAAGCCGGACTCTTTCATCCCCGAAAGCCGTCAAATCAAGATCGATGTTTGGTCCAAAGCGCAGCATGACGTCTCTCTTCTCGCATTGCTGGTGAGCCGCTGCATTTGCGGTCCACCTCCTGCACGCCCCCTAACTCGCTCTTACCTGCGGTGTCCGAATCACTGGCTTTCTGGCCGCTGGATAGGCATCGCGTTGCCGAATTGGCCATTGTGTACCTGATTCGAATCCTTTCGTCTATAATCAGGTACTTATTGTACCAATTGTTGACAACTAAGATCACTACTCGCTTCGTTGGCCGATGGAGTCCTTTTCCGAAACCATCCGGATGATGCGGGTAGCGAGAGCGCTGCTAGAGCTCAGCCAAGAAGAGCTGGCCGAGCGTGCCGGGGTTGGCCGTCAAACGATCGTCAGGATCGAAGCTGGCGGAAAGGGGGTCGCATTTGACGTAGTGGACAGGGTTCGAACGGCTCTCGAAAGAGCCGGCGTGATGTTTCTGCCGTCTACTGCGGACCACGGTCCCGCGATAGCGCTGCGGAAGCCGGAGGCAAGAAAATGAAATAGCACAACGCTTGGCCTTTCGAGGCCTTCCGGAAACGATCTGGCGGCGTCATGCGACGTTCGCAACTGAACTCCCGCAAAGCGTGGAATGTTGCCATTCGTCTCGTCGATGCGAACGAGCAAATAGCGCCAGTTCCGAACGTTTCAAGCTTCTCGTCTAAGAACATTCGTGTGCAGTAGCTTCTACTCGCAATAGGTGAGCAGCGGGTTAGTATTTCGATCGGCGATGCCGGCGGAACGATCGCCCCCGGCGCGGAGGAAGAGCATAGGCCCAACGTCTGGCCTCCAGCACCTGCTCGTGCCTGAGTCTGGTGGCGACCATTTCCACTACCGTTTGAACTGGAAAGATTTCCGCCCGCTTCCGAGCCGCATTCAAGAATGCATTTGGCGGAACTGCCGCAACTATGGCCTGCCCTTCGACGCGCTCCGGCAACAAACACCAGAGCATGCCGCGATTTGGTCCCGACGGCTCATTTAGTGCCGCGATACCCTCGAAATCGAAGAACACCGGCGTAGTGCATCTAACCCACGCTACGGGAAAGCTTTCCTCTGGGCTACGCATAATGAAAATGCTTGTCCCCGGTATGGGCTTGAAAAGCCTTCGACCTCGAAGAAACCGGGATCGATCTCTCTTCAGCCTCGCTCCGTCCACGACCCAGACCATATTTCGATGGAAGCCCTCGCGTGCTGCCTTCTCCTGCATTTGCAAGTGCGAGTGCTGGAACTCGATGACCAAGCCATATTCGGTCTTCACATCTGCAATATGTTTCTCACCTGCCTCGTCACGCTGGATCACCTCCTGCCATCCCGCTGGAAATTGGTCCTTCCAGCCGTGATGCCACGGGGTTTCTGGCTCCCACCACGGATCGCAGTTCCTGTTGCCGCGATGCGCCCAATGCCAGATCCTTTGCATTCCGCACCTTGCAGTCATTGGCTGCGAGCAGCCCGGGCAGAAAGCGATCGTTCCAGGCGATGCCTGACACCGAATATTGTTCACCAATGCAAACCGCATGTTCCTCTCCATAAGCGTTCAGGGCCGCACACCTCGCAGGCGGCAGCCAGATTCTTGTTTGGGAAGCTGTGTCGGCAGCGCGGCCAGCCTAAGCTGGTGCTGTTTCTTTTTATCTTCGACGTGAGGTCAGACCGTCGTCGGTTATCACACGGCTCAGAAAATGCACGGCGCCGCTTCTTCTCAAAGCACAAGGCAAAAAGTATCTGACCCGCTGGTTCAGTCAAGCCTGTGGTTCATCGCAACCGGCAGCTTCGCGCCTCATTCCGGTCATTCCGAACCGACGTTCGATCTCCTAAAAAGCGGACGTTGCCATGAGATCTCTGGCTTCGATCACCGAATGTCCCCTTGCGACGAGAGCCTGGAATTCGTCCCGCATACGGATATGACGGCCTGGGTCCCTGCGAAGTGCTTTCGGTACTTCATTCCCATGACGGAATGCTGTCGGGGTGGCGCCGCCATCTGCATTGCGCCACTCAAGATGAGGGTCAGGAATGAACTCAAACATGTTCGGCGCAGGCACTAACTGCGGCGTCAGACAGATCCATTGATTTCCAATAATGGCGACCGAATGGAGGATCAGGTCTTCACCATGAGGCAACCATCCGGTGACCTGTCTGCTTTTGCCATCCGGGTCATTGGCAGCTTGCTCACCGCAATTTCGGTGACAGTCATAATGCACGAAGCCAGTCGCCAAAAGCTCTTCCGCGGGCGGCCGAGAAACAACTACGCGCGGCAGCGCGCTCACCTCCTCATAGGTGGCCGCCTCTATTTCCGACGGCGGGAAGGCCATAGACTCCACGTTTCGTCGGATCAGATCCGCAAGTTCGATGTTCGCGGCGGTTCCCGCTGCCACAGTAGTTGCCTCCTGTTTCATAAAGGGGACCCAATCACAGAAGAAAGCCGTAACTGCCGAGCAGAAGCCGAATGTATTCGGGGGCTATTTCATAAACTTGCCTTGAAACGAGCGCGCCGTCAGGATGCGCTTGGATGTGTTCACCGCTTTCGACGTCGTAATAGTTGAGAGCGATTTCTGCGGGCCATGGGAATTCTGGCTCAAACGGTACCTCTGCAAACGGATTGAAATAGACCTGAAACCCATCCAGATGGGTTTCACGATGAAACGATGAGTGCTGAATAAGCACATCTGCACCGCCGACCTGATGCTCGCTCTCTCGTCGTTGCGTGAGGAGGTAGTTCAGCGCGGCGAGCTGAAACCGGTGCGTCCCGACTTGCCAGAGCTCCGAACCGGGCGCAATCCTGTCCTTGTCGATCACCCTGTAACGGGTCGCCCGGACGAGCCTATCAATCTTACTTTCAACGACTGCTTTTCCAAAGGTCCCGACCGTAGAAAAGAAAACGGCGCTGATCTCTTTGAACGAATCGTTCGTGAAAATTCCCATCTCAACTCGCGCACCCGAAGGCTTCAGGAGAGAGGTGATCTTGTCTTGCTTTCCTAGGTCTGGCCCTTCGAGCAAAGGCGGCGCCAAGCCAAAAAGGACCATGTTGATGAGTTCGTTGTTTTGGGTGAGCGAGAGGTCGGTATCGAAGGGTGCGATTGCAATGACAAATGGCCGACTGCACACGTGGCTCATCGAGGAATACGGGTGCTTCTTTCCATTGCTTCCGCGGTAAAGATCCAGCTTGTCCCTGATCTTCCCAGCAAGTTTCAGCGCACCACGGGTTTTGAAATCTTGCTCGTTGAGGGTCTTCTTCTGCTTCGCGGTCGGAGGCTGGTCAGAGACGACAGCCTCTATGTTGAACTCGTAGTTTCCGGGTCCTCGGACGAAGAAATCCGGCGCTGACTTTGAAAAGTCGACACTGCAGCCCAAATCGGTCAGCGCTCTGTTCAGATAGAGTTCCCACATCGAGGAATTGAATGTCGTTTGAAATTCGTTGATGAATTTCTGGCTCTCTCCCCTTCGATCCAGCAGGCCTGTCGCCCAGCTTTGAATGATAGGCTGGACCTTTGCGTAGTGAGGGTCGGCCGAGATGCGACGAAAGTAATTGTGGAGCTTTTCTTCCCGGAATCGCGGAGTAAACAAGTCCAACATTCCTGTCCCCGTTCGTGTGTTTCAGTCGCGCATCGCGCTGGTCATGCGGCACTATGGGAGCCGTGCTTTGACGATGTTCCTTCTGCAGCTGGAAAGGCAAAAATCCCCCTCTTGGAATCGCTTAGAGCCTATAGAAGCAAAGGTACACCAAACTGCAATGGTAGGCCCGAAGGACTGCCATTGGATTGGCATGGGGAGGGCAGCTTACATCTTTGTTCGAAGTAGCTCCCCATGTCGGCCCAAGGCTGCCGGACCGAAATGCGCCAGGAGCGGTCGTTAAAGCGATCAAGGCCGAGCGGCCGGAGCGGACTCGTTCAGTTGCGAGCGTCGCATGAGGCGATCTGACCAGAAATAGACCTTCGGCTGGGCATTTCATTTCCCGAAAGCTCGCGTTCGCGCCCGCGGTCGACCCCGAGTAGACATTCCGAATGTCCAGTTGAGGCCTTTCAGGCTCATGGCCAGAGTCGGTCGTGCCCTCGATGGACACACGATGGGTCGCCGGTGGCAATATTGTCGTGAAGTCGGGCTGACCTTATCCCTCAGTGCCCGCGAGCCGCAGAAGGGCGTAGCGGTCACCGAAGATGTACTTGCTACGATCATTGACCTCAGGTCACGATATGGCCGGCAAATTCCTGTGCACGATGCTCGACCCGTTGGAATTCGATTTTCACGGGGTATCCATCGCACCCGACGACATGGACCGGACCGGGCAACCGGCTGTGCATCCACACGAGTGTCGCAGTCGTGAGCCGCTCCGACGCTATGGCTTCATGATAGGCATGCCGCTCGACGCGGTAGCATTCTCCCTTACCAAGGGTCTTGCGGTTTTGAATCTCTGCCGCGACGCGGGTGGCGGTTTTGTAAAGAAAATTCGACGTAGATCGCGTGTAGCGGTCTCCGCCGTAGCCGACGTTGTAGAGGGGGCGTCCCTCCTTCGCGACGGCTGCCACCTGATAGTCAACATTGGTCAACTCGCCTTGGAGAATGCGGCTTTCGACATGACGATCATGAGTGTGAATGAAGGCGGGCATGCCGGCGACGATCCTTGGCCCTTCCGGCCAAAGATGGAAGCGCCAATCCTCTGATTCAGTCCGATCTAACGGGACCACGAAGAAGCCGTGGGGGTGCATCAAGCAGTTGGGGTTTTCCCTGACCAGCCATGCCTTAAGAGCATTGAGAAGATCGTCCACGGGTGCGGAGCGGATGTATTCGATTGAGAGAGGGAAGCCGAGGTTAGCGCGCATACGGTGATTTTGCCACGAGTGCCTTGGTTGCCTGTTCCTCAAGCTCGGCGATCAGGGCGTGCTTGCCGAACATCTCGGTGAGCGTAGCGGGTAGCGAGCACCCCTTTCCTTTTCTTACAGGGGTCGCTGCGTCGCGCACCCAGTTGAACTCGGTGACAAAAGCCGGATGGTCCCGATGAGAATAGAGATAGCGAGCTGCCATGTCTTTGGGATCCTCTCGGGTAACAATGATTTCTTGCGACGACCCTTCGATCCGGAACGTCGATAGGCGCGAGCTAAGAAATAGTTCAACCTGAATGAGGGCTGCATGCTCGTTCGCCGCCGCCGTGAGCGCGAGTATAGTGGCCATGACCTCCTTCTGCACATATGCCCTATCCCAGAGTTGATGATCGAATGAGGCAGTCTTCCGAAAAGCCGCATATTTCTTGCAGATATCCGTGTCCTGAAAGTCCAGGAGAATGACCTCGATCTCAATAGGGTGACGGTCCCGTCTGGCCTTCTCGATGAGAATCGGGAGTATCTCTGCACGGAAGTGCCGGCCGGTTCGAGCATAGATTTTGTAGTTTGGAGCATTCATCGCCACATCGCGTAAAGCCTGGCCGATATCTTGCGGCAGCAAGAGGGTTTTCGCCTCAATCTCGGAAGGGTCCAAGAAGAAATAGGAGATGTAGATGGCAGAGACGAACGCGAACACGGCGCTGGCCACCACGGAGATGAGCAGGCTGATTAGCGCATTCCAACCGCGCGTCTCGGGCGAAAAAAAATAAATGGCCCAGACAAGGGCTAAGGCAACAACGATAATCAGTGTGGACGCCAGCAGGAAGGTGCGGCGCTGGTGGCGTGAGCTGAAAATTCCGGAGAGAGACATGAGCTTCGGGTGTCCGTGAAATGTGCGTACAGCAGTTGCGACGACCAGCTATCACACTCCGACTTAAATCCTTGCACAAAGAGGGCACTATTTTTCGTAACGGAGTTCCGAAGAGGGGGCGGAAGAAGGTCGACTCCAGCCAGTGCTTGAAGGTCAGTTTCCTATACGCGCCTCGACTTCATCACCGCCGCTTCGTGGCTCAGGGAAGGAAACGAGCGTGAATGGGCAGCCTGCGGGCGCGGCACTGATCGACGGTTCGCCGCCTCAGCCTTTACCAATGCTGACTATGGCCGGTTCCGGATTCGCGGTTGGGTTGTTCGGATCGAGGCTGGCCGACGTGGCGCGAAGCAGATTTTCGATCTTATTCCGCAGTCGGGGAGCTATTCGTTCTGACAGGGCTGAGTAAGCGCGAGGGTTAGCGATCCAAGAGGAGAGGCGGGCGAGATCGCTGTCAAAGGTGATCTCGGGATAGGCGGACTTAAGAGCTACCAGGCGTCGCTCAAGGTCGCGCAAATGAAGGTAAGCGAAAGCAGGCTCCTTGGGTGCTGGTCCGTGCACAATCGCTGAAGGTGCCACCTGCCGCATCCGCCTAGGGAATTGATATGCCTGCAGCGCTGCTAGCGCTCGATCCAGCGCTTCTGGAATGTGTTCACCATGCGCCGCCTCGCCTTCGCGATAAAGACACTTGAGAAAACGCAAACTGGCGAGGTCACGGGACGTGCCCGCGGGGATCAGACGCTCGTCCTCCAGAGCGCATATTAAAACGGAGTACGAGTAACAATGAATCCCGCGCTCGGCCAGCAGCAGTACGCCATGATTTCGGGTGGCCACGTAGAGGATATCGGCGGCAAGCAGGGCACCGCGTGATCCCGGCGGAACCTCACCCGCCAACGCCGCGAGTCGGCAATTTTCTGCGAGTTCTCGGCTGTAGTCACGTCGCGGCTCGAATGAGCGCAGGAGTGACGATAACCGGCCGTCCCTGTCTGCAATAATACTGGCTTCAAGCTTGAGGTGCTGGATGAAAAGCGCGCCCATGCGCGAAAGTGCTTCGAGTTTCGCAAAGGTGTAAGACGCGACCGACCAGCCGTCTTCTTCGAGTTTCTGCGACCAATACCGGAGCGCTTGGACGTTGTCGTCGACGATTAGGATATCGCGGTCGCTCAGAACGTCATTATCGCCACGTGAGGTCGAGCCGAAGATAGCCTCAGCCGACGCGCCGCTGACGGCAACACGGTGCGGTGTCAACGGAGAAACCTCTTCACGAGCACGGAGGTAAAAATACCCAACCATCCGATCGCTGCTAGTGCCTCGAACACGGTTATCATCTTCGAGAATTCGCCAGTCGGCACAATCGAAGAGAAACCGAGCACCGTTAGGACGGAGAATGTGTAAAACATCGCGTCAACGAATGACGCTTGTGCAACGCTGGCGCCGTTCACGGCCACTGTATCACCAATAACTTTGTAGTTGATACAGGAGACGGCGGTGAAGAGGAGTACTGTCCATACGAAGAATCGGACCGGTCGGTACCCAAATCCAGCCAGCCCCTCATAGGTAATGCTGGCCAACCACTTGGTCCACGCCTTGAATCGGGTTAGGCGCTTGCGTCTCAGATCAGCCCAGATCTGATACCGTTTCCAGCGCCGGAAGCGAATGTCCGCCTGCATGTAGAATTCGTCCTGCCGCTCTTCGGCGAAATTGGCCAGCAGCGCTTGGAAAACCGAGACCCCCACATTAGCCGCTTCGACTTTGAATCTAGCCTCGAGAACGATGCTGTCGGGATCGAGATAGACCTGCTCAAACCGAGCCTTCCAAAGATTACAATTGATGAAGGCGCAACCATGAAATTCTACCTCACTAAAACTAGTTCCGAGAAAGAGGCAGTCCTCAAAACTGCAGTCGGTAAAAGTAGCGCGTGAGATCGACTTTGGAAATGCAACTCCCCTAAACGTAACTTCGCGAACCTTCTTGGCCGGCGCTGTCCAAGACTCGTTCACGAATACGACGTTGGCTACGACATTACCTGGCGACATTGCCGGAGCAGGATCTCCCTGACCGATAGTGGTCGGCGTCCCGTCAAGCCTGAACAGGTTGGTGAGCAAGTCTCCTCCGACCGAGCGTTCCGCTGTTGAATGGCGCGGGAGGCGCCTTCCCAGTTCATAGTAGATGCGTAACCGCATCCAATCCAAGCCGCAACCGGTAGGATGAAGTGCGTTCAAATAAATAAAGGCCATGGCGGCGCGATACTACTTTATGGCATCGCACGAGTTGCCCGGTTCGCGGAAAAGATGCCCGATCGGTAAGCATCAGTGAGGGTTTGCCTCACGCTAACGTCAGCCAGGAAGTCGGCAGAGGGTCGAAGCAGCGTTTTGGCGTGCGAAGTAGCGGTTCGCAGTGCTTCGAGCGAAGGGTGCCTCTGGGTCACGGCTTGCGAACGGCGTGATGCACGGGTCTTCGCCGCGATCTAGACGATCGCCGTGATCCCCGCCCGTGCCCTTCAGCCCATCGCTGCCAGCAAAGCTGGCGACGCAAGGGCTCCACCGTTCAGTGTATATTTTCCCCCCAAGCCCATTTGTAGGTGCCGCCGACACCGTCTCACCGCTGAAACACTGCCACCTGCCGGACGGAGTCACCACATTTGGGATGCTATTTCCAAGGCGGCTAATTCTGTTCAGCTTTCGGCGACGCGGTTCAATCCTCGACACAGTTTTTTTGGGAAACTCACTGCGTGTGAGACCGCTGCAGAGGTGGGGCCCTCAAAGCCCGGCCCCGAAGTGGGGCCAGGTCCGGGCGCCTAGCTGGAGGCGCTGTCGGGGTCGGCTACAGCGCAATGTGGAAAGCGCGCCGCCCCCGACAGCTTCCATTCCGTCTATCGGGATCATCTCATGCATATTGTGGAATGTGTGAAAACGACGATATCAAGGAAGTGTTCGCCGAGGCCAAGGGCACCGGATTCGACACCAAGGCGATGCGGTCGATCATCCGGCTGCGCAAGAAGGACCAGGCCGAGCGGCAGGAAGAGGAAACCATCCTCGACCTCTACAAGGCGGCGCTTGGAATGGTGTAAAGGCCAGACTCGGCGCCGAACACGGTTCCGGGAGAAGCGGTTCCAGCCATGGATTCCGGCCCATGAGTGAATTCGACTTCGGCGCCCACCGCGCCTCGGAATTCCGGCAGCGCGGCTTCTGGACCCTTTTCGCAGAGCGGCATCCCGAGGAACTGGTTCGCCGGGCAAAACGCGGGCCCTGGTTCTGGCAGCGCGGGCTGCCGGACTTCGATCTGGTCATTTCCATGTATGTCGCGCCGGCTGAGAATGTCGTCGGTGTGTTTTTCGGCCGCAACGAGAAGCTTGGCGCTACCGATGTCTGGGCACGGCTGCGGCCTTTCCAGCCGGCGATCGAAGACAGGCTGAAACTCAGGCCAGACCAGTGCTTGCAAGGGCTGGGCATCAATTCGCTATGGCGGGTGAATTGTTTTGCCGAGGACAATTGGCCGGCGATGGCCGACTGGCTGGTGACGGAAGCCTGGCGTTTCGAGCGCGCAATTGCCGAAGTTCTGGGTCAGGAATAAAGCAGGGTTTCTAAACGCAATCCTTATGGAAGGGTCGCTCTGGTGAGCAGAGCGAGGGAGCCGGTGGATCGATGACGATCATATCGCGCGTTGCCGCCTTCTTCCGCTCACGCTGGCTGGGCGGCGTGCCGCTCGATCGGCTGTTCTGGCGCGACCTGGTCGTTGTCGGCACAGCGATCAACATCGCGTCATCGGTGGCGGCGCTCATTCTGCTCGGGTTGAAGTTGCCGCTTGCCCTTGTGCTGGCGGTGCATTTCGCGCCGGTGCCCTACAACATCTTCCTAACCTTTGCCGTTTGGCGGACTGCCGGAAGCTCAGCTGGCGCCAAGGCGTCGCTGATGACGCTTGGCGCCACGTTGTGGCTGATCGTGGTGGTCGTGGTTTGACGATCAGGCGGCCGGCTCGAATTTGAGCGCCACGCCGTTGATGCAATAGCGCAGGCCGGTCGGCGGCGGGCCGTCCTCGAAGACGTGGCCGAGATGGCTGCCGCAACGGGCGCAATGGCATTCGGTGCGAACCATGCCGTAGCTGCGGTCGACGGTGGTCTCGACCGAACCCGGCACAGGATCGTTGAAGCTCGGCCAGCCGGTGCCGCTCTCGAACTTCAGCTTGGATTCAAACAGGGGCTGGTCACAACCGACACAGGAAAAGGTGCCGGCGCGCTTCTCGTGCAGCAGGGCGCAGCTTCCCGGCCGCTCGGTGCCGTGGTTGCGCATCACCGCATATTGCTCCGGGGTCAGCCGCGCGCGCCATTCTGCATCGGTGCGCATGACGGGGTAGGTGTGGCTATCCATCTTATTTGCCTCTTCAGCTTGTGCCGCCGTTTGGGTTGCTTTCCCAAGTTCGCTTAAAATAGGCGTTCGTTATGGCGTTTGCCCGTATTTTCGATGCCGCGAAGAATTCCTCAAGCGATCGCAGCGAGATATCGAGCAACCGAAGCTGCAAATGCCGTTTTTGCATCTCCGATGATGTTCTGGTTCCACCATGCGCCGTAGATATGGTCGAACTCGAAAGGCTCCAGCGCAGCCTTGAAGCCGAGCACTTTCGCCGCGTTGAGCGGGATGTAGTTTGGATAGCTGTACATGAAGCTCACGTGACGGCGAGTCGGCGTCACCTGCACGATGTCGCCGGCCAGGATGGCGTTGCCGCCGTCGCGCTTCCAGTGCAGCACCTGGCCGCCGGCAAAGTGGCCGCCGCAGCGGATGAGCGTCAGCGAGGGATTTAGCGCGCGCGTCTCGCCTTCCCAACTGATAACAGCCGGATGCGGCCGCATGATCCACTTACGATCGTCGGCGTGCAGATAGATCGGCACGCCGCCAAACGCCTCGCTCCACTCGGCCATTGCCGAATAATAATGGCAGTGGGAAATGGCGATCGCGGCCAGGCCGCCCCGTCGGTTGATCTCGGCCACCGTCTCGTCGCTGACCATCGAAATGCAGTCCCACAGCACATTGCCGTGCGGCGTTTGCGCCAGCAATGCCCGCTGGCCGATGGCGAAGCGCGGTTCGATGCCGAAGGCGAGCACGCCGGCATCATTTTTGATCACGAGCCGATGACCGGCGGCGATCTCTTCCGGCGTGGTCCAGGCCTGGCCCTCCCAGCGCACATATTGCCGCTCGTCCTCGCAGATCGGGCAATGGTCCGGCGGCGTCGCTGTTGCCGCAAACTGAACACCACATTGCAGGCAAAGGAAACAGGTCATCGGCCTTCCTGTCTTGCGTGCCGAAAATCCATTCAGTGCTTTCTCGATAGCTGCCTCGTCGCGACTTCGAGCCCGGCGAGTGTCAGCGGAAACATGCGGCCGTCAAAAATATCGCGGATCATCGCAATCGAATGGGTAAAATCCCAGTGCTTTTCGCTTTCGGGATTGAGCCATATCGCGTTTGGCCATTGCTGCAGCAGCCGGCGGAGCCAGACGGCCCCGGCCTCCTTGTTCCAATGCTCGACCGAGCCGCCGGGATGGGCGATCTCATAGGGGCTCATCGAGGCATCGCCGACGACGATCACCTTGTAGTCGGGGCCGTATTTATGCAGGAGATCGAAGGTCGGAATCACCTCTGCGTGGCGGCGGCGATTGTCCTTCCACACGCCTTCGTAAAGGCAGTTGTGGAAATAGAAATATTCGAGCTGGCGGAACTCGGCGCGGGCGGCCGAAAACAGCTCCTCGACGCTCCTGATGTGGTCGTCCATCGAGCCGCCGACATCGAAGAACATCAGCAGCTTCACGGCATTGCGCCGTTCGGGTCGTGTCTTAACGTCAAGATAACCATGCTCGGCGGTGGCGTGGATGGTGCCTGGCAGGTCGAATTCTTCCTCGGCGCCTTCGCGCACCCAGCGGCGCAGGCGCTTCAGCGCGATCTTGATGTTGCGGGTGCCGAGCTCGACGGCATCGTCGAAATTCCTGAATTCGCGCTTGTCCCAGACTTTCACCGCCCGGCGATTGCGGCTTTCGTGCTGGCCGATGCGCACACCTTCGGGATTGTAACCATAGCCGCCGAAGGGCGAGGTACCGCCGGTGCCGATCCATTTCGAGCCGCCCTGATGCCGCCCCTTCTGCTCCTCCAGCCGCTTTTTCAGCGTTTCCATCAGCTTTTCGAAGCCGCCCAGCGCCTCGACCAGCTTTTTCTCCTCGTCACTCAGGTGCTTCTCGGCGAGCCGCCGCAGCCATTCCTCCGGGATGTTTTCGACATCGACTGCGTTTTCGCCAGCCAGCGCTTCGACGCCCTTGAAGATGTGCGAAAAGACCTGGTCGAAGCGGTCGATGTGCCGCTCGTCCTTCACCAGGGCGGTGCGGGCGAGATAGTAAAAACCCTCGACATCATAGTCGACCAGCCCGGCTTCCAGGCCTTCCAGCAGCGACAGATATTCGCGGAGCGAGACCGGAACCCGCGCTGCCTTCAGTTCGAGGAAGAAGGGAATGAACATCGCGCCGTCTACAGCAGATCGTACTCGATGAAGCCGGTGCGCCGCGCGACCCGGTCGTAGAGCTTGCGCGCGGTGGTGTTGGTCTCGTGGGTCATCCAGTAGACGTTCTTGACGCCGATCTTGCCGGCTTCCTGCTTGACCGCCTCGATCAGCGCGGCGCCGACGCCCTTGCCGCGCACATCCGGGTCGGCGAACAGGTCCTGCAGATAGCAGTTGTTTATCTGCGACCAGCAGGAGCGATGGTAGAGATAGTGCGTCAGGCCGACCGCCTTGCCGTCGAGCGTGGCGATGAAGCCCTTCGGCTCAAACTCACCTTCCGTGAACAGCCGTTTCCAGGTGACGGCATAGACCTCTTCCGGCAGCTTGGTTTCGTAGAAGGTGAGATAGGCGGTCCACAGCCGTTGCCAGTCGGCGTGGTCGGACTGCGCCAGCGGGCGGACGGTGATCTCGGTCATTTCGTTTCCTCCGAAGCTTCGGGCCCGAAGCTGCCTCGATGCCCGGCGGGCGGCAACAGTCCAGCAACGGGAAAGCGCTGTCCGGTGGCTTTCGTCGGCCCATAGCGGATCGCTTCTTACCCTTGCCGTCTCGCCATGAAGGCCAGGCGCTCGAACAGATGCACGTCCTGTTCGTTCTTCAACAACGCGCCGTGCAGCTTGGGCAGCGCGTTTTTCGGATCGGCGCGCAGGTCCTCGGGCGCGATGTCGTCGGCGACCAGCAGGCGGATCCAGTCCAGCGCCTCGGAGGTCGACGGCTTCTTCTTCAGGCCCGGCACGTCGCGGATCTCGTAGAACTGGGTCAGTGCTGCTCGCACGAGGTTCTGCTTGATGCCGGGATAGTGCACGTCGACAATTCTGTGCAGCGTGTCGACGTCGGGAAAGCGGATGTAGTGGAAAAAGCAGCGGCGCAGGAAAGCGTCCGGCAATTCCTTCTCGTTGTTAGAGGTAATGATGACGATCGGCCGCACGGTGGCGCGGATTGTCTCGCCGGTCTCGTAGACGAAGAACTCCATCCGGTCGAGTTCCTGCAACAAATCGTTGGGGAACTCGATATCGGCCTTGTCGATCTCGTCGATCAGAAGCACGACCTTCTTGCCGGCGGCGAAGGCGTCCCATAATTTGCCGCGCTTGATGTAATTGCGGATGTCGTTGAAGCGATCGTCGCCGAGCTGGCTGTCGCGCAGCCGCGAGACGGCATCATATTCATAGAGGCCCTGCTGGGCTCTTGTCGTCGACTTGACGTGCCATTCGATCAGCTCCAGGCCGAGCCCCGCCGCCACTTGCCTCGCAAGTTCGGTCTTGCCGGTGCCGGGCTCGCCCTTGACCAGCAATGGCCGCTCCAGCGCGATCGCCGCGTTGACCGCCACCATCAGATCCTTGTCGGCAACATAGGCTGCCGTGCCTTCGAAACGCATTTTTGCTCCCGGGTTCATCGCGCGACCCTAAGGACGCGGCCTTGGCTGTGCAAGCCGCTGCTGCCGGCATACGCTTGGTGAGGTCTTGCGCCGGCTTCACTAATTGCGTCGAATTAAGTCTCCAAGCATGTCATCTCTCTGGCGCTTGGTCTGCCGTCTGCCTATATTGGTGGATGACGGTCTGCGCTTCCCGGCAGGAGAACATTTTCCCCGGGGCCTTAATGATCCCTAGGGAGCTGTCCCTGGGAAGACCCGTGGGTTTTCTCATACGGCGCCCACCTACTTTGTAGGTTCCCGGGATCGCTCTCTCCACCGGTTGTGTGGATCGTCACTTACATTTTCAGCGGACCAAGCGGTAGAAAACGTCGTTCCCGAACCTTCGTCCCAGATCCGACTTTTCTATCCTGGCTCCATGACCTCCCCAAAAGACCTGAAAAAAAATCTCCGCAACGAAGCACTCGGGCGCCGCGATGCGCTCGATCCGTTCTGGCGGGTGGAGGCGGCGCTGGAAATGGCCGAGACGGCGCGCGACCGGATGACGATCGAGCCGGGCCAGATCGTCTCCGGCTTCTGGCCGATGCGTTCGGAAGTCGACGTCCGGCCGCTGATGTTTGCCTTGCGCGAGAAGGGGGCAAGGCTCTGCCTGCCGGCCATTCTGGACAAGAGCACCATCGTCTTTCGCGAACTGGTGCGCGGCGCGCCGATGATCGACATGGGCTTCGGCACCGTCGGGCCGCATGACGAAGCCGAGGTGCTCGATCCCCAGGTGATGCTGGTGCCGCTTGCCGCCTTCGATGCGCGCGGCCACCGCATCGGCTATGGCGCCGGCTATTACGACCGGGCGATCGCGCGGCTGGTCGACAAGGGGCAGCAGTTGCGGCTGATCGGTATCGCCTTCGACTGCCAGGAGGTGGCCCTGGTGCCGGACGAGCCGCATGACATGATCCTTCCGGAAATACTCACCGAGAGCGGGTTGCGCCGCTTCGCGCCAGAATTGTAGATGGAGGAATGAGACTTCTCTTCCTCGGCGACATGGTCGGCAAAACGGGACGGACGGCGGTGTGGGAACAACTGCCCGGCCTGATCTCGGATTTCAAACTCGACTTCGTCATCGTCAATGGCGAGAACGCCGCCGGCGGCTTCGGCATCACCGAGGAGATTTTTCGCGAGACGATCTCGGCTGGCGCCGACGTCGTCACCACCGGCAATCATGTCTGGGACCAGCGCGACGCGCTGATTTTCGCGCCGCGCGAAGAGCGCTTCCTGCGTCCCTCCAACTTCCCGAAGGGTACGCCAGGGCGCGGCTCAGGCGTCTACATCGCCAGGAACGGCGCGCGCGTGCTGGTCGCCAACATCATGGGCCGGGTGTTTATGCATCCCGAGCTCGACGACCCGTTCCAGGCCGGCGAGCGCGAACTTGCCGCTTGTCCGCTCGGCGAGCAGGCCGATGCGATCGTCATCGATTTCCATGCCGAAGCGACCTCGGAAAAAATGTGCTTCGCCCATTTCGTCGACGGTCGTGCCAGCCTTGTCGTCGGCACCCACACGCATCAGCCGACTGGTGACCACCAGATCCTCAATGGCGGCACGGGTTATATTTCCGATGCCGGCATGTGCGGCGATTATGATTCCTCGCTCGGCATGGACAAGGAGGAGCCGCTCAACCGGTTTTTATCCAAGGTGCCGAAAGGCCGCTTCGAGGCGTCGACCGGACCGGCGACATTGTGCGGCGTTGGCGTCGACATTTCCGATCGTAGCGGCCTGACCGAACGGATCGCGCCGTTTCGCCGCGGACCGCGGCTGGAAGAAACGGCTCCATCCTTCTGGTCGTGACATTGATACAGGCGCTTGCAATACCCAATTGCCGGCGAAACTGCTCTAGATCGTAGAGGGGACGACCTCCATGCAGCTAGTCGAATTCCTGGCGCCGCATTTCGCCTTTGTCTCAGATCCGACCGCATGGGTCGCGCTGCTGACGCTGATCGTGCTGGAGGTCGTGCTCGGCATCGACAATCTGATCTTCATCTCGATCCTCACCAACAAATTGCCGGAGGCGCAGCGCGCGCGCGCCCGACGGCTCGGCATCTCCGCCGCGCTGATGATGCGGCTGATCCTGCTTGCCACCATCTCGATCATCGTCCAGCTGACGACGCCGATATTCACCGCTTTCGGCCATGGCTTTTCCTGGCGCGACCTGATCCTGATCGCCGGCGGCCTGTTCCTCGTCTGGAAGGCGACCAAGGAGATCCACCACACGGTCGATCTCGAAGATCACCAGGACACGATGATGGGCGAGACTCTGCAGCTTTCGCTGGCCGGCGCGATCTTTCAGATCCTGCTGCTCGACCTCGTCTTCTCGATCGACTCGATCATCACCGCGGTCGGCATGACCGACGAAATCGCGATCATGTACATCGCGGTGATCGTGGCGGTGAGCGTGATGATGCTGGCGGCCGGGCCGCTGGCCGATTTCATCGCCAAGAACCCCAGCATCGTCATGCTGGCGCTCGGCTTCCTGCTGATGATCGGCATGACGCTGATCGCCGACGGCATGGGCTACCATGTACCCAAGGGCTACATCTACGCGGCGATGGGTTTTTCGGCACTGGTCGAAGGACTCAACATGTTGGCGCGGCGGCGGAAGAAGGCAAAGTCCGGTGGCGGGCACTGAGGATGGCAGGCATCCCTGAGAGCCGCGCGTTCTAAGCCGCCGACACGCCTTTCGGATGACGGTCGCTGATCAGGCCAAGCGTCAGGCCGTGCTCGAGCCACGCCTTGGCGCCGGCGAGCACCAGCGCAAAGCCATCGGTCGAGCCGATCGCCTGGTTGACTTGCTCGTCGCCGCTGCCGGCAAAGCCGAAATTGCGAACCTCGACAAAGGTCGTTCCGCCCGGCATCTCGGTAAAAGTCCACACCACAGTGGTCGGCGGATCGCTCCATTGCATGACGATCTTCTCGTTCGGTACGATCTCGCTGACCATCACCGCCGTCGAGACGCCATACATGCGCCATTCCCAGCGAACTTTGTTGCCGCTGTCCAGCCTGTCGCTGCCATGGGTGAACCAGAATTTCGTCGTGATCGCGGGGTCAATGAAGGCTTCGAACACTTCGGCGACCGGCCGCCTTATCAGCATGCCGGCTTCGGCGGTCGGTGTTTCACGGATTTCCATATCGTGCTCCTTTTCATGAAGACGCCGCCTGTTCACCAGGCATCGGGTTCGCGCACGAGGTGAATGATGTTGGCCGGGTTGGTGATCCAGCCGCCGCGGAAGCCTTCACCCAGTGCTTCGATGGCGTCGCAGCGCACGACGCCGGCCTTGGCGAGATGCTCCGCAGCAGCCGGAAAATCCTCGGTGAACAGTTCCAGCCAGATCTCGGCCTGGCTCATCATCAGCGCCTCGTCGATCCACAGCCGATTGGGACCGAGTTCGAAGCCGATGGCAGGCGCTTTGGTCGTGAATGGCTTCAGGCCGATGACGTCGCGATAGAAGGCGATCGTTGCCTGGTATTGATGCGGCGGGACTTTCATCGCGATGTTGATGCCGCCGGTGATCTTCGCGGTCATTTTGGCTCCATTGCTCTCAGATATTGGTCTCGTTGGCCGGCTCGCCCTTCATCTCGCTGCGGTAATAGCCGTCGCGCAAATTGATGCCGTATTCGACATAGGCCTTCAAGCAGGCCAGCATCTGCGACCAGCCCTCGCAATTGAGGTAGGACTTCTTCAGGCCGACGGCGTCCTCCTGCCAGCCGGTCTCAGCGATGGTGACGAAGGTGCCACCGTCGTCGAGCGGTTCGAAATTCATCTCGATGCGGGTCTTGTAGGCCGGCTTGCCGTCGGCGTCGGTAGCGTCCCAGCGCAGCACGATGCGGCTGTCCCTGACCACCTCGTCGACCTCGACGGGAACCTTGCCCCACCAGACAACACCGGCGCCCGCTACCAGCGGCGCGCTGGCGCCGCCGATGGTAGTGAAATAGAAGCTGAGTTTCTTCGGGTTGACGACTGCGTCGAAGACTTCGGCGACCGGCTTGCCGATGCGCCCCGAAACTCTGAATCCAAGAGACATATCCACAGCTCCTTCCTTGAATGGATCAATGATAAGTTATATAAATATAACATGTCAAGCCGATCGCAGGACGACAATGTTTTCAAGGCGCTGGCGCATCCGCGCCGGCGTGAGTTGCTGGACCAGCTGAAGAATGCGCCGCAGACCACCGGCATGTTGTGCGATGCCTTCCCCGACATGGACCGCTGCACGGTCATGCTGCATCTGAAGGTGCTGGAGGAGGCCGACCTGGTTGTGGTGCGCCGCGAGGGCCGCGAGCGCTGGAACCATCTCAACGCGCTGCCGATCAAGCACATCCACGACCGCTGGATCAGCCAATATGCCACGCATGCGATCAGCATCCTCGACCGGCTGAAATCCGATCTGGAGGGATGAACGGCCGCCGAAGCCTGCCATTTTCGGGTCTCAAAACCCTCACGCGTCCTCCGCCACGGCGCCGCTGGACGAATTGAGCCGATTTATCTATAAGCCGGCCATTCCGATATAGAGCGTCGTACGTCCGTCCGGACGCAGCAGGACGTTCTGAAATTTTGAATTCGAGCATTTTGCAAGACGCCGGGTGGTTCACTAGGCCGCAGATGCTCTAGCCGAGAAGACGACAGGGGTGCCATGGCTGGCCATTCACAGTTCAAGAACATCATGCATCGCAAGGGCCGCCAGGATGCGGTGCGATCGAAAATGTTTTCCAAGCTGGCGCGCGAAATCACCGTCGCGGCCAAGAGCGGCACGCCCGATCCATCGATGAACCCACGCCTGCGCCTTGCCGTGCAGAACGCCAAGGCGGTGTCGATGCCGAAGGACAATATCCAGCGCGCCATTAACAAGGCGTCGATGGGCGATGCCGAGACTTACGAAGCCGTGCGCTACGAAGGGTACGGGCCGGGCGGCGTCGCGCTGATCGTCGAGGCGCTGACCGACAACCGCAACCGCTCCGCGTCGAATGTGCGCGCTGCCTTCACCAAGGCCGGCGGGGCGATGGGCGAGACCGGCTCGGTGTCGTTCATGTGGGACCGCGTCGGCGAGATCTACTATCCGGTAGCGGCTGGCAGCGCCGAGAAGGTGATGGATGCGGCGATCGAGGCCCGTGCCGACGACGTCCAGTCGGACGAGGAAGGCCACACGATCTACTGCGCCTTCGAGAATCTCGGCGAAGTGTCGAAGGCGCTGGAAGGCGCGCTCGGCGAGGCTGAATCGGTGAAGCCGATCTGGAAGCCGCAGACCAATATCGCGGTCGACGAGGAGCGGGCACAATCGCTGATGAAGCTGGTCGCGACGCTCGAGGACGACGACGACGTGCAGAGCGTCTACGCCAATTTCGAGGTCGACGAGGAGACCTTGGCGAAGCTCAGCGCGGCATGACCGAACAGGCGCTGCCCCAGGTCCGCATCACCTATTGCACGCAGTGCCAGTGGCTGCTCAGGGCCGGCTGGATGGCGCAGGAGCTGCTGTCGACCTTCGGCACGGATCTCGGCGAAGTGGCGCTGGTGCCCGGCACCGGCGGCATCTTCACCATTTCCTGTAATGACACGCTGGTCTGGGACCGCAAGCGTGACGGCGGCTTTCCCGATGCCGCAAAGCTCAAGCAACTGGTTCGCGACGTAATCGATCCGGATCGCGATCTCGGCCATGCCGATCGCAAGAGCCACAAGTCAAAAGATCCCACGTCAAAAGACCCTGCCTGAGGGTCGTTCACATTTCTGCCCCTGCATTCACCGCCATGCCATGATGAAACAGCCCAGCGCGGCGATGGCGGTGATGGTGCGGACATGGTTCCACAT
Source organism: Mesorhizobium sp. M0571 (assembly GCF_040320985.1). NCBI lineage: Bacteria > Pseudomonadati > Pseudomonadota > Alphaproteobacteria > Hyphomicrobiales > Phyllobacteriaceae > Mesorhizobium > Mesorhizobium sp. M0571. The sequence continues at coordinate 270,436 of NZ_JAMYQT010000001.1, forward strand.
CACCCAGTCCCTGAGATAGGTGGTCCACATAGCGGCGCCATTGGCGCTGGCCGGATCGACGGCAGCCAAGGCGTTGTTGAGCGGCACGTTGAAGATCATCGTCACGATCGGGTTGCCGACGAGATAGATCAGGGCGCCGGCGAGAAGCCAGAACGCACCCGGTTGGCTCAAGCCGATAAGAGCGCCTGCGGCGAGGACAAGACACACCAGCCCGGTGCCGAAAAGTGCGGTCATGAACATCGGCGTCACCGCAGTGACGTTGATCGAATTCATGGCGGCGATGCCGCCCGCGGCCGGCATGCGGGCGAGGCCCGGCATGACGAAGCTGGAAAAGGCGAAGAAAACACCGCCGACGATGCCTGAACCAAGGGCAGCGACGAAGGTGAGGGTGGGAAGCAGTTTCATGATCATGTCAGTTGCTCCAGATGCCGGTTGAGGTGGTTTCGATTGCATAAGCGGAAAAGTCTTTTGGGGCGCGACCGATTTCCTTGCCCGCAAACGTGAGTAATCCTCATATTTGCAAAACGTGATAAACCCTCGTATTTTACGAGTCAAGCCAATTGTTGGCCAATTCGCCTGGAGACAGTGATGGAAGGCTCGACCGTATCGGGTTCACAGGATGGCCAGATCGCATCGCCGCGCCGGACGCCAAGCCAGCAGCGCAGCCGCGAGCGGGTCGAGCGGATGCTGGCCGCCGCCTCGGCACTGATCGCCGAGCAAGGCAGCGACGCGATGCGCATGGGCGAGGTGGCGAAGAGAGCCGGCGTGTCGATCGGCTCGCTCTATCAGTTCTTGCCGGACAAGCGGGCGATCATCTGGGCGCTGGCCGAGCGCTATACCGCAGAGAGCCAGGCCTGCATTGCGGCGGCACTGGCGGAGGTCAGTGACGCCGAAGGCCTATGCAGGGCGTTTTCGGAACTGGTGGATACCTATTACGCGCTGTTCCTGGCGGAGCCGGTGATGCGCGACATCTGGTCGGGCACGCAGGCCGATAAGGCGCTGCGCGACCTCGAACTTGCCGACAGCCGGGCCAACGCCGAATTCCTCACCGCCGTGCTGAAAAAGCTGCGGCCGTCTGCCGATCCGGCGGCGCTGGAAACGACGGCGTTTCTTATCTGGCAGATGGGCGAGGCCACCATGCGGCTGGCGATCTCGGTCGAGCGGCAAGAGGGCGACAGGCTGGTTGCCGCCTACAAGCGGATGGCGCTGCGGGAACTGGTGGACCGGTAGGGCCGCACCCCGGCAACAAAAAACCCGCCTCGACGGCGGGTTTTCGATGTACGAAAGATCGCTTGGCTTAAAGGCCGAAACCTTCGAAGCGCTTCTTGAACTTCGACAGGCGGCCGCCGCGGTCGAGCAGGGTCTGCTGGCCGCCGGTCCAGGCCGGATGGGTGGTCGGGTCGATATCGAGGTTCATCGTATCGCCTTCCTTGCCCCAGGTCGAACGGGTCATGTATTCGGTGCCGTCGGTCATGACGACCTTGATGGTGTGGTAGTCGGGATGGATGTCGGTCTTCATGGTTCTGTTCCTGGCTTGCCGGGTGCTGCCGACGGGCTAAAGCCTGCGTCGATGCGCCCCTTTTTAAAACTCGAAGCCGCAGCTATTGAGGAGCCACGGCTTCTAAAACGGTCGGCGAGCCTATACATCAGCCGGAATTGAATCACAAGGCCGCGGCAAGCGCATATTGATCGCGCAAACCCCAAAGGGCCAAAGGAAACGGTCATGGCGAACATCAGCGGCGATGCAGACGAGCGCAGGCGCTCGCTGAGACCGCTGCAGCGCCTGTTTCCCTACATCACCCATTACCGCAAAATGGTCATCGGCGCGATCGTCTCGCTGGCCGTCGCGGCGGCGACGACGCTGGCGCTGCCGCTGGCCGTGCGGCGGATGATAGACCACGGCTTTTCCGCTTCGGATTCCAGCTTCATTGCCGAATATTTCGCCATGCTGGTGGTGATGGCCGCCGTGCTGGCGGCGGCGTCAGCCAGCCGCTACTATTTCGTCATCACGCTGGGCGAGCGCGTCGTTGCCGATATCCGCCGCGATGTCTTTGCCCACGTCACGACACTGTCGCCCTCCTTCTTCGACACGGCCCAGTCGGGCGAGATCGTCTCGCGGCTCGCCGCCGACACGACACAGGTCAAATCGGCGGTCGGTGCTACCGCCTCGGTGGCGCTGCGCAACGTCATCCTCGGCCTCGGCGCCGTGGCGATGATGGTCTTCACCAGCCCAAAGCTGTCCGGCCTGGTCATCGCAGCTATTCCGGTGATCGTGCTGCCGCTGGTCGCCTTCGGCCGCTCGGTGCGGCGGAAGTCACGACTGGCACAGGACACGCTGGCCAATGCCACCGCCTATGCCAGCGAGCAGATAGGCGCGGTGCGCACCCTGCAGGCCTTCACCAACGAGAAGCTTGTCACCGGGTATTTTTCATCCGCCGTGGAAGCAGCGTTCGAAGCGGCGCGGGCCTCGATCTTTGCTCGCTCCTTTCTCACCTTCTTCGCCATCTTCATGATCTTTTCCTCGGTGGTGGCGGTGCTTTGGTTCGGCTCGCGCGACGTGCTCGAGGGTACGTTGTCGCCGGGCACGCTCGGCCAATTCCTGCTCTATTCGGTGTTCGCCGCCGGGGCGCTCGGCGCCCTTTCGGAAGTCTGGGGCGAACTTGCCCAGGCAGCGGGCGCTGCCGAACGGCTGACCGAGATCCTGGCCGAAAAGCCCGCGATCCAGGCGCCCACCGATCCGAAACCGCTGCCGGCGAAAGCGAGAGGCGCAATCAGCTTCGACGATGTCTCCTTCTCCTATCCGGCCCGGCCCGACCGCGCCGCCGTCCACGGCCTGAGCTTTCAGGTCAAACCCGGCGAGACGGTGGCGATCGTCGGGCCGTCGGGCGCCGGCAAGAGCACAGTCTTTTCGCTACTTCTGCGCTTCTACGATCCGGAGGCCGGCAGGATCGTCATCGACGGCGTCGATTTGCGCGAGGGCGATCCGGCCGCGATCCGCGCGCGCATCGCCATCGTGCCGCAGGACGTCACCATCTTTGCGGCGAGCGCGCGCGACAATATCGGCTTTGGCCGGCCGGGTGCCAGCCAGGCCGAGATCGAGGCGGCGGCGAAGGACGCGCTTGCCGACGAGTTCATCCTGAGGCTCGAAAAGGGCTATGACAGCCAGGTCGGCGAGCGCGGCGTGACGCTGTCGGGCGGCCAGCGCCAGCGTGTGGCGATCGCCCGCGCCATTTTGCGCGATGCGCCGATCCTTCTGCTCGACGAGGCGACCTCGGCACTAGATGCCGAAAGCGAGACGCTGGTGCAGACGGCGCTGGACCGGCTGATGCAGGGCCGCACCACGATCGTCATCGCCCATCGGCTGGCAACAGTGCTGAAAGCCGATCGCATCCTGGTCATGGATGGCGGCCGCATCGTCGAGGAAGGCACGCATCAGAGCCTGGTCGCCAAGGGCGGCATCTATGCGCGGCTGGCCAAGCTGCAGTTCGAAAGCGGGGCGAATGCTTTCAGGGGCGCGGCGGAGTAGCATCGCTAGCCTGTTCCATCCCGATGAAATCGGGATGAGGCTCCATCTTCTTGTTTGACCATGATCTTTTCCGAAAACCGGCATCCACTTTTCGGGGTCATGGTCCCCAGCGGCCGCCGAGATTCTTCAGCTACCGAAAGCTCGGCGTTTACCGCGTCGATAGGCGATGAACAGTGGAACGCCGACAAGCAACGACAACAAAAGCATGCTGGCGATGGCCTGTCGCTGCTCCTTAGCTGGATCGCTGAGTTGCACATTGGCTGGCGGCTCTTCATAGGTAAAATCGTACTGCCACCGTATTTCGTCTGCGACGTCATCGACGGTTTTCAGGTAGTCGGCGATCGCCTTGGCCGGCACTTCAGTCGCCAGCGTCTGAAAGTTCCATTCAACCTGAAATTGGGTAGGTGTGTTGGACCAGGACACCTTGAGCGACATGTAGGGCGTCACGATGTTTCTCATCGACTCACCGGAGAACCTCGCCTTGAGGTTGCGCACGGTCACCTTGTGACGCCGGTAGAGCCGGGAGCCGAGGGAGATAGGCCCGGTACGGCGGACGATTGTCGGGGTTGCAAGAGAGTTGCCGAGATCGGCCGCGCGGATCGGAAAATTCTTTGCCAGATCGTTGGCCGCCAGCGCCTCCGCCGGCAAGCGATAACTTTCCTTCACGCTCACTATGTTGCCGTCGCGGCGATCCACGACTTCCGGCTTGGCGACGGTTTGGATCCCCGGATATTGCTTGTTGTAATATTTCAGGTAGGTGTCCGACACCTCGCTCAGTGACCGGCTGGCCAAGTTGCCGCGCATCCAATCGGCATCGGCGTCCTCATATGTCGAGAAGACCGTCAGCACGAGGGGATCGCCCGGTTTCCGCGGAAAGTCGAATTCCTCCGCGATCTGGATCGATGGGCTGGTAAGCTCCGGACTCGGCATCTTCTCCAATCCGCCGGTGCTGGAAAGCGGCAGCGCGAAGCCGTAGTCGGGCTGCGCGAGATTGTGCGCCTTGCCTCCCTGAAGATAGTTCGTGGCGTCCAGCCAATATGTCTTTGTTCCGATCCTTGCCTTGACGATGGCATGGTCGAAATCGCGAACCGCCGGCAGATGCTGGTCCAGGGCCCGCCCCTCGTCGAGGTCGGCCAAGGCAACCTCGGCAGCAATGCCAAGCCGCACAAGCGAAGAAACGAGCAGCAGTGCCTTGTCCTTGCAGTCACCAAACCCGCTAAGGATGACCGTCGCGGGGTCACGCGGAATGTGGGAGCCGGCACCCATCGACAGGCTTACATAACGGATCTGGCCCTGTACCAATCGCATTGTCTCGACCATCCGGTCTTCGGGCACTGGATGCCGGAGAGCGATGTCGTCAAGCTTTGCGGCGAATGCCGAGGGAAAAACGGTCGCTGGCTTGTAATAGGGCGCAACAGCATCGACCACACTTTGCCAATTCGCGGTCGACGCAACATCGATAGAGCCCCAGCCTGGATACGTCACGGGCAGGTTTTCTTCGACATTGACCGGTTTCGGATTTGGAATTTCCCACAGATAGGTCGTGTCCGGCCCTGTCGAGGAGATCGCAGGTTTGAGTTGGGTTCCCCTTGCCTTGATCTCGAGCGGCTGGCCCGAAGGCCAAATGATGCTTGTGCGGATCAGCGCCACCGGCTCTTCCCATTCGGCGGAGAAGTTCTTGAAGAAAAGATCCTTACCGACGAGCGGCGTTATCTCATAGGTCGATCCGTAGTCGACGATGTCGCCGGCGCGCACGTCATCGATGTTGACATGGGCCGTCAGCCAGCCATCGAAGACGCCTTTCTCGGCGTCTCTTTCCCTGCGGAAGATATCGAATTCGACGTCTCCCAGCCGGTCCAAAACGGCGCCATCGCGGATGATGTGAAGATGGTTGAGCGTAACCTTGTGCCGGGACGGATCGAACTGCAGATCGATACTTGCGCCCCGATCGAGGCCGGGACGGTCGACGATTTTATAGACGGTGCGCGAGTACTCGACATAGCCGCCGGCGCGATACTTGATCTGATCGTCCGAGAGCAGCCATGAAACGCCATTCTTGATTTGATCCGATCGGGTGGGATCGGCAGCCGGAATATCAACCTGCTTTACCCAGCTTTCTGCCGGACCCTTGAGAACCATGTCGTCGGACATGGCGGGAGAACTCAGGCCGATCAATAAGATGAAAAATACCAGGCGGGGCCAGAAAGACTTCACCCTACGAAAACTGTAACAGGCAGACATCTATGCGCGCCCAACTTGCAAGAAGTCCTTTTTCAGAGGCTTTCCCACCAAAGTAAAGGCCCGTTTCGGGATTTCTGCAGTCTCCTCAGCAAGAACCACTAATAGACGAAGGGGCTCAGTTCCCGTACCGCTTCTTCAGGTGATCGGTGAAATGCACGGCATTGAGCTTTTCGCCGGTGGCGCGTTCGAGCAGTTCCGGCGTCGACCAGCGCGAGCCTTGCGACCAGATCCTTTTGCGGCGCCAGTCGTTGATCGCGGCGAAATCTCCCCTGGCAAGGTCTTCGTCGGCTGAAGGATGATCTCGCGTCAGCGCCGCCCATTGCTGCGCCGCCATCATGGCGCCCAGCGTATAGGAGGGGAAATAGCCGAAGGCCGCACCCGGCCAGTGGACGTCCTGCATCGGACCATCAGCCGGATTGCCCGATGTCGACAGGCCAAGATAATCGCGCATCTTGGCATCCCAGGCTTCGGGCAGGTCGGCTGCTTCCAGCCGTCCCGAGACAAGCTCCTGTTCCAGCTCGTAGCGCAGGATGACATGCAGCGGATAGGTCACCTCGTCGGCGTCGACGCGGATCAGGCCGCGCTCGACCCGGTGCACATGCGGCAGGATGTCGTCGATCGTCCAGCTCTCACCAAGGTGCCTTTCGACCACCGGCAGCGCCCAGCGCCAGAACTCCGGGTTGCGGCCAATCTGCTTTTCGACGAACAGGCTCTGGCTCTCATGGACGGCCATGCCGCGCGCTCTGCCGAGCGGCCAGTGCGCCCATGCCTTCGGCAGGTTCTGCTCGTACAGCGCATGGCCGGTCTCGTGCAGCACGCCCATCAGCGCCGACAGGAAATCCGAGGTCTTGTAGCGGGTGGTGATGCGCACGTCGCTCGGCACGCCGCCGCAGAACGGATGGTGCGAGACCGACAGCGAACCATGGGTGAGATCGAAGCCGACCGCTGCCATCATGGCGAGGCCGAGTTCGCGTTGCTTGTCGATCGGGTAGCTGCCCGATAGCGGCTTCAGCGGACGCCTCGCCAGCCGCGCCTCCTGCACCGCCAGCGCCTCCGGCACGAAGCCTTTCAGGAATGCCTTCAACTCGGCAAACACCGGCGTGATGTCGGCGGCGCGGTTACCGGGGTCATACTGCTCCATCAGCGCGTCGTAGGGCTCGAGCCCGAGCACCTCGGCGCGAAGTGCTGCCTCCTCGCGCACCAGCGCCACGACGCCTTCCAGCGCCGGCAGGAAGCCAGTCCAGTCGTTCTTGGCGCGCAGGTCGCGCCAGAGCTGCTCCGAGCGCATGCGCGCGGTCGTCTGGCGCTCGACGAACTCGACCGGCAGGCAGGTCAGGTTGGTGTATTGCCGGCGGAATTCCCTGACCGCGGCTTGCTGCTCTTGGTTCAGCGCTTCCCGCTCGGCCGCCGCGATCCAGTCGGCGATCTCGGGCGCAGTCGCTCGGGCGTGGTGCATGCCGGCCAGCGCCGACATCGCCTCTGCGCGTTTCTCGCCGCCGCCGACCGCCATATGGGTCGCCTCGTCGGCGCCGAGGATGGCGAGCGCATGTTCCAGCGCTTCGAGCTTGTGGCCGAGGTCGTCGAGTTTTTGAAAGGACATGGTGGGGTTCCGCTGATTTGACGGCGGGAAAAGATACCAATGCAAAAGTGTTGGCAACCCCTGAAGGCCGTCTGCGATCGACGCATTGATTGCCGGCTGCAACGGCCGAAAGGCATCTTGCGGAAGCGGCGGCGCGCGTGATCAATGTCGTCTGGCGGCGGCAGACCGCGATGGGAAGACGAAACATGATCGCCAATGTGCTGGTCGGGCTGGTGGCCGTGATCCACCTCTACATCGTCTATCTGGAGATGGTGCTGTGGGACACGCCGCGCGGCCACATGGCGTTCAAGCTGACGCCGGAATTCGCCAGTGTCTCGAAAGTGCTTGCGGCCAATCAGGGGCTTTACAACGGCTTTCTCGCAGCCGGGCTGATCTGGGGGCTTTACCTCGGCGAAGCCGGTTTCCAGTTCAAAGTCTTCTTCCTGCTCTGCGTCGCCGTCGCCGGCCTTTACGGCGCGGCGACGGTGGGCCGTAAAATCCTGTTCATCCAGACAGTGCCGGCGGCAGTTGCCTTGATCGTACTTTGGCTCGGCTGGTGAAGGCTTGACTGGTGAAAAAGCCAGCTCTTCCTTTTCAGCCGTTCGGATAGTATCCGCCATCGGCGCCATCGCCGATCAGGGAGTTACTGCCGGTGGACGTGCGGAGTTTCTGGCTCAGGTCGTCGACCTGGTGCAGCAGTTGCTGATACTGCCTGACCGGCATCGTGCCATGTCCCGCGGCAGCCGTCCTTTGCGCGACACGGCTGATATGAGCGGCCCGCATCTGCAAGCTGTGCGCCTCGGCCGGCGTGATCTTGTTCACCTGCCTGGCGGCGGCAATGCCGTCATCCAGGCTCTGGACCTGATCGATCAAGCCAGCCACGCGCGGGCTGTATACGGCGCTCGACGCCGCGTAGGCGCCGGAAAACGGGGCTGTCACGAGAAATGCGGTGAACGTTGCAGTCCTCAGAGCAGTGGGAGCGAAGAAGCGCATGATTGCGTCTCCTTTTACCGAGGAAGGCGGTGATTGGGCTGTCCTGCCTTCCGGCCGCGGGCCGTCAGGTTCCGTCGCGTCGCGATGAACGGTTCCACCGCCGGCGGTTCTCGGCCCACGACCAAGGCTAAAAGGCGATGGCGGCAAAGTGTAATTAAAAAAAGGTAATCTTTTTCAGGCCTTGCCGGTGCCGCACCGGTGCCCTAAATGCCGCCGACGTGAGCCGGCTCGATCCGGTGCATGTTGCTTGCGAGCCAAAGGGTTGCAGATCACCGTTCGGTGAGCTTCAGCTCGATGCGGCGGTTCTTGTTGCGCGCCTCTTCGGTATCGGCGGGGTCGAGCGGCTGGAATTCGCCGAAGCCGGCCGCGACCAGCCGGTTGGCCGGCACGCCGTTCTCGATCAGGAACTTGACCACCGATGTCGAGCGCGCCGTCGACAATTCCCAATTGTCGCGGTAGCGGCCGGTGCCGGAGAGCGGCTTGTTATCGGTGTGGCCGTCGACGCGCAGCACCCAGTTGATCTCCGGCGGGATCTCTTTCTGCAATTCGATGATGGCGTCGGCGAGCTTTTTCATCTCGACCTTGCCGGCATCGTTGATCACTTCGGAGCCGGTCGGGAAAAGCACCTCCGACTGAAAGACGAAGCGGTCGCCGACGATGCGAATGTTCTCGCGGTCGGCGAGGATTTCGCGCAGCCGGCCAAAGAAGTCGGAGCGGTAGCGGTTCAACTCCTGCACCCGTTGCGCCAGCGCGACGTTCAGGCGGCGGCCGAGATCGGCGATCTTGGTGTTGGATTCGCGGTCGCGCGTTTCGGACACGTTGAGCGCTTCTTCGAGCGCTCCGATCTGCCTGCGCAGCGCCGCGATCTGCTGGTTGAGGATCTCGACCTGGCTCAGCGCCTGCTGGCTGATCTGGCGCTGGCTGTCGAGTTCGCCGGAAAGTGAAGTCGCGCGCTGGTTGGCCGCGTCGCCGGCACCCGCACCTTGCGCCAGCAATTGCTCGAGCCGGCTCTTTTCAGCCTCTGACGCCGACAGCGACGCCTGCAAATTGGCGAGCGAATCTTCCTTGTCCTGCGTCGTCGAGCGCTCCAGCGCCAGAAGCTGGGTCAACTCATTGATCTGGGAATTGAGGCGGTTGAGCACCGTGTCCTTGCCGGAGATCTCGCGACCGAGCAGGAACTGCGCCAGCACGAAAACCGTGAGCAGGAACATGATCGCCAACAGCAGCGTCGACAGCGCATCGACGAAGCCCGGCCAGTAATCGATGCGACGGTCGGAGCGCCGGCCTCGCGCCAACGCCACGTCAGTGCACTCCAGGCTTCTTCAAGGCGTCGGCGATTTTCTCCAAGGTGTTGCGCATCGCCTTCTGCTCGTCGGACTGGGCCTCGACCCAGTCGCGCATGATCTGCTGCTCCGAGCGCATGTTCTTGACCAGGCCGGAAATGCCGTCGGCGAGATTGGCCATGGCGGTGGCGACGCGCGGATTGGAGCCGCCGCCATTCTCCTGCAGGGTGCGCAGCTTTTCCGACAACAGCCGGATTTCATCGGAGGGTTCGGTCTTGGCCGCGTCGGCAACGACGATGTCGGAGGACAGGTCGGTGACCGAGGACAGCCAATTCTCGAGCTCGGTGTAGAAGCGCGTCTGGGCACGGCCGGCCTGCAGGTCGAGGAAGCCGAGCACCAGCGAGCCGGAGAGACCGAACAGCGACGACGAGAAGGCGGTGCCCATGCCGGCCAACGGGGCGGAAAGCCCCTGCTTCAGGGATTCGAGCACGGCCGCTGCATCGCCGGTGCCGGGATCGAGCGACTCGATGGTTTCGCGGATCGAGCCGATCGTGTTGAGCAGGCCCCAGAAGGTGCCTAGCAGGCCGAGGAACACCAGCAGCCCGACAAGGTAGCGCGAGGTGTCGCGGGTTTCGTCGAGGCGGGTGGCGATCGAATCCAGCATGGTGCGCATCGAACTGGTCGAGAAGGCAATCGTCGACGAGCGGCCGATCATCGCCTTCATCGGCGCCAGCAGCACCGGTTCGGTGGTTTCGGAACCGGCGCGGAACGAGTTGACCCAGCGCACCTCGCGGAACAGCCGGCCGACCTGGACGAAGGCCAGCAGGATGCCAACCGCCAGCACCCCGACGATCAGGCCGTTGAGGCCGGGATTGGTGACGAAGGCGGTCGAAATCTGGCGGGTCAGGATGGCGGCGATAAAGGCCACGATAAACAGAAAGATCACCATGGTCAGGAGAAAGACCTGCGGGCTCGACAATTTGTGCGGGTCGTAGATCAGAACGTCGGAGCGCCTGCCCATGCCGAAGGATCTGAGAAAAGTCATCCGTGCCCCGTTTCCGATGCCGTCGCCGCCGATCACGTTGTGTTCGCGACTCTAAACGGAATTGTGACGAAATTGAATGGCGCTTGGCAATATTGCGACCCGTTCGCGCCCGGCGGTCAGAATCGGTTGATGACCAGGCAGTCGACCATGGCGGCCAGATGCAGCCCGGCGCCGGTAACGACAAAGCCGTGCCACAGCGCATTGTGGAAGCGCAGGCCTTTCCAGGTGAAGAAGATCACGCCACAGGAATAGACGATGCCGCCGGCAACGATAAGCGCGATCGATGTCGCCGGCAGCGTCCGTACGAGCGGCTCCACCAGAACGATGCCGCTCCAGCCGATGGCGAGATAGAAGACGATCGCCAGCCGGTCGAAACGGCCGGGAAGAAAGACCTTGATGGCGATGCCGACCGCCGCGGCAATCCAGACCAGGACGATCATCGAAACAGCCAGCGGCGAGCCGCCGAGCTGGGCGAGGAAAGGCGTGTAGGTCGCAGCGATAAGCAGGTAGATCGCCGCGTGGTCGAAACGCCGCAATATCCATTTCGCCGGCGACGACACCGGCCAGAGATTGTAGGCCAGCGAAACCGACAGCACGGTGAGCAGCGAGACCACATAGAACGCGGCAGCGACATATTCGCCGGGGCCGGTTCGAAAGGCGGCCAGTGCCAGCAGCGTCGAGCCGGCAGCGATCGCCAGTACGATGCCCACGGCGTGGACGATGCCGTCGGCGATGATCTCGGCGCGCGAGTAATGCCAGCGCCCCATGAAGGGGATGTCGATCTGGGATAGTTCGCTCCGGGATTTGGGCTGGCTGTTCGTCATCGATGATCCTGCGTCGCCTTATCTGGGCGGCCGCGGGACAGTATTTCAAGCTTTGGTTGCCGTTTTGCGACTGCGGCGCTTCAGCGCGGTGCGCCTGTATTAGCGCGGAGTGACTGGCTTCTTCACCGTCTTCAACAGCGCGCGCTGCATGAGTTCGTTGCCGGCAACGACCGAACCGGCGGTCAGCATCTCCTGGCCGCCGGCGAAATCGGAAACGAAGCCGCCCGCCTCGCGGATCAGCAACATGCCGGCGGCGATGTCCCAGGCCGACAGGCCGATTTCCCAAAAACCGTCCATGCGGCCGGCGGCGACGTAGGCGAGATCGAGCGAGGCGGAGCCGAAACTACGCACGCCCGAGACCTCGGCCATGACATTGCGCAACTCGACAAGGAAATTGCCGTGCTGGCCACGTCCGAGATGCGGCATGCCGCAGCCGATCACCGCATCGACCAGCTTGGTGCGGCCGGCGACGCGCAACCGGCGGTCGTTCATGAAGGCGCCGCCGCCACGCTCGGCGGTGTAGAGCTCGTCCATCGCCGGATTGTAGATGACGCCGGCGACGATCTGGCCTTGGCGCTCCAGCGCGATCGAGATCGCGAAGAACGGAATGCCGTGCAGGAAATTGGTGGTGCCGTCGAGCGGATCGACGATCCAGCGATGCTGGCCGTCGTCGCCCTCGATCACGCCGCGTTCCTCCATTAGGAAAGCGTAGCCGGGCCGCGCCTTCGACAGTTCGGCAAAGACGATGTCTTCCGCCTTGCGGTCGGCCTGGCTGACATAGTCGCCCGGTCCCTTCATCGAAACCTGCAGGTTCTGCACTTCGCCGAAGTCGCGCGACAGCGAGCGGCCGGCCTTCATAGCGGCCTGGACCATGACATTGAGGATCGCGGAACGCGCCATTGCTCTTCTTCCTGCCGCTGCGCCTATTTGCTTTGACGCATGATCTTATCCAAAAAGTCTGCAACCTTTTGGGATCATGCCTTAGTCGGCGCGGCGCACGTAAGTGATTTCGTTGGTATCGACGATGATGCGCTCGCCCGAGCCGATGAAGGGCGGCACCAGCACGCGGATGCCGTTCTCGAGTATCGCCGGCTTGTAGGACGAGGCTGCCGTCTGGCCCCTCACCACCGGGTCAGCTTCGGTGATGGTCAGCGTCACTTGGTCGGGCAGCGAAATGCCGATCGGCCTTTCGTCGTAGAGCTGGACCGTCACCATCATGCCGTCCTGCAGGAAGGCGGCGCGATCGCCGACGAACTCCTTTTGCAATTCGAGCTGCTCGTAGCTTTCGGTGTCCATGAACACCAAAGCGTCGCCCTGCTCGTAGAGGAAGGAAAAATCCTTCAGATCGAGCCGGATCTGCTCGACTGTCTCGGCCGAGCGGAAGCGTTCATTGAGCTTGGTGCCGTTGATGAGGTTCTTCAGTTCGACCTGGTTGTAGGCGCCGCCCTTGCCGGGCTTGACGGTGTTGGTCCTGACCGCCACCCAAAGGCCGCCATCATGCTCGATGACGTTGCCGGGACGGATTTCGTTGCCATTGATCTTGGCCATGGTGGTGTGATCCGGAAATGAGATGACCGCCGCGAAGGCGATTTGGCGCCTCCAAGACCACAAATCGCCAGGAGAGGCAAGGAGCGCCTTCCGATGAAGCGGGAACGAAGCTGGCCCGGCAGCGCGGCGCGGCAGCCTCAGTCCGTCCCGACGATGGCGGTCACGGCCTCGGTCACGGCGTCGGCCACCTTAGACAAAAGATGCAGGTGCGGCGAACGCAAGACGACAATTCGCAGCGACAGCTCGAGGCCGGGAGCGTCGACCAGGGCAATGCCCTCCGGCAGCTTTTCCTGCAGCAGCCGCTTGGGCAGCAGGCCAAGGCCTTGGCCTCGACGAACCCAGTCGATCTGCAGCGCGCTGTCCTGAATCTCGGCGCCGACCATCAGCCTGTGGCCGCCCTCGGCAAGGGCAGCCGCCAGCCGCCGGCGCGCGTCGCAAGGCTCAGGGCTGAGGACCCAGGGCGTGGTCCTGACATCGGCTTGCCGGCAGGTGTTTTCGGCAGCGATGATGCCGAGAGGCTCGGTTCCAACGACGCCGTCGCCAGCTTTGGAATTGCTGCCGTCCAGGATGAAAGCGAGGTCGAGCTGTCCGCGCTTATGCTGGTCGGCCAACTCAATACTCCAGCCGCTCTTCAGACGCAGCGAAACCTTCGGAAACCGCGCGACGGCATCAGCAATGGCGGCGGCCACGGCTTTGTCGCAAAGTCCATGCGCGAGGCCGAGCCGCAGCAGACCCTCCGGCTCGTTACCCTTGGCGAATAATCTCAGCGCGTCGACGGCGGCGAGAATGTCCTTGCCGCGTGCCAGCACCTCGACTCCGGCCGGAGTCAGTCGCGACGGCTTTAGCCGGCGGTCGAGTAATTCCGTGCCGAGCATCTCCTCCAGCCGCTGGATCTGGCGGGTGACGGCCGGCTGCGTCAACGGCAGGCGTCGAGCCACCTTCTGAATCGAACCCTCCTCGGCAAAGAGGGCCAGCGTTTTCAGTTCTTCGAGCATGAGACACCTACATGTTACAGAGGCATAATTATTCTGAACATTATGAATTTGAAATCGGGCGCATGGCAAGCGATTTTTCCTCCAGCAGGGCCAGCAGGAAAGGAACAACGATGAAAGCGATCGAACTGCAAAACCCGGGCGGCCTCGAGAACCTCAGAATGGTCGAGCGGCCGATGCCTGAACCAGGGCGCCAGGAGATGATTGTCAAGGTCAAGGCCACGGCGCTGAACTATCGCGATGCCGAGATCGTCCGCGGCAGCTATCACACGAAGTTTGCATTGCCGCTGGTGCCGCTTTCGGACGGCGTCGGCGAAGTCATTGCCATCGGCGCCGAGGTCAGCCGGTTCAAGATCGGCGACCGGGTCTGTGGCACGTTCTGGCAGCGCTGGGTCGGTGGCAGTTTCGCAATGGCCGAGCCCTCCTATCAACGCGGCGGCCCGATCGATGGACTGCTCAGCGAATTTGCCCGGCTCGACGAACAGGCGGCGGTGCTGGCGCCAGCCAATCTGAGCGACGTCGAGGCGGCGACGCTGCCATGCGCCGGCGTGACGGCATGGCATGCGCTGTTTACGGAAGGCAGTGTGAAGCCTGGCGAAACCGTGCTTTGCCTCGGCACCGGCGGCGTTTCGCTGTTTGCGATGCAGTTCGCCGCGGCTGCTGGGGCGCGCGTCATCGTGACGTCGAGCAGCGACGACAAGCTTGCACGGGCAAAGCAACTTGGCGCGCAGGATGGCGTGAACTATCGCACCGATCCCGACTGGGCATCGGCCGTGCTGGGATTGACCGATGGCCGCGGCGCCGACCATATCATCGAGGTTGGCGGACCGCAGAGTTTCGCACAATCGCTGAGGGCAGCGGCGCGCGGCGCCCAGATCAACGTCATCGGCTATCTGGGCGGCAGTGATGGCGCGATCAACCCGCTCGATATCTTCCGCCGGCAGGTCAGAGCGCGAGGCATACCGGTGGGCTCACGCGAATCCTTCGAGGCGATGAACCGCGCCATTGTCGTCAACCGGTTGAGACCGGTGATCGACCGGGTCGTGCCGTGGAGCCGGGCTGCCGAAGCCTTTTGGTACCTTGAACACGGCTCGCCCTTCGGCAAGGTCGTCCTCGATCACACGCAATGAGCCCGGGCTGACGAAGTCCGGGTGCAATGAATCGCGAGATCGCGGTCAGGGCAGGCGGTTGGCCCGTTGCAGCGCCTGCCGCGTCTGCTCGTCGGTCAGGCCCTGCAGGAAATCGTCCATCTGCTGGTCGATGAGCCCGGCGCGGCGGGCGACAACATACCAGGCGCCGGCGAGGATCAGATCCGGATCGGTGCCGATGCCGTTCATGTAGAGCTTGGCGAGACGGTTCTGGGCGGCGACATTGCCGCCTTCTGCGGCCTGCTTCATCCAGCTGAAACCGGATTTCAGGTCGCGGGCGCCGCCGCGCCCCTCGATCATCCAGGTGGCGAGATCGATCTGTGCCGTATCGTAGTTCTGCCGCGCGGCCTGTGCCAGCAGGCCGCGGGCGCGGACATCGTCGCGCGGCTTGCCGCCGGCGCCATTGGCGTAGACCTGTGCCATCGCATACTGTGCGTCGGCAAGCCCGGTCGCGGCAGCGCGCTCGTAATAGGATATGGCTTTGGCAATACCGGCATCGCCGGGCTCCTGTTCGACCATCAGCTGCGCAAAATTGAACTGCGCCAGGCGGTTGCCGGCCTCGGCGGCGGCCTGCATCAGCGCATAGGCCTCCTTCTCGTCCTTTTTGACGTAGCGGCCGTCGAGCAGCATCAGCGCATACTGGAATTGCGATTCCGGAATGCCCTGCTCGGCGGCAAGCGCATACCACTTCGCCGCCGCCGCCGCGTCGATCGGCACACCGAGGCCACGCGACAATATCTCGGCCACCAGCGTCTGTGCCGCCGGATCGCCGTTTTGAGCCCGGGAAAGCGCAAGGTTGTAGGCCGTCTTGTAGAGGCCGCGCTGAAACGCGCCGTAGGCGGCGTCCGACGGTTTTGCCCCGAAGCGCTCGGGGTTTATGGTGTCGGCCGACGGTAACGGGGCCATGGTGGCGGGCTGCGGCAATTGTGCGGCGATCGGCTTGTCGGCAGGTTCGCTGGAATCCGGCCTGGGCTGCGGCAGCGGAACGGTCTCCGCCGCTGGGGCCTGGGTCACGGCCATTGCAAGCAACGCACCGAAAAGGATCGTCCGCGAGAGCACGTCAGTCCTCGAAGCGCGGCGCGGTTTCGTCGAGCAGCGCGTTGGCGGCGGCGACCGCCGTCTTCGGGTCGACACCATCGGCAAAGACGGCGCTGGACAGCGCCACGAATTCGGCGCCGGTGGCGGCGACCGCTTCCACCGAGGCAAGGTCGGATCCGGCCATGACGATGCAAGGGATCTGGATCACGTCCGCCCACCATTGCCCTAGCGACAGGTTGCGGGGGTGCGGCTCTGGCTTGTTGTCGTAGCCGAAGCGGCCGAAGAAAATATAATCGGGCCTCATCTCGCCGAGTTCCAGGGCGTCGTCGCGGGTCTTGGCGCCGCCGGTGCCGACCATCATCTTGGCCTGGAAGTGTCCGATCGTTTCGGCGAGCTCGTCCTTGCCGACCTCGACATGGATGCCGTCGGCCTGAACGCGGCCGGCGATGCGGGTGTCGCCGGCAATGATGACGGCAACGCCGGCCGCTTGCGCCACCGGCACGATCCGCTCGGCAAAGGCCTGGAAAGAGGCCTCGTCCATGCCGTTTACCGGCAGGATGAGCGAGGCGACGTCACCGCCGTCGAAGGCCGCCGCAATGTGCTCGGCCGGCACGTTCGGCGGCGCGATCAGCACGATACGGCAGCGGTTGGGGGGCGTTGCGTCATTCATTGAGTTCGATCCCGGTTATCGCCTATGCCGGGCGAAGATGGTTGCATTGCGGCATAGAGCAAAGTGCAGGAATTGAACAGACGGCAGGGGGATCACGATTGCCGTCAACAATTCTATCGGGCTTGGCGCGTGACTGCCGTTGGCCGAAATTCTCCTCGCTTGGTCGCTTGCGGGCTCTAGGCAGGCACTTTCGATTTCCATAGCGACCAGCCGAGGTTCATGCCGGCCGCGGCGACCAAGATGGCGGCGGCGCCGACGATCTGGGCCGGATGCAGCCGGTGGCCGAAAGCGACGACATCGACCAGGATCGCGACCACAGGGTAGATAAAAGACAGCGATCCCTGCAAATGCGTCGGCAGCTTCTGAATGGCGCCGTACATGAGGATGTACATCAGACCGGTATGGACGATGCCGAGTGTCGCCAGCATGACCCAGCTCTGCGCATCGGCGGGAAGGTGGGTGAGATTGGCGAACGGCGCCAGCATGAGAACGCCGACGCAGACCTGGATCAGGGCGATCAGGTGCGGCGGCGTGCCTTTGAGTTTCTTGGTGACGATAGCCGCAACGGCCCAGAAGAAAGCCGCAGCCAGCGCCATCGCGATGCCGGTAAAGTAATCCGCGCCGTGATCACCTGCAGCGGGGCCAGCATCGGGTGCGGCCTGCACGATCAGCAGCATGCCGGCGAAGGCGATGCCAAGCCAGGTCAGCTTGATCATCGTCAGCCGTTCGGAGAAGAAGAGCGCACCAAAGCCGACCAGCATGAAGGGCTGCGTGTTGTAGACAGCCGTGGCAATCGAGATCGACGCGCGGGAAAACGCGCTGAACAGCAGCAGCCAGTTGATAACGATGGCAGCACCGCCGAGAGCCGCGATCGCGACAATGCGAAGCGACAGCCTGCCGCGCAGCAGTCCCAGCGCCGCGCAGATGATCAGCAGCGTTACCGCACCAAAGGCGCAGCGCCAGAACACCACGTCCATGATGGGTTGACCGGAAAGGACGACGAACCAGCCGATTGTGCCGAGGATCGCCATCGCCGCCGTCATTTCGATCGTGCCGCGTACCGTGTTGTCCATAGATGCTCCTGAAAGCCTGTTGAAATTTTTATAATCTCGCAGTGGATCGGGCCTTTCTATGATTTATGGCCGGTGATATGCAGAATGAACCTCATTAAATTAGGTCAACATCGCCTTTTCCTTGGAATTGTAAAATGCTGGACGAGCTGGACAGAAAGCTCCTCGATATCCTGGTCAAGGATTCGCGGACCTCACTGAAGGAACTGGCGCTGCAGGTCGGGCTGTCGTCGCCAAGCGTTTCAGAGCGGCTTCGGCGGCTTGAGGATCGCGGCGTCATCCGCGCGTTCACCATCGACATCGATCCGCAGGCGCTCGGCTACACCTTGCAAGCGATCGTTCGCATCCGGCCGTTGCCGGGCAAGCTGCACATCGTCCAGAAGCTGATCGAGGAAACCCCGGAATTCGGCGAATGCGACAAGGTGACGGGCGATGACTGCTTCGTCGCCCGGCTGTTCGTCCGCTCGATCGGCGAGCTCGACCGGATTCTCGACCGTATCGCTGACAAGGCCGAAACCAGCACCGCTATCATCAAGGCGCAGCCGATCCGGAGGCGCCCGCCGCCGCTCGACATGCCAAACATGTGACGGGCTCCGCTGGCGTGGCCCACATATTTGCGGTCGCGGCCTGACCATTTCTGGTCTATTCCAGAGTTCAACTTTCCCTCCAGCCTCCTTTCCCCCATGTCAGGCCTGCTCGTCGATCCCTGGTTCTATGCCGCGGCCATTCCGGCCGTTATCCTCGTCGGCCTGTCGAAAGGCGGCTTCGGCGGCGCCGTCGGCTTTGTCGGCGTGCCATTGATGGCGCTGACCATGCCGCCGGTTCAGGCTGCCGCAATTCTTCTGCCAATTCTGTGCCTGATGGACATTGTCTCGGTATGGACATGGTGGGGTATCTTCGACCGCAAGATGCTGGTCGACATGATGCCGGGTGCCGTGGCCGGCATCGCCCTCGGCTGGCTGACGGCGGCGCTTGTTACCGAAGAGATGGTGCGGCTGATCGTCGGCGCGGTCGCCCTGATCTTCGTGCTACGCTGGATTTATGTGCAGATCCGCCATGGGGCGACACATTCCGCGCAGCCCAACCGCGTCGCCGCCGGCTTCTGGGGTGCCGTCGCCGGTTTCACCAGCTTCGTCGCCCATGTCGGCGGCCCGCCGTTTCAGGTCTATGCGCTGCCGATCAGGCTCGATCCGAAGGTGCTGTCGGGCACCGCGGCGATCTTTTTCGCCGTGACCAATGCGCTGAAGCTCATCCCCTACTTTGCGCTCGGCCAGTTCGACACCACCAACCTGACCGCGTCGGCGGTGCTGATGCCGCTAGCGCCGCTGTCGACCATCGCCGGCGCCTGGCTGGTGCGGCGGATGCGGCCGGAGCTGTTCTATCCCTTCACCTATGCGACCGTGGCGGTCGTCGCGGTCAAGCTTCTGTGGGACGGCATCGCCGGCCTTTTATAAGACGGCGGCCCCCAGCCGGCCGCCGCCGGATTCTTTAAGCCTCAGGCGGCACTCGGCAGCAGCGGCCGCGTCCTGCCAAACGCGAGAGCAACGCCCGTTGCCAGCACCAACGCCATGCAGCCAAGAATGGTGATGTCGTGCAGCGTCGGCTTCAGCACCATGTCGGCGATGATCACGAGCATCACCGAATAGTCGAAGCGCGCAGCATTGAGAACGCGCTGGCCCTGGGCAAGCACTGCCGGCGTCACGCCATCCTTGGCGATCATACCGGCCATGCGGTCGGCAGTCGGCTTGAAGACGAACATGCCGATGCAGAAGGTCGTCGCATAACCGGCAAGGCCGATCAGCACCCACAGATCGGAAAAGCCGACCCAGAAGCCGCACATGATGAGGCCGAAGAGCAACGTCAGCATCGACATCGGCGCGAAGAACCGGTTGCCGAGCTCGCCGGTGGCGCGCATCGCCTGCAGCATGCCTTCGACGTTTCCAGCGCGATCGGCGCGGACCGCAAGCAGCATCAGCGTGAAGCCGCCGCCGACCCAGAGGATCGCCGAGACGATGTGCAGAAATTTAACGACCGAGTACCAGTCCATGGTTCGCTCCTTGAGAAATTTGATGATTGCCGGAGCGCAAGGTTTGCTCCGCCTCGTTGCGAGGAGCGGGCGTTTAGCGCGGCGCCTGTTTCGGAACGATGTCGCGCGGAGGGCGGTTTTGTTTCGGTATGTCGGTCACGATCTGGAGGAACCATTGCGCAAGCGCGTTGCTCCACTTTCCAGCCGGTGTTGCAAACGATCCTTAGCCGGTCGGCTGTGCTGTTACGGCACAGATGCTGGGCGCTTGATCGAAAAATATGCCCTTCGTTAAGGCTTCGTTAAGCTTTACAGGCGTTTACTATGCCCATCCAGTGATCTGGATTCTTACCGAGTGGTTGGAGCCACTTTGTTTGACGCCTCCCTGTTAAACTCCTGAGAGCCGCCTTATCCGCGGCTCTTTTTTTGTTCGTCGGCAAGGAGCCCTTGGCGTCAAATGGGGCCGTTAACCGTTTGTTAAACATGTGCTTGCCTTCGCTGCCGGCGAAGCGCATTTTCAAGCTTCAGTCGTTTAGGCTGCCGGATGTGACGGCCAAGAGCCAAATCGGCCGGCTGTTAGGCAAGTGCAGGGGCGTAGCAAATGAACGAGCCTTCGAAGGCCGGCGCGAAAACCATCAAACTGGCGGAGCGCCGGGTTTTCTCCCAATCCTTCAAGCCGCTCTATCAGGAAGGCATGGGCCTGGTCGAGCAGGCGGCCGAATATCTCGACGGCAAGGGCCGGGCCGAGGCCAAGAAGCTGTCGAGGCTGGCGGCGACACTTTATGCGGCCGAATCGATGCGGCTGACCACAAGGCTGATGCAGGTCGCCTCGTGGCTGCTTTTGCAGCGGGCGGCGAATTCCGGCGAGATGACCCGCGATCAGGTCGCCTCCGAAAAATCCAAGGTGCGTCTCGACACCGCCTCCGCGCATGAGGAGGCGCCCGGCTGGGCCGAACTGCCGAAGGATTTCGTCGACCTCGTCAACCGGTCGCTGCGCCTGCAGGCGCTGGTGCGCCGCATGGACGAGGAGATCTATGGCGGCCTCGCCGAGGTGCCGCCGTCGAGCCGTCGCCTCAATCCGGTCTCCGACCAGATCACGCTGCTGAACACGGCTTTCGCCCGCGGCTGACAGGCTGCTTGATAATTCTACTCTGACGGACACCTGGCGCGGTTTTCTGCGCTTCCGATGCTCACGGATCTAAAAGTCCGCTCCGCTTCGGTTCTCGCCTGTTTCTGGTTTGTTCACATTTCGCTGGCATCGCTGTCTGCCGGGGGTAAAGTTGGCGGATGGGGGAAGCGATTCGCATCATCGGCATCGATCCGGGACTTAGGCGCACCGGCTGGGGCATCGTCGAAAGCCTCGGCAATTCGCTGCGCTTCGTCGCTTCCGGCACCGTGCGGTCCGACGACAAGGCAACGCTGGCGGTGCGTCTTTGCCAATTGCATGACGGGCTTGTCGAGATCCTGCATGCCGCGATGCCGCACGAGGCGGCGGTCGAGCAGACCTTCGTCAACAAGGATGCCGTGGCGACGCTCAAACTCGGCCAGGCACGCGGCATCGCCATGCTGGTGCCGGCGCGTGCCGGCCTTGTCGTTGCCGAATATGCGCCAAACGCCGTCAAGAAGGCGGTGATCGGCGTCGGCCATGGCGACAAGAAACAGATCCACATGATGGTCAAGGTGCTGATGCCGAAGGCGACTTTCGACACCGACGACGCCGCCGACGCGCTGGCCATCGCCATCTGTCACGCGCATCACCGGCAGAGCATCGCCTACAGGATGGCGGCGCTGGCATGAGGTATCAGGCATGATCGGCAAGCTAAAAGGCACGCTGGACGAGATCGACGAGGATTTCTGCATCGTCGACGTGCATGGCGTCGGCTATGTCGCCTATTGCTCGGCGCGCACGCTGGCGGCATTGCCGCGGCCGGGCGAGGCAGTGGTGCTGTTCATCGAGACCTATGTGCGCGAGGACATGCTGCGGCTCTATGGATTCCAGTCGGTGCTGGAGCGCGAGTGGTTCCGGCTGTTGATGAACAATGTGCAGGGCGTCGGCGCCAAGGTCGCGCTGGCAATTCTCTCGACGCTGGCGCCGGCCGACCTCGCCAACGCAATTGCGTTGCGCGATATCGCCATGGTCAGCCGCGCGCCCGGCGTCGGCAAGAAGGTGGCGGAGCGCATCGTTACCGAATTGAAGAACAAGGCGCCGGCCTATGCGGGCACTGCGTCCGGCACCATCGGCCTGAAGCAGGAGCTCGGCGAGGGCGTCGCTTCGGCGCCGATCACCGACGCCGTCTCGGCGCTGGTCAATCTCGGTTATTCGCGCGACACCGCCGCCAATGCGGTGGCGGCGGCGCTGAAGACGGCAGGCGAGGAGGCGGACGCGTCGAAGCTGATCCGGTTCGGGCTGAAGGAGCTGGCACGGTGAGACGTTGCTTGTCCCGCACCTTGCCTTGTGCAAGGAAAGCGGCATGAGCCTTTCGCCACGCCTCATTGCTCCCGACAAACGCGGCGAGGACGCCGAGCAGACCTTGCGGCCGCAGACGCTTGGTGACTTCGTCGGCCAGGCGGCGGTGCGGGCGAATCTCAAAGTGTTCATCGAGGCCGCCAAGGGCCGCAGCGAAGCGCTCGACCACGTGTTGTTCGTCGGCCCGCCCGGCCTCGGCAAGACGACGCTGGCGCAAATCATGGCGCGCGAGCTCGGCGTCAATTTCCGCTCGACCTCCGGTCCGGTCATCGCCAAGGCCGGCGACTTGGCGGCGCTGCTCACCAACCTCGAAGACCGTGACGTGCTGTTCATCGATGAGATCCACCGGCTCAACCCGGCGGTCGAGGAAATCCTCTATCCGGCGATGGAAGATTTCCAGCTCGACCTGATCATCGGCGAGGGGCCGGCGGCGCGCTCGGTCAAGATCGACCTGGCCCGCTTCACGCTTGTCGCCGCCACCACCCGGCTCGGCCTTTTGACCAACCCGCTGCGCGACCGGTTCGGCATTCCGGTGCGGCTCAATTTCTACTCGGTCGAGGAACTCGAGCAGATCGTGCGGCGCGGCGCCCGCATCCTTGCCATGCCGCTCGGCGACGACGGTGCCTTGGAGATCGCCCGGCGGGCGCGCGGCACGCCGCGCATCGCCGGCCGGCTGTTGCGCCGGGTGCGCGACTTCGCCAGCGTTGCCGGCGACGGCCATGTCGACCGCAAGATCGCCGACGAGGCGCTGACGCGGCTGGAGGTCGACGGGCTCGGCCTCGACGCGCTCGACCGCCGCTATCTGTCGATGATCGCCCGGAATTTCGGCGGCGGGCCGGTCGGCATCGAGACCATCGCTGCCGGGCTTTCCGAGCCACGCGATGCCATCGAGGACATCATCGAACCCTTTCTGATCCAGCAGGGCTTCATCCAGCGCACACCGCGCGGCCGCGTGCTGGCGGCCAATGCCTGGCGGCATCTCGGCCTCGACGCGCCGAAGGACCTAGCGCAGCAGCAGATCAGCCTGTTCCAGGAGGAGCCCTAGCTTGCGGCTTCGTTGCCGATAGTCTCCGGAAACGGCAACGCCGCCAGCGAAAAACAGCCTCGCCCTCCAGGTCTTGATCATCGCCGGTCTATGCGCAAAACAGATGGTGCCAAAAACAGGTGCTGGTCGGGACCAAAAGGACAGCGCAATGGACGATCATGGTGACACGGCATTGTCCGCCGGGCTTTCCGGCGCGCTGACGGAATTCGGCCATCGATTGATGGCGCGCGTCTATTATGCCGACACCGATTTCTCCGGCGTCGTCTATCACGCGCGCTATCTCGAATTCTTCGAGCGCGGCCGTTCCGATTATCTGCGGCTGGCCGGCGTCCACCACACCGAGCTTGCCCAGGGCAAGCATGGCGAGAAAATAGTCTGGGTGGTGCGGCGCATGGAGATCGATTTCCGCGGTTCGGCCCGCATGGACGACATCCTGACCATTGACACACGCACCGAAGAGATTTCCGGCGCGCGGATCGTCATGGCGCAGCAATTGAAGCGCGGCAGCGAAGTGCTGGTCGAGGCGCGGGTCGAAGCGGCGATCGTCGGTGAGAACGGACGGCCGCGGCGCTTTCCCAAGGACTGGATCGCAGCCTTCATGCTCAGAACGCGCAAATAAGGGTTCAGAGGCCGGCAATTTCGGATCTCCCCCGGTCCGGGCTAGGATCGGCGGGCGACTCATCAGGGCGCGGCAATGCGCCGCGCTATACGTCCTAACCCATCCTTAACCATAACGGTCCATGAAGGGAATGGTTAAGATTGGGAGAATCCAAGCGCCTTCCTTTCACCAATATTTGCCCCGAAAAGGCCGCCAACGGTGCATTTGGGGTTATTCCGCAAGCCTAACGCGAACGGACCACAAGGGATGCCCATGGGCCAGCCGCCAGCCACGCCCGGAAAATCTTTAAGGACGTAACATGGAAAACATCGCTCTCGCCGAACCGGGCGCGCATTTATCGATTTGGGCCTTGTTCATGCAGGCCGGTTGGGTGGTCAAGCTGGTCATGATCGGGCTGCTTGGTGCCTCGATCTGGACCTGGGCGATCATCGTCGACAAGCTCGTCGCCTATGCCCGCATGCGGCTGGCGCTCAATCGCTTCGAACAGGTGTTCTGGTCGGGACAGTCGCTGGAAGAACTTTACCGCACGCTCGCCGACCGCAAAACGACCGGCATGAGCGCGATCTTTGTCGCCGCCATGCGCGAATGGAAGAAGAGTTTCGAGAAGGGCGCGAAATCGCCGCTCGGCCTGCAGACCCGCATCGACAAGGCGATGGATCTGGCGTTGACCCGCGAGATGGAAAAGCTGGAAGGGCGGCTCGGCTTCCTCGCCACCACCGGCTCGGCGGCGCCCTTTATTGGCCTGTTCGGCACGGTCATCGGCATCATGACCTCGTTCCAGGCGATCGCCGCCTCGAAGAACACCAGCCTTTCGGTGGTCGCGCCCGGCATCGCCGAGGCGCTGCTGGCGACGGCCATCGGCCTGCTCGCCGCCATCCCGGCCGTCATTGCTTACAACAAGCTGTCGTCGGACGCGAGCAAGATCGCGGTGCGCATGGAAGGGTTCGCGGATGAGTTCTCCGCCATACTCTCGCGCCAAATCGATGAAAAAGTCGCGCAGAAGGCCTGAGGAACGATCATGGGAATGTCCGTAAGCGCAGGTGGCGGAGGACGCGGCGGGCGCGGCCACAGGCGGCGCGGCCGCCATCACGCCCTGATCTCGGAGATCAACGTCACGCCGATGGTCGACGTGATGCTGGTGCTGCTGATCATCTTCATGGTCGCGGCACCGTTGCTGACGGTCGGCGTGCCGATCGACCTGCCGGATACGCAAGCCAAGGCGATGAACGCCGATACGCAGCCTATAACCGTGTCCATCAACTCGGCCGGTCAGATCTACCTCCAGGAAACCGAGATCCCGATCGAGGAATTGGTGGCCAAGCTGCAGGCGATCTCGAAGACGGGCTATGACGAGCGTATTTTCATCAGGGGTGACAAATCTACCGACTATGGCACGGCCATGAAGGTGATGGCCCGCATCTCGGCTGCCGGCTACAAGAATATCGGCCTGGTTTCACTGCAGGAACAGGATCAGTAGACGCAAGATGAGGACCGGCCTCACCACATCGGTGATCTTGCATACGGTGGCGATCGCCTTCGGGCTGTTCACGTTGTCCTCGCCGCCTGCGATGCCTGCGTCCGATGCGGAATCGGTGTCGGTCGAGATCGTGCCGATGGAAGCGACGGCACAGGTCCTGCAAGGCGACAAGAAGGCTGTGATGCACGACAAGCCGGCACCGCTACCGACGCAGCGTCCCGACATCGTTCCCGACGCCCAGAAAGTCGGCGAGAACAGCGTCGATACCGACAAGCCGCCGACACCTGAGCCCAAGCCCCAGCCAGTCGATATGACGGCGGCTCCGCCACCCGCGCCGACGCCGGTCGAAAAGCCCAAGCCCGAGGACGTGCCAAAGCCAAAGGAAGAGCCGAAGCCTATTCCCGCTACAGAGGTAGCGCCGGTGCCGCAGCCGAAGGAAGAGGTCAAGCCCGAACCGGTCAAGCAGACCGATCCCAAGCCGACGCCGGCCAAGGAGCCGACGCCCACGCCGCCGCAGGACAAGACTGCCGCGATCGATCCACAGCCCGAGGTCAAGCCGGATGCCGTCGCCGAGGCGATTGCCAAGGAACCGCCAACCGAGGAGGCGCAGCTTCCGGACTCGGCGCCGGCGCCCGAGGCTCGGCCGAAGCCGCAGCCGGTCCAGGCCGAAAGCGCCAAGGCGCCGGAGCGCAAGGATGCCGACAAGCCGGTCAAGGAAGCCTCATCCAAGCCGAAATCGGACGACAAGCAATTCAACGCCGACGAGATTTCGGCTCTGCTCGACAAGCGGAAGCCGGCCGGTGGCGGCGCCAAGCGCTCGACCCAACAGTCGTCGCTCGGCGGCGACAAGGACCAGGGCCAGAAGCTTTCGAAATCGGAGCAGGGGGCATTGGAGGCCCAGCTTGGTGGCTGCTGGACACTTCCGGTAGGGCTTGAGGGTTCGGAGGATTTCGTCGTCGTGGTCCGGTTTAATCTGGACGCCTCCGGTAAGTTGGATGGCCGGCCGAGCGTCGAAAAGTCGAGCGGAAACCGCCCGTTTGACGAAAGTGCCGTTCGCGCGGTTCAGAAATGCGATGTGGCCGGCCTGCAGGTTCCCGCGGGCAAGCAAGACATCTGGTCCGACGTTCGGGTCACCTTCGACCCCAGGGAGATGCTCGGCCTTTAGGGCCGGCGCCCACAGATTCAGCGAAGAGAAGCGAGAAGACATGAAATCCATCCTCAAGCCGCTCCTGACGATCGCAGCGATGGCGCTGGGTATGACTGTTGCGGTCACCCTGCCGGCACGAGCGCTCGTTGAGCTCAACGTCAACAAGGGCAATGTCGAGCCGTTGCCGATCGCCATCACCGATTTCCAGGGCGGCGATGCGCTTGGCGCCGAGATTTCTGGCATCGTCAGCGCCGACCTGAAACGCTCCGGCCTGTTCGCGCCGATCGACAAAAGCGCCTTTATCGAAAAGATCTCGAACCCGGATGCCACGCCGCGCTTCGAAGACTGGAAGGTGATCAATGCGCAGGCGCTGGTTACCGGCAGCGTTGGCAAGGAGGCAGACGGCCGCGTCCGCGCCCAGTACCGGCTATGGGACACCTTTGCCGGCCAGCAGATGTCCGGCGAGCAGTTCTTCGCCAACGACGCCAATACCAGGCGCGTCGCCCACATCATCGCCGATGCCATCTACGAACGGCTGACCGGCGAGAAGGGCTATTTCGACACGCGCGTCGTCTTCATCGACGAGTCCGGCGCCAAGAATGCGCGCAAGAAACGCCTCGCCATCATGGACCAGGACGGCGCCAACGTCCGCTATCTCTCGAACGGCAAATCGATCGTGCTGACGCCGCGCTTCTCGCCGAACCGGCAGGAAATCACCTACATGTCCTACGAGAGCGGCCAGCCGCGGGTTTACCTTTTGCAGATCGAGACGGGGCAGCGCGAACTGGTCGGCAATTTCCCCGGCATGACGTTTGCGCCGCGCTTTTCGCCGGACGGTCAGAAGGTAATCATGAGTCTTCTGCGCGACGACGGCAATTCCAACATCTTCGCCATGGATCTGAGAAGCCGCTCGACGACCAGGCTTACCAATTCGACCGCCATCGACACCTCACCGTCCTACTCGCCTGACGGCAGCAAGGTGGTGTTCACCTCGGATCGCGGCGGCCGCGCTCAGATCTATGTGATGGGCGCCGACGGCTCGGGCCAGACCCGCATCTCGTTCGGCGACGGCGTCTATTCGACGCCGGTGTGGTCGCCGCGCGGCGATCTCATCGCCTTCACCAAGCAGACCGGCGGCGAATTCCAGATCGGCGTCATGCGCACCGACGGTTCGGGCGAGCGCATCCTATCCACCGGCTTCCAGCAGGAAGGGCCGACCTGGGCGCCCAACGGCCGGGTGCTGATGTTCTTCCGCGATTCCAATGGTGGACCAAGACTTGTTTCGGTCGATCTCACCGGCCGCAACGAACAGTCGATCCCAACGGCGAACTTCGCCTCGGACCCGGCCTGGTCGCCGTTGCTGGAATAGAGGAATAGAGGAATAGGGGAACTGAGGAATAGAGGAACTGAGGAATAGAGGAACTGAGGAATTGAGGAACCGAGGAACTGACGAGTTGAAGAACTGAAGAATGGAGAAGGCAGCGGCCTACATCGAGCACGCGAGGGATTTGGAAGTCTACAAGCGTGCCTATGCGGTTTCCCTTGGGGTACACAGAGCCACGCTTGCTTTTCCGAAAATGGAGCAATACGCGCTCGCCGATCAACTTCGTCGTTCCAGCAAGGCGATCTGCGCCAATTTGGCTGAGGGTTTTGCCAAACAGACCCACTCCAAGCCCGAATTCGCACGGTTCATTTCGATGGCCATAGGGTCATGCAGTGAAGTGGAGACGTGGATTTCGTATGCGTTCGATCTCGAGTACATCACACAGGCGCAACGCGACGATTGGTTGCAATCCTATGCCCGCATCTACGGAATGCTGGTCAATCTCAGAGAGAAGCTGAGGTGATCTCTTTCCTCAATTCCTCAACTCTTCAATTCTTCAATTCCCTCTTTTTCATGTTTTGGCCGCATTTCCGCCTACGGTCCGCGCTCATTGTCGCCCTTGAGTAGCCCTCGGCAGAACGGTTGCGGACGGCAGCCGAAAACCAAATTTTAACCGTGTTTCTTGAGCGCTGGTTAACCCAAACGTGGTTACTGGAGGATCAATGAAATCACTCGAATTGCGAAGGAGAGGCGGCATGGGCCGTATCGCAGCACTTACCACAAACCCGGTCATGATCGCGCTGGTCGCGATGCTCGCGATCACCGGTTGCGCCTCGAAGAAGACGCCGAACAGCGCCGCCGATCTCGGCCTCAACGGCGCCGGCGCGGCAACGCCGGGCTCGGCCCAGGACTTTACCGTCAACATCGGCGACCGCATCTTCTTCGATACCGACTCGTCCTCGATCCGCGCCGACGCGCAGACGACGCTGTCGCGCCAGGCACAGTGGCTGAACCAGTACAAACAGTTTGCCATCGTCATCGAAGGCCATGCCGACGAGCGCGGCACGCGCGAATACAATCTGGCGCTCGGCGCCCGCCGTGCTGCCGCCACCCGCGACTTCCTGGTCGCCAAGGGCGTTTCGGCGCAGCGCCTGAAGACCATTTCCTACGGCAAGGAGCGTCCGGTCGCGGTTTGCGACGACATCTCCTGCTGGTCGCAGAACCGCCGCGCCGTAACCACACTAGGCGGCGCCGGTTCTTGATCGGCATAAATGCAACACTTGGTGCGAAAGGCGGCCAAAAGGCCGCCTTTTTCATATCTGCTCGCTCCAATTCCTACGACAAGGAGCGTCCGGTCGCGGTTTGCGACGACATCTCCTGCTGGTCGCAGAACCGCCGCGCCGTAACCACACTGGGCGGCGCCGGTTCTTGATCGGCATAAATGCAACACTTGGTGCGAAAGGCGGCCAAAAGGCCGCCTTTTTCATATCTGCTCGCTCCAAACAAAATTTGGCCGAAGTCTCACGTCCTGTTAAGAGCCGAGAGCGCCCGGCTGATCCTACTGGCTAGTCCCACTTGGCTGGTCCACTTCGGTTGGAAGGGCGCGCAACAGGCTAACGGTTTTCACGGCGAGAGGCACATGCATTTCAGAACGGTCTTGAGCGGCACGCTTGCGTTGCTGCTCGTATCAAGCACCGCCGCACTTTCTAGCGGGATCGGGGCAAGCGGCACCGGGCAATCCTCGGAAAGCGGATTTTCCTTCCACCTGCCGACGATCAAACTGCCCGGCATTTTCGGTGAAAAGAAAAAGCCGGATCAGGTTCAATTCGCGCAACAGGATGGCACCGGCACTCCGGCGCTGGAGGAACAGCTCCGGCAGATGAACGGCAAGATCGAGGAACTCAACTTCCAGGTCCTGCAGATGCAGGAGCAGATCCGCAAACAGCAGGAAGACAACGAATTCCGCTTCCAGCAGTTGGAAGGCGGTTCGCAAGGCGCGCAGCAGCCGGCCGAGCAGAAGAAGTCCGAGGCCGCGCCCAACAGCGACAGTAATGTGGCGGAGGCGCCGGCAACGCAGGCGCCGGCCGCTGCGGACACGCCGCCAGCCGGCGACAAGAGCGTCGAGGACGTCATCGTCGAATCGCCCACCGGCGATCCCGGCAAGCTGATCCCCGGCGCGCCGCCCAAGACGTTCGGCACCATCACCGTCGACAAAAACGGCAATGTCGTCGAAGCCGACGGCAATGCGCAGGCGAACGCGCCGGAGCAGAATACGGCCCCAGCCACCGGCGCCAACGCAGCCGGCAACAAGGCCGGCAAATCCGACGATACGGTGGTCGCGGCACTCCCCTCGACCAACGACCCGGAGGAGCTTTACCGCAACTCTTACCAGTTCATCCTGTCGGGCGACTACAGCACCGCCGAACAGGGTTTCCGCGACCACATCGCCCGTTTTCCCAAGGACGCCAAAGCGGCGGACGCGCACTACTGGCTCGGTGAATCGCTGCTCGGCCAACAGAAATACCGCGATGCGGCCGAGACTTTCCTCGCTGCCAGCAAGGACTATCCCAAGGCCAAGAAAGCGCCCGACATGCTGCTGAAGCTCGGCGTTTCACTGATCGGGCTGAAGCAGCGCGACGTGGCCTGTGCCACCTTCAGCGAGATCGGCAAGCGCTACCCCGATATTTCCGGCGCGCTCAAGGAGCGGGTCAAGCAGGAAAGGGCGCTAGCGGCGTGCTAGTTTTTCTGTTGCATGTCGTTGCCCCAAAATCGGGCCCACTTTTGGACGACATGCATGACGCTCGACACCGAGCCTGACCTTTCGGATTTTTCGCAGATCGACTTTTCCAACGGCGCTGTTGCGGCCGTGTCCGGCGGCAGCGACTCGACCGCCCTCCTCCTCCTCCTCAAAGCCCATCTCGACCGTACCGCGCCGGCAACGAAATTGCTGGCGGTGACGATCGATCACCAATTGCGGCCGCAAGCGGCAGCGGAAGCGAAAGCCGTGGCCAGGCTGTGCGCGGCGCGCGGCATTGCCCATCGCATCCTCGCCTGGTCGGGGCACAAACCGTCGACCGGCCTGCCCGCCGCCGCACGCGAGGCGCGATACCGGCTGCTCGCCGAGGCCGCCGAAGCGGCAGGCATCGGCCTGATCCTGACCGGCCACACCGCCGACGACCAGGCCGAGACCGTGCTGATGCGGCAAGCACGTGACGAGCGGCCAAGCGATGGGGGGCCGAGTGATGCGGGGCCAGGCGACGCTGGGCAAAGCGACGACGGGCCGCGCGACGAGCGGCGGGGCCTTGCCGGCATGGCGCCGGCAACCCTCTACGACTGGCGGCACTGGATCGTGCGGCCACTGCTCGGCGTGCGGCGTGCGGCGCTGCGCGAATTCCTCAGGCGTAAACAGGTCGCTTGGGCCGAGGACCCGACCAATGCCGACACTGCTTTCGAGCGGCCGCGCATCCGTGCAGCACTTGGCGATGGTGATGGTGCGCCTCGCGTGGCTGAAGCGATGGCGCTGGCCAGAAAGGCGGCGGTCGAGCGTGAGCAGTTAGGACACGGCGCCGCCATGCTGATCCGCAGTTTTGCCTCCAGGCCGGCCGCCGGCCTCGTCCGCCTCGATCGGGATTTTGCAACGGACGGTGACAGCCGGGCGGCGATCTATGCGCTGCGCATCCTGCTGGCGGCGACCGGCGGCACCGCCTTCCTTCCCGACCAGGCCCGCAGCGAGGCACTTTTCGACCGGCTCCGCAGCGGGCCGCTTTGTGCCACATTGTCGCGGAGCGTGGTCGATGCTCGGCGTACCGGTATCTTTCTGCATCGCGAATTGCGCGATCTGCCGCCCGCTGTTGCGGTTTCCAACAATGCCCTTTGGGATGGCCGCAGACGGATCACGTTGGGCGACAATTCAGGTGCATTGTTGATCGCGCCGCTGTTGGTAGCACCGCTCGGGGCGGCCCTTGCCGCAAAGCGGGCAATTGCCGGGCCTGGCACGTCGGCAAGCCTCGTACGTGCCGCCTTGGCCGCGGAGCCGGCGCTGTGGCGAGATGGCGAATGCCTTGGTTTGCCGGGGGAAGGCCCGATGCCGGCGGCGGTCGCCGCATATCCGGCAGTCGCGCCCTTCGCCCGTTTCCTGCCGTGCTTCGATCTGGCGCCGGCCGATGCCGTCGCCGCGTTGCTTGGCGCGGCGCCGATTCCAGCCGCGCCATTCGGCGGCCACAGTGCCGGCTTACCACGGGCGAAAGCTTAACCGAGACCTGCTGTTATGCTTGGCAAGGGGAGACGCTCTCCCTATGTTAGGCCCAAGTTTCCTCTCACGACGCGTGTCCGCCCAGCGGGCGCCAACGGGACAATTGATGAATCCGAATTATCGCAACCTCGCGCTCTGGGCGATCATAGCGGTCCTGCTCATCGCTCTCTTCAATCTTTTCCAGACGCCGCAGACGCGTGGAGCCTCGAGCGATGTCCCCTATTCGCAGTTCCTGCAGGAAGTCGCGGCGGGGCGGATCAAGACGGTGACCATCGCCGGCGCCCGCATCTCCGGAACCTACACCGACAGTTCAAACGGCTTCCAGACCTATTCGCCTGGGGATCCGTCGCTGGTTTCGCGGCTGCAAGACAAGAACGTCACCATCAATGCGCGTCCTGAATCCGACGGCTCCAATTCGCTGTTCGGCACCCTGATCTCCTGGCTGCCGATGATCCTCATCCTCGGCGTCTGGATATTCTTCATGCGCCAGATGCAGTCCGGTTCCGGCCGCGCCATGGGCTTCGGCAAGTCGAAGGCTAAGCTTTTGACCGAAGCGCATGGCCGCGTCACCTTCCAGGACGTCGCCGGCGTCGACGAAGCCAAGGAAGATCTGGAAGAGATCGTCGAGTTCCTGCGCGACCCGCAGAAATTCCAGCGGCTCGGCGGCAAGATCCCGCGCGGCGTGCTGCTCGTCGGTCCTCCCGGAACCGGCAAGACGCTGCTCGCCCGCTCGGTCGCCGGTGAAGCCAACGTGCCGTTCTTCACCATTTCCGGCTCGGATTTCGTCGAGATGTTCGTCGGCGTCGGCGCAAGCCGCGTCCGCGACATGTTCGACCAAGCCAAGAAGAACGCGCCTTGCATCATCTTCATCGACGAAATCGACGCAGTCGGCCGCCATCGCGGCGCTGGCCTCGGCGGCGGCAATGACGAGCGCGAGCAGACGCTGAACCAGCTGCTGGTCGAGATGGATGGCTTCGAATCCAACGAAAGCATCATCCTGATCGCCGCCACCAACCGGCCCGACGTGCTCGATCCGGCGCTGCTCCGGCCGGGCCGTTTCGATCGCCAGGTGGTGGTGCCGAACCCAGACATCGTCGGCCGCGAGAAGATCCTGAAGGTGCATGTGCGCAACGTGCCGCTGGCGCCCAATGTCGATCTCAAGGTGATCGCGCGCGGCACGCCGGGGTTTTCCGGCGCCGACCTGATGAACCTGGTCAACGAGTCCGCCCTGATGGCGGCGCGGCGCAACAAGCGCCTCGTCACCATGGCCGAATTCGAGGATGCCAAGGACAAGATCATGATGGGCGCCGAGCGACGCTCGTCGGCGATGACGCAGGCCGAGAAGGAGCTGACCGCCTATCACGAGGCCGGCCACGCCATCCTGGCGCTCAACGTGCCGTCGGCCGATCCGCTGCACAAGGCGACCATCATCCCGCGCGGCCGGGCACTCGGCATGGTCATGCAACTGCCGGAAGGCGACCGCTATTCGATGAGCTACAAATACATGATCTCGCGCCTCGCCATCATGATGGGCGGCCGCGTCGCCGAGGAGTTCAAATTCGGCAAGGAGAACATCACCTCGGGTGCCTCCTCCGATATCGAACAGGCGACCAAGCTGGCGCGCGCCATGGTGACGCGCTGGGGCTTCTCCGACAAGCTCGGCCATGTCGCCTATGGCGACAACCAAGAGGAGGTGTTCCTCGGCCATTCGGTGGCGCGCACGCAGAACATCTCGGAAGAGACGGCGCAGATCATCGACGCCGAAGTGCGCCGGCTGATCGACGAAGCCTATTCGACGGCAAGATCCATCCTGACCAAGAAAAAGAAGGAATGGATCGCGCTGGCGCAAGGCCTGCTCGAATACGAGACGCTGTCCGGCGAGGAGATCAAGCAGCTGATCGCCGGCAACAAGCCCGCACGCGACCTTGGCGACGACACGCCGCCGAGCCGTGGCTCGGCCGTGCCGAAGTCCGGTCGCCGCAAGAAAGGCCCCGAGCCCGAAGGCGGCATGGAACCCCAGCCGTCAAGCTAGGCTCCGGCCCAGGAGAGATCGACTTCGAAACGCCGCGGTTTTGACCGCGGCGTTTTTCTTTTGATGACGGTCAATCTCACCTGTTCGCGAGGCGCTAAAGCTGCCGATCTCCCTCTCGTGGGGAAGATGCCAAGTGGTCGCAAAAGAGGGCCGGACGGAGGGGGCGCGAAGGAACACGACTTTGCAATCGTCCTTGAGCATCGATTCCGGCAATACGAATGGGGTGAGCCGGTGAAGGGAATTCGCGTTTTTCTGCCGGCCGCAACGCATTTTGTTCTTGCTTTGTTCCGGCAGCTATGCTATTAGTTTGAGTATGGTGCTGATTGGCGCCGACGACCCGCCCGCCGAGGCGGGTTTTTTGTTTCAGGCTTTTTGAAAGTTCCGGCGTTGCCGGCCTGACGCTGGCGGGACAGCGCCCCCCTGTCCTGCCGGACATCTCCCCCCACAAGGGGCCGGCCATTGCATATGAAGTCCCCTCATCCGGCCGCTTTGCGGCCACCTTCTCCCCGCCGGGGAGAAGAGCCTGGCATCAACGCTGGCGACCCGGGTGAGGGGCACTTGCCCATATGCGATTGCCCTGCCCGTCGTAGGGAGATCGGCACCTTCGACGTTTCGCGCAGCCCGCAAGGAAGTTGGCAAAGGGTTGAGCATGACCTCGGGAGGGCCGTCACATTGCTCGGCCACAACAAAAAGCCCGCGAACCTTGCGGCTCGCGGGCTCATATCGTCAGATGATGGCGCCGGTCAGCTCTTCAGCTTGGAGTTGCAGAGGCTGTAGAAGCCGCCGCCCTTCTGGATCCACCTGAGGCCGCCCAGCGTGTTGGCGTCCTTGTTGGCGTAATACAGGTCGAGGCAAGTATGCATGCGGCCCTTGGCCGGGGTCTCGGTTGCGTATTTTTTGGAGATCGCCGTCGGGAATTTCACGCCCTGGGGGGCGGTGATGGTCGGCGGTTGCGGATCGCCGGTGTACTTGGCATCGGGAGCCGGCAGGGTTTCGTCGTCGGCGGCACCGGTGCCGCATTGGCTCTTGCGGAAGTCGTTCCACTTCATGCCGTTCAGAGTATTGCCGGACTTGGCGGCCTGATATTTGGCGCTGCAATCCGCCATGCTGAGGCCTTTGCCGGTATCGGTCGCCGCGGCCGTCGTCGCCTTGGCAGGTGCGGCGGCGGGCTGTGCCGCTGCAGTTGCGCCGGCGGCGCATTCACTCTTGCGGAAATCGTTCCATTTCATGCCGTTGAGCGTGCCGGCAGCCTTGGCGGCCTGGTATTTGGTGCTGCATTCCTTGGCCGTCAGCCCAGGCGCCGCGTCATCGCTGGTGGCCGCCGCTGCTTTGGTCGTGGCGGCAGGCTGTGCGGCTGCAGTTGCGCCGGCAGCGCATTCGGTCTTGCGGAAATCGTTCCACTTCATGCCGTTCAGCGTGCCGGCGGCTTTTGCCGCCTGGTACTTGGTGCTGCACTCCTTCGCCGTCAGGCCCGGCGCCGCATCGTCGGCGGCAGCTGCCTTGGTGGTGTCAGCGGCCTTTGCCGTGGTCTTGGCCGGCTTGGTGTCGGTCGTAGCAGCAGCAGTGGCATCGGTGCCGCATTGGGCCTTGCGGAACTGGTTCCAGTTCTGCCCGTCAAGCGTTCCCGCATCCTTGGCCGCGTTATACTTGGTGCTGCACTCGGCCATGGTCAGCGCGTTGGCCGGCGCTGCCAGGAACAAAGTGACGACGGCAATGCCCGTCAAAGTCGCAAGTCGATGGATTAGCATGGCGTTTTCTCCATTGTGCCGCCCATTATATGTCCCTGGCGAATCAATAGCGCTCAACGGCCGGTTGCGCCAGATGCTAAGTGCGAGCGAGAAGGCCGGAAGATGCTTTCTTTGCGATAGGGTGATGAAATCGTTGCCACCTTATTGTTCTCCAAGGTAGATGTTTGGGGATGTATTCGCCCACGGCTACGCCCAGCTTCGGACCGCGAGACTATCTCATCGGATAGTCAGTCATGCCGGCCGGCGCCGTCGATCCGAAATTTGCCTTCGGCGAGAATGGTTCACCTTTAACACCCTTTGGGAACGTCCCTTGGCCGGCGTGACACAAAACACACAAGACAAAGGTTTTATAAGGATTAGTCGTCCATAATCATACAATGTGATGACAGAGCTCGGCCGATTTTATGGCATGAGATGCTCGGAAAGAACCATCAGGAAGCTGGCTAGCATGGCAGGACATTATTTCGGTACGGACGGCATTCGCGGGCGCGCCAACAAGTTTCCAATGACGGCGGAGGTCGCCATGAGGGTCGGCATGGCCGCCGGCCTCTCGTTTCAGCGCGGCAGCCACCGCCATCGCGTCGTGCTCGGCAAGGATACCAGGCTTTCCGGCTACATGATCGAGAACGCGATGGTGTCCGGGCTGTGCGCCGCCGGCATGGATGTCTTCCTGCTCGGCCCGATCCCGACGCCCGCGGTTGCAATGCTGGTGCGCTCGCTGCGCGCCGATATCGGCGTGATGATCTCTGCCTCGCACAACCCCTATTACGACAACGGCATCAAGCTGTTCGGCCCCGATGGCTACAAGCTGTCCGACGAGATCGAGGAGCGCATCGAGGGGATGCTCGACAAGGATATCGAACTGGCGCTCGCCGATTCCGATGGGCTCGGCCGTGCCAAACGCGTCGACGGCGTGCATGACCGCTATATCGAATTCGCCAAGCGCACGCTGCCGCGCTCGATGTCGCTGTCGGGCTTGCGCATCGTCGTCGATTGCGCCAATGGCGCCGCCTACAAGGTGGCCCCCGACGCGCTGTGGGAACTTGGCGCCGAGGTCGTTGCCATCAATGTCGAGCCCAACGGCTTCAACATCAACAAGGAATGCGGCTCGACCCATCCGGCCGGCCTGCAAAAGAAGGTGCACGAAGTACGCGCCGATATCGGCATAGCGCTCGACGGCGATGCCGACCGCGTCGTTATCGTCGACGAGAACGGCGCGATCGTCGATGGCGACCAGATCATGGCGCTGATCGCCGAATCCTGGCATCAGAGCGGACGGCTGGCCGGCGGCGGCGTCGTCTCGACGGTGATGTCCAATCTCGGCCTCGAACGCTTCCTCGGCGACATGAACCTGCAGTTGCATCGCACCAAGGTCGGCGACCGCTATGTCGTCGAGCACATGCGTGCCCATGGGCTCAATGTCGGCGGCGAACAGTCGGGCCACATCGTGCTGTCCGATTTCTCGACCACCGGCGACGGCCTTGTCTCGGCGCTCCAGGTGCTCGCCTGCATCAAGCGGCAGAACCGGCCGGTCAGCGAGCTGTCGAAGAAATTCGAGCCGGTGCCGCAGCTGTTGAAGAACGTGCATATTTCCGGCGGCAAGCCGCTGGAGGAGGCGCCAGTCAAGGCAGCGATCGAAGATGCGCGCCATCGCCTCGGCAAGGCCGGGCGCCTGGTCATCCGGCCATCCGGCACGGAGCCGCTCATCCGTGTCATGGCGGAGGGCGACGACCCACAACTCGTCGAGTCCGTCGTCAACGACATCGTCGAGGTCATTTCGGAAACGCGCAGCGCCGCCTGATCTCGCCAACAAGGTTGTCAGTTCGAAAGCCCGCTTCGGCGGGCTTTTTTGTTGGATCCTCTGTCAGTCCTGCTACAGCAACGGCCGCCAGATTCATCGAATTTTACGGAGTCGTGGTTAATCGATACGGTTAAACGCCTTTTAACCTTTCCAATTCATTATCCACAACTGAGGTCAATCATATTCGGGCGCGTTGCCGTTCGAGGGTTCTCAGGGGTGATAAGCATGTTCAACACAGCTAGAATGGCTCTTCTGGCCGCGCTGTTTGCCGGCGTCGGACCGGCATTCGCCGCCGATTTCGTCGAGCCGCCCGTGGTCGAGGAGGCACCGCCACCAGTTGCCTACGAGCAGCCGGCCGAATTCGGCGGCTGGTATATCCGCGGCGACATCGACTATCACTGGTCGAAGTTTCGTGGTGGCGACTATATCACCTACGGTGTAGCGCCCCAGAATCCCGGCAAGTTCGCCACCGGCAAGCTGGATGGCGCCTTCTCGGCCGGCGCCGGCGTCGGTTACCAGATCGATGAGCATTTCCGCACCGATCTCACCTTGGACTGGATGAGCAAATCCAAATTCCGCGGCTCGACCAATGGGTTTTGCGGCGTCAATCAAACGCCCTGCACCTCGGTCGACACCTCGTCCTATTCGGCGCTGCTGCTCTTGGCCAACGCCTATGTCGATATCGGCACCTGGCATGGCGTCACGCCTTATGTCGGCGCCGGCATCGGCGGTGCCTGGGTCAAATGGGATGAGCTGCACAATGTGGACAGCGACGGTTCATTCGATCATGCCGGCGGCAAGGGCTGGCGCTTTGCCTATGCTGCCATGGTCGGCGCATCCTATTGCTTGACCGACCGCGTCAAGCTCGACGTCGGCTACCGCTTCAGCCACATCAACGGCGGCAAGATGTTCGACTATGCCTCGCTCCCCAATGTCGGCCCCGGCTATGACAAAGGCATCAACGTTCACGAAGTGCGCGGCGGCCTGCGCTATCAGTTCGGCAGATCGGACTGCGCTCCGCCGGAGCCCTATGTTCCGGAACCGGAGCCGGTCTACACCAAGTAAGCGCTTCGAAAATCCAGGAATTCGTCGACCGCCCGGCTGATGCCGGGCGGTTTTCGTTTGGCGGCCTGGAGTGCTGGAACACCGTCCCGCCCGAAGAGCGAAAGCGCATCGAAATCAATTCTCTAACGCCTTGTTATCCTTAACCCGCACTTAACCACTATGGTTAACAATGCTCCCTGATACGGCGCGCGACCGCAAAATGCGCCAAGTTCGGGAGCCGGGACCATGACATTCAAATCGCCTGTAGTGCTGGCGCTTGCAGCAATCGTACTGATGCCGCTGACGCCGGCGCTTGGCGCTGACTACGATCCGCCGGTCTATGTCGACCAGGCGCCGGACTATGTGCCGGTCGAGGTTGGCTCGGGGTGGTATCTGCGCGGCGATGTCTCTTATCTGGCGCAGAAGAGTTACAGGACTGTGGATTTAGGGTTCAATGCTGCCAACTACGAAGAAAATGAGGATCCGGTTTTTGCGAGCATAGGCTTCGGCTACCACTTCAACGACTATCTCCGCGCCGATCTCAATCTCGGCTATCTGCCCGGCAACAAGATCGGCGTCAGCTATGACAGCGGAACGACCGTGGCATCGGGAGACCTGAAAAACTTTGCGTTCTCGGGCATACTCAACGGCTATGTCGATCTTGGCACCTATGTCGGAATCACGCCTTATCTCGGCGCCGGTATCGGTCTCGTCCAGAGCAGGCGTCGTCTCTCGGCGGACTACTTCACCAACAACGGCAACCCCGCCGACGATTTCGTCACGCATGACAACAAGACCCAATACTCATTCGCCTATACGCTGAATGCCGGCCTTGCCTATCAAGTGTCCAAGAATGTTTCGGTCGATCTTGGTTATCAGTATTTTTCCGCACCGGATGCCGAATACCAGACTGTCGAGAGCCTGATTTCCTATCCGATCCGCAAAGGGATCACTAATCACCAAGTCAAAATCGGATTGCGCTACGATCTCTGGTAGGCTCGATCGAAGCCGAGGCGTTAACAATGGCGGGTCGTGGCCGGCCGTTTGCGTTTTCGCCCCGGGGCGCCGGCAATATCCCGGCAGCGACAAAAACTTTCCCCTTGACGCCGAAAGGCTGAACGCATATCGCCGTCCGTGGGCCACCCCTCCCCAACGAGGGGCCACTATCTGGAAGGATAGACCACGATGACGACGCATACGAAGCCCGGACTCCGTCCGGCAAATCCCAATTTTTCCTCAGGTCCCTGTGCAAAACGCCCCGGCTGGTCGGTCGAGGCGCTCAAAAATGCCGCGCTCGGGCGCTCGCATCGCGCCAAGATCGGCAAGGCCAAGCTCGAACAGGCGATCGAGCTGACGCGCGAGCTCCTCCAGGTTCCGGCAGATTACCGCATCGGCATCGTGCCGGCGTCGGACACCGGCGCGGTCGAAATGGCGCTGTGGTCGCTGCTCGGCGAACGCGGTGTCGACATGGTCGCCTGGGAGAGCTTCGGTTCCGGCTGGGTCACCGATGCGGTCAAGCAGCTGAGGCTCGCCGATGTTCGCAGGATCGAAGCCGGCTACGGCGCGCTGCCCGACCTGACGAAAATCGACTTCGACCGCGACGTGGTCTTCACCTGGAACGGCACGACTTCGGGCGTGCGCGTGCCGAACGGCGATTTCATCCCGGCCGGCCGCAAGGGCCTGACCATCTGCGATGCCACATCGGCCGCCTTTGCGCAAGGGCTGGACTTCCAGAAGCTCGACGTCGTCACCTTCTCCTGGCAGAAGGTGCTGGGCGGCGAGGGCGCGCATGGCGTGCTGATCCTCAGCCCGCGCGCCGTCGAACGCCTGGAAAGCTACAAGCCGGCCTGGCCGCTGCCGAAGATCTTCCGC
Organism: Mesorhizobium sp. M0571; assembly: GCF_040320985.1. NCBI lineage: Bacteria > Pseudomonadati > Pseudomonadota > Alphaproteobacteria > Hyphomicrobiales > Phyllobacteriaceae > Mesorhizobium > Mesorhizobium sp. M0571. Next base: position 311,244 of record NZ_JAMYQT010000001.1, read on the forward strand.
CTCACTTCGGGCGGCAAGCTGATCGAAGGCATCTTCAAGGGCGAAACCATCAACACGCCGTCGATGCTGTGCGTCGAGGACTATCTCGACGCGCTGCATTGGGCGAAGTCGATCGGCGGCCTCGATGCTCTGATCGCCCGTGCCGATGCCAATGCCGCAGTGCTCGATGGCTTCGTCAAGAGTTCCTCGTGGCTCGGCCACCTTGCCGTCGAGCCGGCAACGCGGTCGAACACCTCGGTCTGTCTTTCCTTCACCGATCCGGATGTCGTGGCACTCGATGCCGACGGACAGGCGGCCTTCGCCAAGGGCATCATCTCGGCGCTCGACAAGGAAGGCGTCGCCTATGACATCGGCGCCTATCGCGATGCACCGCCCGGCCTGCGCATCTGGTGCGGCGCGACAGTCGAGGCCTCCGACCTCGAAGCGCTGCTGCCGTGGCTCGACTGGGCCTTTGCCGCGCGAAAGGCGTTGCTGAAGGCAGCCGCCTGACTCCCTCCCCTTGAGGGGAGGGTGGCCCGAAGGGCCGGGTGGGGTCGCCTCCACCCGCTCAACGATACGAGCTCAACGATACGCCATCCAGAAAAGAAAAGATTTTCGGCCGCGCCCGGCCGCAACGACCCCACCCCGGCGCTTCGCGCCGACCCTCCCCTCAACGGGGAGGGACGCCAATCGCAAAGGACCAAGCCCATGCCACGCGTTCTCGTCTCGGACAAACTCTCCACCACCGCCGTGCAGATCTTCAGGGATCGCGGCATCGACGTCGACTATCTGCCGGATCTCGGCAAGGACAAGGAAAAACTGCTCGAGGTGATCGACCAGTATGATGGGCTGGCCATCCGCTCGGCGACGAAGGTCACTGAGAAGCTGATCAACGCCGCGACCAGGCTGAAGGTCGTGGGCCGCGCCGGTATCGGCGTCGACAATGTCGACATCCCGGCGGCGAGCCGCAAGGGCATCATCGTGATGAACACGCCCTTCGGCAATTCGATCACCACCGCCGAGCATGCGATCGCCATGATCTTCGCGCTGGCCCGCCAGATACCGGAGGCCAACGCCTCGACCCACGCCGGCAAATGGGAAAAGAACCGCTTCATGGGCGTCGAGATCACCGGCAAGACGCTGGGCATCATCGGCTGCGGCAATATCGGCTCGATCGTCGCTACGCGCGGCGTCGGCCTGAAGATGCACGTCGTCGCCTTCGACCCGTTCCTGTCGGACAGCCGCGCCGAGGAACTCGGTGTCGACAAGGTCGAGCTGGACGAGCTGTTCGCCCGCGCCGATTTCATTACCCTGCACACGCCGCTGACCGACAAGACGCGCAACATCATCGACGCTGCGGCGATCGCCAAGATGAAGACCGGCGTGCGCATCATCAACTGCGCCCGTGGCGGGCTGATCGTCGAGGCCGACCTGATCGCGGCCTTGAAGAGCGGCAAGGTGGCCGGCGTCGGCATCGACGTGTTCGAGGTCGAACCGGCGGAGAAGAACGCGCTGTTCGGCATGGAGAACGTGGTGGCGACGCCGCATCTGGGTGCCTCGACGATGGAGGCGCAGGAGAATGTCGCGCTACACGTCGCCGAGCAGATGTCGGACTATTTGATCAAGGGCGCCGTTTCCAATGCCATCAACATGCCGTCGATCACCGCCGAGGAAGCGCCGCGGCTGAAACCTTTCGTCAAGCTCGCCGAAGTGCTTGGCGCCTTCGTCGGCCAGGTCACCGAGGATCCGATCAAGGAAGTCGAGATCCTGTTCGACGGCTCGACCGCGACGATGAACACGCGGGCGCTGATCAGCGCCACCCTTGCCGGGCTGATTCGGCCGCAGGTCGCCGATGTCAACATGGTGTCGGCGCCGATCATGGTGAAGGAGCGCGGCATCATCGTCGCCGAGGTCAAGCGCGACAAGTCGGGCGTGTTCGATGGCTATATCAAGCTGACGGTCAAGACCGAGCATAGGACGCGCTCGATCGCCGGCACCTGTTTTTCGGACGGCAAGCCGCGCTTCATCCAGATCAAGGGCATCAATCTCGACGCCGAGGTCGGCCAGCATATGCTCTACACGACCAATGCCGACGCGCCCGGCATTATCGGCCTGCTCGGCACGGTGTGCGGCGAGAACGGCGTCAACATCGCCAATTTCCAGCTCGGCCGCAACCGGCCGGGGGGCGATGCCATCGCGCTGCTCTATCTCGATGCCCCGTTCCCGGAAAACGTCTTGGCGCAGGTGCGCTCGCACAAATCGATCGACTCGGCCAAGCGGCTGCGCTTCGACGTCGGCGTCGCCTGAAAATTCGGTCGCTCCGTGTGCGGCAGCACGCGGAGCTCTTCCGCGGTCGTTGATGGACCGCAGTGAAACGTCGCGGCAAGCGACTTCATTCAGCCGCGGATATCGCCGTCTTCCGTCCGCTGTATTCGGCGAGGCCGATGCCGCCAAGCACCAGCACGAGGGCCAACGCCTGATAGAGCTGGAACGCCTCGCCGACGATCAGCACCGACAGCAGCGTTCCGAAGATCGGCACCAGATTGATGAACAGGCCGGCCCGGTTGGCGCCGATCAGCTCGTTGCCTCTGATATAGAAGATCTGCGAAATGACCGAGGCGCCGACGGCAGTATAGACTGCGACCGCCCAGCCGCGTGCATCGGGGACGATGACCCTGCCGGCGGCAATCTCCCACAGAAAGAAAGGCAGCGATGTGACGAGTGCGGCAACCGACAGCGCCAGCATCAGGCTCTGCCAGCGGATGACCGGCTTCAGCCGCAACCCCACCGAATAGAAGGAGTAGCAAAGCACGGCGACCAGCATGATGGCATCGCCGAAGTTGAGATCCAGCCTGAGAAGCTGGCGTGGATCGCCATGGCTCGCCGTCACCACGACACCGGCGATGGTCAGCACGACACCGATGACCTGCACGCCGTTGACGCGCAGGCGAAAGAACACAAAATTGGCGATGATGATGACGATCGGAATCGCCGCCTGCTCGATCGAGACGTTGATCGCCGTGGTGTAGTTAAGCGCCGTGTAGAAGATCGTGTTGAAGAAGGCGAAGCCGCAAGCGCCGAGCCCGCCAAGTAGCAACCACTGCCTGCGCACCACCGGCCAGTCTTGGCGCAGCGTTCCCCAGCCGATCGGCAGCAAGATCAGAACCGCCAGCAGCCAGCGCAGGAAGACCAGCGTCATCGGCGAAATATGACCGACCGCCAGCTTTCCCGCCACGGAGTTGCCGCCCCACAGCAAGGTGGTGAACAGCAGGAACAGATAGGCGGTTCGATGCATCGTGAAGTCCCGGCCAGGCAGAGAGAAATGACGGGTCGTTGCGGGCCTATTGCGACAGCTCGCGCAAGTAAATGATGTCAAAGGCGAAAATTGTTGTGCCTCGGAGCGTTTTGGGCGGCAAAGAATGGTCGCGCTCGCCGGGTCTTGACGCTATAGAGCGACATGCGCCCAATTGGACGCACAAAGTACGCTCTAGGGCTTATTAATCTTCGCATCGTGCTTTTGAAAATCGATTCCGATTTTCGGGCCGATGCGATAGAGGCCTGTCGTTTCGAACCGTTTCAAGCTGCGTCGCGCGGCGTCTCAAGGGAAAAGAAGCATGGCCAATGTGGTGGTCGTCGGCTCGCAATGGGGCGATGAAGGCAAAGGCAAGATCGTCGACTGGCTGTCCGAGCGTGCCGACGTTGTCGTGCGCTTCCAGGGCGGCCACAATGCCGGCCATACGCTGGTCGTCGACGGCAAGGTCTACAAGCTGTCGCTGCTGCCGTCCGGCGTCGTGCGGCAAGGCAAGCTGTCCATCATCGGCAATGGCGTCGTCTTCGACCCGCACGCCTTCGTCGCGGAAGTTGCGAAATTGAAGGCTCAGGGCGTCGAGGTGACGCCGGACCGCCTGAAAATAGCCGAAAACACCGCGCTTATCCTGTCCTTGCACCGGGAGCTGGACGGATTCCGCGAGGACGCCGCTTCCAATTCCGGAACGAAGATTGGCACGACCCGTCGTGGCATCGGTCCCGCATACGAAGACAAGGTGGGCCGGCGCGCGGTCAGGGTGATGGATTTGGCGGATTTGGAAACGCTGCCCTTGAAGGTCGACAGGCTGCTGACGCACCACAATGCGCTGCGGCGCGGGCTGGGCCATGCCGAGGTCACGCATGAGGCGATCATGAGCGAGCTGATCTCGGTCGCCGACGAGATCCTGCCCTATATGGATCGCGTCTGGAAAATCCTCGACGACAAGCGCCGGGCCGGCGAGCGCATCCTGTTCGAGGGCGCGCAAGGCACGCTGCTCGACATCGACCATGGCACCTATCCGTTCGTCACCTCCTCCAATACGGTCGCCGGTCAGGCTGCCGCTGGGTCCGGTGTCGGCCCGGGCGCGATCGGCTATGTGCTCGGCATCACCAAGGCCTATACGACGCGGGTTGGCGAAGGTCCGTTTCCGACCGAACAGAAGAACGAAATCGGCGAGTTCCTGGGCACGCGCGGCCATGAATTCGGCGTCGTCACCGGCCGCAAGCGGCGCTGCGGCTGGTTCGATGCCGTGCTGGTCCGCCAGGCCGTCGCCGTCAACGGCATCAAGGGCATTGCGCTGACCAAGCTCGATGTGCTCGATGGGCTGGATGAGATCAAGGTCTGTACAGGCTACCGCCTTGACGGCGAGGCGATCGATTACCTGCCGGCCAGCCAGGGCGCGCAGGCGCGCGTCGAACCGGTCTACGAGACGCTGGAGGGGTGGAAAGGCACCACCGCCGGCGCGCGTAGCTGGAACGACCTCCCGGCCCAGGCGGTGAAATACGTCCGCTACATCGAAGAGCTGATCGGCGCGCCGGTCGCACTCCTTTCCACCAGCCCTGAACGCGACGACACGATACTTGTGACCGATCCGTTTCAAGACTAGTTTCTCAGCCTTTCCGGGCATTGCGGCTGATTTGCGGGGGCCGGCCCAGAAACAAAATGCAGGTCGACTGAAGCATGGTAGATTTTGTTTCTGTTCTGAAAAAGGCGCTCGATAATCTTGGCGAGCCGTCGGCGGAGGTGCGCGCCAGGGTCTACGACAAGGCTCGTTCGACGATTGCGAAGAAGATTGCCGACCGCGATCCACCGCTTACGCCGTCGGACGCCGCTAAGCAGAAGCGTGCGCTCGAAGAGGCCATCTCAAGCATTGAGCGAGACTACGCCAAACCTGCGCCGACATCCGATCCGCTGGCGGAACTGGAGGACATCTTCTCCTCCATAGACCGCAACAAGAACCAGTCCAGTCATGTCCGGCAGCCGGCAAAGACGGAGCCGGCAAAGAGCGGGCCGGCATGGCAGCCCACGCCCGCCAAGGCGGCGCCGAATTGGCAAAAGCCGCAGCCCGTCGCTCTTCCTCCGGAGCGCGCTGGTTCGCCGTCATCCGACATGGATCTTCCGACGGCCGATGGCAAAGATGGCGTTTTTCAGGACGATGACTTTTCCAACGACGGCGGCCCCGCGGAGGACAGGTTCCAGCGGCTCCATCCTGCCGAGCGCAGGCGCAGCTATGGCGGCGTGATAGCCGCCGTCATCGCCTTGCTCGTCATTGCCGGTGGGGGTTATGGCATGTGGCTGAACAAGGAGGCGTTCGGCAGTATGTTCGGCCTCGACGGGACCAAAGCCGTCGCCACCGAACCGCTGGTAAAACCAGCCCCGGCCAAGCCGGTGGCCGACGCGGCCGTACCGGCCGCCGCGCCTCCGACGGAGGCCGGCGAAGGCGCGAAGTTCACGCAGCGCCTGACGCCCGAGGGCCACGAAGTGGATCCCGGCCCCGCAGCCGGGCAGGCGGGCATCGGCGAAGGCGAATCCGTCGCCGCACTCACCACGCCGCCGTCGGCCGCACAAGCTCCGACCACCCCGGCACCCGCCGCGCCGGCACCGGCCGCACCTGCCGACACGCAAGCCCCGGCCACTGCTCCAGCAGTCGATGGGTCGGCTGCACCAACTCCCGCAACGCCGCCCGCCAACGGAGAGGCAGCACCCGCCGATGCTGCGACTGCCCCGCCCGCGCCCGCAGCGGCCGCCACACCGCCCGCACCGGCAGCGGCACCAACGGTAGTTCCACCGGAAGCCGCGTTGGCGGTCGGCCAGAAGGCGATCTTCTACGAGGAACGCACCAGCACCGCTCAAGGCTCGGCCGAGCCCGGCAACATCGTCTGGTCGCTGGTGCAGGAATCGCCCGGCGGCGACCTGCCGCCCGAGCCGGCGATCCGCGCCGAGGCGACTATTCCAGGCAAGGATATCCAGTTGCGCATGACGATCCGTCGCAACACCGACCAGACGCTGCCGGCCAGCCATATCATCGAGATGATCTTCCTGACGCCTAACGGCTTCGAGGGCGGCGGTGTCGACAACATCCTGCGTGTCGCCATGAAGGGCTCCGAACAAGATGCCGGCAGTCCGCTGATCGGCATCCCGGCCAAGATCGCCGACGGTTTCTTCCTGGTTGCGCTCAACGACACCAAGGCGGATGAAGACGCCAATTTGACCTTGCTCAGGGGCCAGGACTGGATCGACGTGCCGGTCGTCTACAAGACCGGGCGGCGGGCGCTGCTCACCATGGAAAAGGGCATTCCCGGCGAGAAGGTGTTCGACGAGGCGCTGAAGGCCTGGCAGGCCAAAACGGCGGGCTGAAGCTGAGGTATTGGTCCGGTCGCTGGTACCGTTCAGAAGCCCTGGAACAGCATGTCGAGTGCGGTCACGATGTCGTCGTGATGCCGAGAAAGATTTCCTTCGGCGATGAGCAATTCAGAGGTCATCAAGGCTGACATGAATTGAGTGACCATGACATGGTCCTTACCGTTGATGGTGAAGATAGGATTTAGCCGGCGGCCCGGCACCGGGGCCTTGTTGGCTGGCATCAGCGGGACGACTACCTTCGTGTCGAGCCGTCCCAGAAGGTCGGACTGGACATCGAGAAGGTAACCGTCGCCTTCGGCACTCTGATAGAAATCATAACGCGCCATCAAAACAGCCGGTACTTGGCCAAAGGCAAGCCGTTGCGCCTGACATAGTCATTGGAACTGTCGATCGCTTCCTTGTTTTCCTCTTGCCACCGCCGGTTTTTTTCGGCCGAAATCGCCTTGGCGATGCCCTCTTCCGCAGCGCGGGATATATTGATGCCCAACGCTTTGGCATCCTCGATCAATCTGGAGTCGATCGATGTATTAACCGACTTTCTTTGGGCTTTTGGAGTCGATTGAAGCATGGAGTCGCTCCCATTTATGCGCATAATGTAGGCGCATATGAGCGTGCATGCAACCTCTCATGCCTCCATCTCTTCCCGCAGCATCTCGAGTTCCAGCCACTCCTCCTCGAGTGCTGCCAGCGTGGTTCGCTCCTTGTCGAGCGCGGCAATCGTCTTCTGGAACGAGGCCGGGTCGCGCTCGTAATAGGCCGGATCGGCGATGTTGTTCTCCAGCCGCGAGATCGAGGCCGACACCGCCTCGATCTTCTTGGGCAGCGATTCCAGGGCGAATTTCTGCTTGAACGACAGTTTCTTCGCCGGGCCCTTCGGCGCGGCCGCTTCGCTCCTAGTTGCCGCTTCGCCGTTTTCTGGCTTCGGCCGCGCCTTGCGGTCGTCCAGCCTGGTGCCGCCGCGCTGCGCCAGCATGTCGGAATAGCCGCCGGCATATTCGATCCAGCGGCCGCCGCCTTCCGGCGCGATGATGCTGGTCACGGTGCGGTCGAGGAAATCGCGATCGTGGCTGACCAGGATCACCGTGCCGGCAAAGCCGGCGACCAGTTCCTGCAGCAGCTCCAGCGTCTCCATGTCGAGATCGTTGGTCGGCTCATCGAGCACAAGGAGGTTTGCCGGCCGCGCCAAAACGCGGGCGAGGATCAGCCGCGCCCGCTCGCCGCCCGAAAGCTCGCGCACCGGCGTGCGCGCCTGTTCCGGCTTGAACAGGAAGTCCTTCATGTAGGACACGACATGCCGCTGCTCGCCATTGATGACGAGGTTCTCGCCGCGCCCGTCGGTCAGATACTGCGCCAGCGTCTCCTGCGGGTCGACGGCTTCGCGCTTCTGGTCGAGCGTGGCGATCTCCAGATTGGTGCCGAGCCGCACCGTGCCTGCGTCCGGCTTCAATTCGCCGGTCAGCATCTTCAATAGCGTCGTCTTGCCGGCGCCGTTCGGCCCGACCAGGCCGACGCGATCGCCGCGCTGGATGCGGGTCGAAAATCCCCTGACCACGGTCAGATCGCCAAAGCTCTTCTCGATGTTCTTGGCTTCGATCACCAGTTTGCCGGATTCGGCGGCGTCGCTGGCTATCATCGTCGCCGCACCCTCGGCGCCGCGATGGCCGCGAAAGCGCTGGCGCATGGTCTGCAACTCACCGAGCCGGCGCATGTTGCGCTTGCGCCTTGCCGTCACGCCATAGCGCAGCCAGTGCTCCTCGCGCACGATCTGGCGGCCGAGCTTGTGCTGCTCGCGCTCTTCCTCCTCCAGCACGATGTCGCGCCATTCCTCGAAATAGGCAAAGCCCTTGTCGAGACGGCGGGTCTGGCCGCGGTCGAGCCAAATTGTGGCGCGCGACACGCGTTCGAGAAAACGCCGGTCATGCGAGATGACGACCAGTGCCGAGGAGGTGCGGGCAAGCTCCTCCTCCAGCCATTCGATAACCGAAAGGTCAAGGTGATTGGTCGGTTCATCGAGGAGGAGAATGTCGGGCTCCGGCGCCATGACGCGGGCGAGCGCGGCGCGCCTCGCCTCGCCGCCGGAGAGATCGTTCGGCCGTTCCTCGCCGGATAGGCCGAGATGCTCCATCAGATAGGTGGCGCGGTAAGGATCGTCGGCCGGCCCGAGCCCCGCCTCGACATAGGCGCGGACAGTCGCAAAGCCGTCCATGTCGGGCATCTGCGGCAAGTAGCGCACGGTCGCCGATGGCTGGCGGAAGACTTCGCCGTCCTGTGGTTCGATCAGCCCGGCGGCGATCTTGAGGAGCGTCGACTTGCCAGAGCCGTTGCGGCCGACCAGGGCGATCTTGTCGCCAACTGAGGCCGTCAGGGCGGCATCGTCGAGCAGCGGCGTGCCGCCAAAGGTCAGCTTTATCCCGTCGAGATTGAGAAGCGGCGGCGCCATGTCAGCTTTCTGGGCTCAGCTTTCCGGAAGAGGGTAGGGATGCGCGAGCAGCAGCGCGCGGCCGCTGGCCAGCGCGATTTCGAGCCGGCCCTTGACCTCGTTGGAAATGGTTAGCGACGAGCCGAACGCAACCTCGACATCGTCGAGCGGCCATTTGGCGCCGGTGACTGTCAGGCCGGCGAGATCCGAAAAGCCGAGCACCGAAAACAGCGTGCCGTCGACATAGTCGAAGCCGGTCTTTCCAGGCAGCAAAGGAATGCCTTCCTGTGCGCCGCTGGTCAAAAGCACTTCCGTTCCGCCTTCCGCCAGCCGGACGCTCAGCGCCAGATGCAGGAAGATGTGGTCGGTGCGTTTGCCGCCGAAGGCGCCTGCGAGCACAAGGCTGGTCGCACCGCGTTCGAGCGCGGCGGCGATAGCGAGTTCACCGTCGGTCTTGTCCTTTTCAGCGGGAAACACCTGCCGTGGCACGGCGGCCAGATCCTCCGGCAAATCGGCAGGCACGGAATCGAAATCGCCGACCCAGAGTTCCGGCCTCAGGCCCAGCATACGGGCATGGCCGATGCCGGCATCGGCGGCAATGACGCGCGTGCCGGCGACCTGGCGGTCGAGCAGCGGCGTGCGGATGAGATCGCCGCCAAGCAGGATGGTGAATGTGCTCATATCTCGTGGCCCTTACCAGCCCTGCCCCGGAAACGGAAGATGAAACGGCAGACGAAACGGAAGGCCGCGCTTTGGATGCCCGGCAAACTTCCGCTTGCGCGGCACTTCGGCCGGGCCTATGTGTCGAAACGCTCTAACGGGGTGCCGGACGCGATCTTCGCGGACCGGCTGAGAGGCAAGACTGCCAACCCGCTGAACCTGATCCGGTTTGTACCGGCGGAGGGATTAGACGTTTCGGACAGCCCGACGCCTCAATTCCTTTCAACGCGAACGAAGGAGGCGCCGATGCGCAGTTTTTTCCACTCTCTTGTCTCGATTGTCCTGCTTGCAGCATCCGCGCTCGCCCTGCCAGGGCAGGCATCGGCACAGGATAAGCTGACCGTCTATACCTATGAAAGCTTCACCGCCGATTGGGGTCCGGGACCGGCGGTGAAGAAGGCTTTCGAGGCCGAGTGCGGCTGCGTCGTCGAATTCGTCTCGGTCGCCGACGGCGTCGCGCTGCTCAACCGTGTGAAGCTGGAAGGCGCCGCGACCAAAGCCGATATCGTGCTTGGCCTCGATACCAATTTGACCGCAGATGCCAAGGCAACCGGCCTGTTTTCGCCGCATGGCGCCGTGTCGGACGTCAGCGTGCCGGGCGGCTGGAGCGACGGTATTTTCGTGCCGTTCGACTATGGCTATTTCGCCGTCGTCTACGATACCGAAAAACTGAAGAGCCCGCCGAAGAGCCTCAGGGAATTGGTCGAGGGCGATGCCGGCGACAAGATCGTCATCCAGGATCCGCGCACCTCGACGCCGGGCCTTGGCCTGCTGTTGTGGGTCAAGTCGGTCTATGGCGACAAGGCGCCGGAAGCCTGGGCCAAGCTCAGGGCAAAGGTGCTCACGGTAACGCCGGGCTGGAGCGAGGCCTACGGCCTGTTCACCAAGGGCGAGGCGCCGATGGTGCTGTCCTACACCACCTCGCCGGCCTATCACATGGTTGCCGAAAACACCGAGCGCTACCAGGCGGCGTCCTTCGAGGAAGGCGAATATCTGCAGATCGAGGTCGCTGGGATCACCACCAAGGGCGCGAAGAATCCGCTGGCGGAAAAGTTCATGGCCTTCATGACCGGGCCGAAATTCCAGGACGTCATTCCCGAGACCAACTGGATGTTCCCGGCCGGCAAGACCGACAAGCCGCTCAACCCGGCTTTCGACAAGCTCGTCAAACCGACCAAAACCTTGCTGTTCAGCTCGGAGGAGGTGGCGGCAAATCGCAAGGCTTGGGTCGACGAGTGGCTGGCGGTGATGAGCAAGTAGGCTTTCACCGACGAAGATGTTCGCTCTACGGCGCCCCCCTCTGTCCTGCCCTCTTTGCCAAAGCTTGGCATCTCCCCCACGAGGGGGGAGATTGGCCGTCATTTCGGCTTTCGCCAATCTCCAACGTTGCAGGACTGAGCGAGGCGCGGACGCTGCCGATCTCCCCCCAAGTGGGGGAGATGTCCGGCAGGACAGAGGGGGGCGCGAAGGAACGCCGTCCTCGCTAAGAATCTCGAATCTGGCGGTCTAGCGTGCAACGCGCGTCATCATCGGACTCCCGCGTCACCGCTGGCACAGTCGCGCTCGCCGCCATCGCGCTGCTGATCGGCGGCGCCTTCGCAGGGCTCGTCCTGGAAGCCGCACGCGACCCTTCCGGTGCTGTCTCGGCTTTCGATTCCTATCTCTTCCGGGTCGCCCGTTTCACGCTCTGGCAGGCTCTGTTGTCGACCCTGCTCTCCGTCGCACCAGCGCTGTTCGTCGCGCGTGCCCTGTCGCGGCATCCACAGTTTTTCGGGCGAGGCTTTATCCTGCAGCTTTTCGCCGTGCCGCTGGCGCTGCCGGCCATTGTTGCCGCACTCGGCGTCTTGGCACTCTATGGCCGCGCTGGGTTTTTCGCCGGCATGCTCGGCGCGATTGGCGGCCAGAGCTGGCCCGGCATCTATGGTCTGTCGGGCATTCTCGTCGCCCATGTCTTCTTCAACCTGCCGCTGGCAACGCGGCTGTTCCTGGAAGCGTTGCAGACGGTGCCGGCCGACCAATGGCGGCTGGCGAGCCAGCTTGGCATGGGCGCGGCGCCGGCCTTCCGGCTGATCGAATGGCCAACGCTGCGTGCGGCCCTGCCGGGCATCGCCGGGCTCGTCTTCATGCTCTGCATCACCTCCTTCACCATCGTGCTTACGCTGGGTGGCGGGCCGCGTGCGACGACGCTGGAGGTTGCTATCTACCAGGCGCTGCGTTTCGACTTCGACCCGGCGCGGGCGGTGACGCTGACCTTGCTGCAAATTGCCCTGACCTTTGTCGTGGTGCTGGCATTGACGCGGCTTGGCGCCAATATGACCGGCGACGCCAATCTGCCGGTTGCGCCGCGCCGGTATTTTTCAGCTGGTGCGGCCGAGACCGTGCTGAACGCGCTGGTGATCGGGCTGGCACTGCTGTTCGTCGCCGGGCCGATGGCGGCCACGCTGGCGGCCGGGCTTGGCGCCGATCTCGGCCGCCTGGCCGGCGAGAGCGCGGTGCGGCAAGCGACGGCGACCAGTGCCATGCTCTCCCTCTTATCGGCGCTGCTCTCCTTGGCGTTGTCGCTGTCGCTGGTCATGGCGCGCCGGGCGCTGGCACTCACCCGGCGGACCGGCAGGCGGACGCTGCTCGAACATCTGGCCGACACCGGTGCGGGGTTCGTCCTGGTGGTGCCGCCCATTGTCATCGGTGCCGGCTGGTTCCTGCTCCTGCGCACCGTCAGCGATGTCTTTGCGATCGCCCCTGTCATGGTGGTTGCGGTCAATGCGGTGATGGCGATGCCGTTCGCCATCCGCGCTATCCGCCCTGCCTATGACGCGGCGAGCGAACGCCACGAACGGCTCTGTGCACAGCTTGGCATCTCGGGCTGGAACCGGTTGCGGCTGGTCGACTGGCCGTCGCTGCGGCGGCCGCTCGCCACCGGCTTCGCTTTCGCCATGGCGCTGTCGCTCGGCGATCTCGGCGTCATTGCGCTGTTCGGCAGCGATTCCGTGCAGACCTTGCCCTATCTGCTGCTGGCGCGCATGGGCAGCTACCGCACCGAGGATGCGGCCGGGCTGGCGCTGCTGCTCGGCCTTGTCTGCCTGGCACTGGTGCTGACCGCGGACTGGCTGGGAAGGAGAGAGAAATCATGATGCCGATCAGCCCGGAACGGTCCATTTCGGTGGAAAAAAGCGCGGCCGTGCGGCTCGACAATGTCTCGTTCAGCTATGGTGAAACGCCGCTTATATTCGACGTCGATTTCCCGGCGTCGGAAATCACCGCCATCATGGGGCCGAGCGGTTCGGGAAAGTCGACGCTGCTCAATCTGGTGGCCGGTTTCGAGGTGCCGCGGTCGGGCCGCGTGCTGATCGGCGGCGCCGACGTCAGCACTGCGCCGCCTTCAGAGCGGCCGGTGTCGATGGTATTTCAGGAAAACAACTTGTTTGCCCATCTTTCCCTCGAGCAGAATGTCGGGCTCGGCCGCTCGCCTTCGCTCAGGCTGAACGACGCCGATCGCGCCGCAATCGCCGCAGCGCTGAAGCGCGTCGGCCTTGCCGGCAAGGAAAGCCGGCTGCCGCGCGAACTCTCGGGCGGCGAGCGGCAGCGCGTCGCGCTCGCCCGGGTCCTAGTGCGCGACCGGCCGGTGTTGTTGCTCGACGAGCCGTTCGCTTCGCTCGGACCGGCACTGCGCGACGACATGCTCGACCTGGTGGCCGACGTCCATTCGGAGCAGCGCATGACGGTGCTATTCGTCACGCACCAGCCGGACGATGCGCGCCGTATCGGCCGAAACATGGTTTTCCTGGATGGTGGCACGGTTGCCGCGACGGGCACCGCCGCCGATTTTTTCGTCGGGGCTGGACCGGAGGCATTCCGACGCTATATCGGCTCGGGTCCGTTTGCGGCTGGATCACGAGATGTTGCCCGGAAGCGGACATAATTTATGGTCAAACCGGCGGAAGGCGAAGCGGCGCTTGCTTGCCATGGTCGAGGTAGTGTGGCTAGGTCCGCCAGGAGTTGGTCCGGCTTAGACCGTGATTTGCCCTTGCTGCCTCGTATCTGTCGGACGCACGAAGGACGCCGTAGCACTTGATTTTGCGCGTGATGCTTTCCGGAAATCGCGCCCGATTTTCGCGGTCACGTGCCAGGACTTGAAAGGAAGCCGATCTGCCGACCGGCATCGACAATCGGAGGGTGAAACCGCTGGCGCGCTTTCTGGCGCTGGCCGGTCTTGCCGTGGCGCTGGCAAGCTGCCAGATGTTCACGCCTCCCGACGTGCAGGAATCAGGCTTTCAGCCCTCAGACAAGCCGATCACGGTCGACAACGTCGCCGCCAACGGCAAGCTCGCCCAACTGGCGAAGGCGCAGCACCCGCGCATCCTCGCCACCTATGGCGGAGAATATTCCGACCCCAAGCTCGAGCGCATGGTGGCCAAGATCGTCGGCAGACTGACCGTGGTGTCGGCCAACCCGACCCAGACCTACCGCATCACCATCCTCAACTCGCCCAACGTCAATGCCTTCGCGCTGCCGGGCGGCTATCTCTACATCACCCGCGGACTGCTGGCGTTGGCCAACGATTCAGCCGAGCTTGCCGCCGTCATTGCGCATGAGATGGGCCACGTTACGGCCAATCACGGCCTGCAGCGCCAGCAGCTGGAAGCCGAAGAGGGCTTGGCGACCAAGGTGGTTTCGGATGTGCTCGGCGACAACCCGACGGCCAAGGCGGCGCTGATCCGCGGCAAGTTGAGGCTGGCCCAGTTCTCGCGCAATCAGGAGTTGGAGGCCGACGCCATCGGCATCAAATCGATCGGCGAAGCCGGTTTCGATCCCTACGCCGCCGGCCGCTTCCTGCAGTCGATGTCGGCCTATACCGATTTCCGCTCGATCAGCGGCGCCACCGACGCCAGCCTCGACTTCCTGGCGACGCACCCCAATACGCCGCAGCGTATCGATCTCGCGCAGCGTCACGCCCGCCAGTTCGGCGCGCCCGGTGTCGGGTCGCGCGACCGCGATTCATTCCTTTCCGGCGTAGACGGGCTGCTTTACGGCGACACACCGGAGGAAGGCTATGTGCGCGGCGAAACCTTCCTGCATCCTGGCCTCGGCGTGTCGTTCTCGGTGCCCAACGGCTTCATCATCGACAATTCGGCAGCGGCGGTGACGGCGACCGGCCCGGGCGACATGGCGATCCGCTTCGACGGTGTTTCGATCGACAAGGGCCGCTCGCTGACCGACTACATCCGCAGCGGTTGGGTTGCCGGCCTCGACGACAGCAGCGTGCGCCAGGAGACGATCAACGGCAACGAAGCGGCGACCGCGCATGCCGGCGCCGATGGCTGGCAATTCGATATTGCGGTGATCCGCGCCGGCGGCCAGGTCTACCGCTTGCTGACCGCGGCACCTTCGGCCAGCACTTCGCTGAGCACGGTGGCGCGCTCGGTCAGCGGCTCGTTCCGTATCCTGAGTGCTGCCGAGAAGGCGGCGTTGAAGCCGCTGCGTATCCGCATCGTCACGGTGCAGCCCGGCCAGACAATGGGCTCCCTGGCCGCACAGATGGTCGGCGTCGACCGCAAGCTGGATTTGTTCAGGGTGCTCAATGCGCTGTCACCGGGTGCCGCCGTCTCGGCCGGCGACAAGGTCAAGATCGTCACGGACAAATAGCAGCCGACGCGATTTTCAGGCTGCGAGAAATTCCGGATTCTGCTTCACCAGCGCCGCCTTGAGTTTTTCCATGGCGCGCGCCTCGATCTGGCGGACACGTTCCTTGGAGATGCCGAGCGTCTCGCCGAGTGCTTCGAGCGTCGCGCCCTCGTCGCTCAGCCGGCGCTCCTCGATAATCCTGAGTTCTCGCGCATTGAGCGCGCCGAGCGCCGTCTTCAGCCAGACAGAGCGGCGTTCGACATCGATCGTGTCGCCGACGACCTCGTCGGGCAGCGGATCATCCGAAACCAGGAACTCCATCCGCTCGGTTGCGCCCGCATCCTCGGCAAGCGGCGTGTTGAGCGAGCTGTCGGGTGCCGAAAGGCGGGAATCCATCATCGCCACATCGGCCTCGGAAACCCCGAGAGCCGCCGACACTTCGCGGTAGAGCGTGGCATTCGACGTCTGCTCGGCGCCGTTTGCCAGGCGGGCGCGCAGGCGCCTCAGGTTGAAGAACAGCGCCTTTTGCGCCGAACTGGTGCCGCCGCGCACGATCGACCAGTTGCGCAGGATATAATCCTGCATCGACGCGCGGATCCACCAGGTCGCATAGGTCGAGAACCGCACCTCGCGCTCCGGCTCGAAACGGGCCGCGGCCTCCAGCAGTCCGACATGGCCTTCCTGGATCAGGTCGCCCAGCGGAAGGCCGTAGTGGCGGAACCGCGACGCCATGGAAATGACCAGCCGCATATGCGCGACGGTGATGCAGTGCAGCGCGTGCTGGTCATTGTTTTCCTTCCAGCGCAGCGCCAGGAGATGCTCTTCGTCACGTTCCAGATAAGGGGCTTTCATCGCCGCGCGAACCATGGTCCGTCCTGCACTGTCTTGCATCATGCCGCGCTCCTGCTTCAGGCGTTGCGGTGCGATCGAATCGTGAGTTGGCGCCGATAGTTGAAATGGCGGCGCCGCGCCCTACAACAGCCAAGAACGTGCCATGCGGGGGAATGTTCCCCCGGACTGTCATGTCGATTGCGCTGTTTCCAGGCGATTCGCCACCGGCCTTGACTCAGCCGGATGGCGCCGGGAGATGCTGGTTGAGAATGGGATTTCAAGGGCGCGAGATTTTTGAAATTTAGTTTCTTATTCTGGCATCGCGCATCTGTCATTTTCCGGCACTCGCAATGACGCCGGACATCGGCCAAGGACGGGATCACAGAAAAATGACATGGCTCAAATCGCTCATCATCGCCGGAACGCTGCAGGTTCTGGCCATCGCCGCCAGTCATGCCGGCGCCAATCTCGACCAGATCAAGCAGTCCGGCGTCTTCAAGGTCGGCACGGAAGGAACCTATGCGCCCTTCACTTATCATGATGCTTCCGGCGCGCTGGTCGGCTTCGACGTCGAGATCGCGCGGGCCATCGCCGAGCGCCTCGGCGTCAAGGCCCAGTTCCTCGAAGGCAAATGGGACGGACTGATCGCCGGTCTCGACGCCAACCGCTACGATGCCGTCATCAACGAAGTCGGCATCACCGAGGCGCGCAAGGCCAAATATGATTTCTCCGATCCTTACATCGCCTCCAAGGCGGTGCTGATCGTGCGCGGCGACAACACCGACATCAAGAGTTTCGCCGACCTCAAGGGCAAGAAGGCGGCGCAGTCGCTGACCTCGAATTTCGGCAAGCTGGCTGAAACCAACGGCGCCGAGCTCGTCGGCACCGACGGCTTCGACCAGTCGATCCAGCTGCTTCTCACCGGCCGCGCCGACGCCACCATCAACGACAGCCTGTCCTTCCTCGACTTCAAGAAGCACAAGCCCGACGCCAATGTGAAGATTGCCGCGCAGGAAGAAAACGCCGACTATTCCGGCGTCATCGTGCGCAAGGGCGATCCGGAACTGGTGGCCGCCATCAATAAGGCGCTGGCCGACATCAAGGCCGACGGCACCTACCAGAAGATCGCCGACACCTATTTCGGCCAGGACGTTTCGAAGTAAAACGGCTTTTCTCGTGTGGGCCGAATGCCGGCCCGCGTCGTTCATGTCGCGGCGAGCTGTCTTTGACGGCCCGCCGCTTTCGCGTGATATGAGCGACGGCAATCTGGCAAGGAGGAGCCTTCGTGCCGCACTGGCTGCAATTGATGCTGGAATCCCTGCCTACGCTGCTGTGGGCTGCACTGATCTTCACCGTGCCGTTGACGCTGCTGTCGTTTGCATTCGGTCTTGTCCTCGGCCTGGTCGTGGCGCTTGTCCGCCTGTTCGGTCCCAAACCGCTGGTCGCCGTGGTTCGCTTCTACGTCTGGATCTTCCGCGGCACGCCGCTTCTCGTGCAACTGTTCCTTATCTTCTATGGCCTGCCATCGGTCGGCATCCTGCTCGACGCCTTTCCGGCAGCACTGATCGGCTTCACCTTGAACATCGGTGCCTATTCGTCGGAAATCATCCGCGCCGTCATCGGTTCGGTGCCCAAGGGCCAGTGGGAGGCAGCCTATTCGATCGGCATGACCTGGGCCCAGGCAATGCGGCGCACCATTCTCCCACAGGCAGGGCGCGTCGCCGTGCCGCCGCTGTCCAACACCTTCATCTCGCTGGTCAAGGACACTTCGCTCGCCGCCGCCATCACCGTGCCGGAGATGTTCCAGGCAGCGCAGCGCATCGTCGCCACCACCTATGAGCCGCTGATCCTCTATGTCGAGGCAGCGGCCCTCTATCTGGTCATGAGCTCCGTGCTGTCGGCCTTGCAAGCGCGGCTGGAAACAAGGCTGAACCGCTATGGCGGCTTCCTGGAGGCGCGCGCATGATCGGCCTCACCAACATTGAAAAGCGTTTCGGCGACAATTTGGTGCTGAAGGGTGTGACCGTCACCATCGAGGAAGGCAGCGTCACGGCGCTCGTCGGACCATCGGGCGGCGGGAAAAGCACGCTTTTGCGCTGCATCAACCTGCTCGAGCTGCCGACTTCAGGCACTGTGCGGATCGGCGACGATGCACTCGAATTCCACCCCGGCGGCAGGGTCTCGACCAGGGATATCCAGCGGCTGCGGCTGCAGACCGGCATGGTGTTCCAGAATTTCCAGCTGTTTCCGCATCGCACCGCGATCGAGAACATCATGGAGGGGCTGGTGACGGTGCTGAAATGGCCCAAGGAAAGGGCGCGCGAACGGGCGCTGGCTCTGCTCGAAAAGGTCGGCATGACGCACAAGGCCGATGCCTGGCCGGCGACGCTGTCGGGCGGCCAGCAGCAGCGTGTGGCGATTGCCCGGGCGCTGGCGCCTTCGCCGAAAGTCCTGCTCTGCGACGAGCCGACCTCGGCACTCGATCCGGAACTGGCGCAGGAGGTGGTCGATGTGCTCAGCCAGCTCGCCAGCGAGGGCACCACCATGGTGATGGCGACGCATGATCTGCGGCTCGCCTCCAAGATCGCGCGGGAAGTGGTGTTCCTCGATGGCGGCAACATCGTCGAACAAGGGCCGGCCGCGGTGCTGTTCAGCAACCCGGAGCGCCAGCGGACTAAGCGGTTCATCGCGACGCTGAAGCAGGAGGCGGAAAGGGAGGGCGGTGGCGAGAGCTAAAGCGCGTCGCGTTTGACCGGCCTCATGCGACGCGCTTTAGGCTGTTGTTTTTACGCATGTCGTTATCGCAAAACCGCTGCACACTTTTGCGCGACATGCATTAGAATGACCATCGCCGGTCAGCCAAAAACAAAAAACCCGGCGCGAGGCCGGGTTTTTTAATTTCCAGGGCGAAAAAGCTCAGGCAGCTTCTTCCTGCTCGGCTTCCTCGTTATCGGCCTTGGCGCCGCGCTTCGGGCCCTTGTTGAGGTTGACCTCGATGAGGCGCACCGCTTCGGTCTCCGACATGCGGTTGACGGCCGCGATCTCGCGGGCCATGCGGTCGAGCGCCGCCTCGTAGAGCTGACGCTCGGAATAGGACTGCTCCGGCTGGTTGTCGGCGCGGTAGAGGTCGCGCACCACTTCCGAGATCGAAATCAGATCGCCGGAGTTGATCTTGGCATCATATTCCTGGGCGCGGCGCGACCACATGGTGCGCTTGACGCGGGCGCGGCCCTGCACGACCTTCAGCGCGCGCTCGACATAATCCTCTTCCGACAGCTTGCGCATGCCGATCGAGGTCGCCTTGGCGACTGGCACCTTGAGGCGCATCTTGTCCTTCTGGAAGTCGATGACGAACAGTTCCAGCTTGTGGCCTGCAACTTCCTGCTCGTCGATCGAGACGATCTGGCCGACACCATGCGCCGGATAGACGATGTACTCCCCGGTCTTGAAACCGTGGCGCGCTGCGGTGGACTTCTTCTGCGGGGTGATCGTTGCCATTACGCCCTGAACTCCTTGTTGTGGTACCGGCATCGTGCCGGCCCGAACTCGTGCGACCGGGGTGACCGGTCGTTAGCCACACAACGATGAACTCACCGGAAAGGCTAGGACCGGCAAATCGCAACATTGCGACCGCCTGCCCCAGATCGCTCTGGTCCGGATTGAGAAATTCACCTTTCAGTGATTTGGGGCGTTTGCGCCATAAATCGACGTTGTGTCACCGGCATGTTGAGCTGATGTAACACAAAAAGTCGGAAGAATCAAGGTTTTGCTGCACGCGCGAAGGCCATGCGCCATCGCCGTCTGTCAAGGCAGTTAATGTATCACGTCTGTTACGCGGCGTCAGGCGGCCGCAATCGGCAGTCTTGTCAATCGCCTTCGCCGGGCTCCGGGGAGAAATATTTCTCGAATTTGCCAGCTTCGCCATCGAAGTTTTTAGCGTCAACCGGCGGCTCCTTCTTGGCGGTGATGTTGGGCCATTTCTCGGCATATTCGGTGTTGATCTGCAGCCATTTGTCGAGGCCCGATTCGGTGTCGGGCTTGATCGCGTCGGCCGGGCATTCCGGTTCGCAGACGCCGCAATCGATGCACTCGTCCGGGTGGATGACGAGCATGTTCTCACCTTCGTAGAAACAGTCGACCGGACAGACCTCGATGCAGTCCATGTATTTGCATTTTATGCAATTGTCGGTCACGACATAGGTCATTGGTCGGCTCCGGGGCGTCCCATTTTGTTGGGCCTTTTTGGTGAGGTAATGCCTTTGTCCGCTGGTGGCAAGGGCAGCCCTTGCCAGCAATGCCGGGGTTTCCGGAATGGAATTCCAGAGAGCCGGCAAAGCGGAAGTTTGACCTTGCTCAATCGTCGCCGAGCAGATGGTCGGTCTGGCGGCGTTCCTTCTTCGTCGGGCGGCCGCTGCCGGCCTCGCGCAACGGAGGCATGGCATCCGGAAGCGCCGCGCCCTTGGGCACCGGAGGCGGCGACATGTCCTCGTAGAGCAGGCGGGCTTCTTCGGCCGGCCCGCGCCGTGCACCGGTGCCAAGGACCTTCCAGACGAAGATCCGCCGCTCGAGCGTGATGGTCAAAACGTCTCCCGGCCGGACCGTATCGGAGGCCTGCGCTGCTTTGTCGCGATTGATGCGGACGCGTCCGGCGACCACCAGCTTGGCTGCCAGCGATCGTGATTTCACCGCGCGCGAGAAGAACAGCCATTTGTCGATGCGCTGGCGGGCATCAGTGACCATCGGACGAGCAGCTTACTTCTTCAACTGGTCGCGCAATGCGGCGAGCTTGGCGAAGGGGGAGTCCGGGTCGAAGCGGACCGGGCGTTCCTCACGCGGCTTCGGCTGGAAGGCGGGCTTTCCGCCCGGCGCGCCGCCTTTGCCGTCCTGCCGGCCAGCCTTCCAGTCGGGCCGGTTTTCACGCCGGTCGGGGCGTTCGCCCTGCGGCTTGCCGGAGCGCTGCTCTCCCGCCTCGCCTTGCGGCTTGGGCTTGAATTTGCTGCGGTCGAAGCGCGGCTTGCCGGCGCCGTCACGCTGATCGTGGCGCCCTTGACGGGCGGGCCGGTCGCCCGGCGTTCCTGTCGGTTGCCCGTCTGCATCTACAACCGGCGCATCGTTGCGGCCCTCGCGTGCGGCCTGGCCGTTACGCGCGCGATTGTCCCGATGATTGTCCCGGGGACGATTATCTTGCTGGCGATGACGCGGGCGCTGGTCGAAGCGACCCTGCCGCCACAACAGGATAGGTTTTGGCTCCTCGGTCTCTGGAGCGGGCTCGCCGGTGACGGCTTCCGCCGTCGCCGCAGGTTCGGCCGGCGATGTTTCCATGGTTTCGAAAACCGGCGGCTCTGCCGGTGTCGTAGCCTCAGATTCCGCCCCAAGTTCCGCCTTTGGCTCAGCCGCTGGTTCAGCAGCCGCTTCGGCGGCGGGCTGGGTCTCTTGCGTGACTTCTTCTGGAGCTGCCGGCTGGTCTTCCGCGACAGCCTCTGCCGCCGTTTCGGTTACGGCTTCGGCCGCAGCCTCCGCAACAGGGGCCGCATCCGACACGGGCTCGGAAGGCTCCGCCGGTGGCTCTGCCGCGGCAGCTGCTTCCGCTATCCTCGCCTGCTCGGCCCGCGCAGCCTCGTCCGCGGCCTGCTTTGCAGCGGCGGCTTCACGTGCGGCATTGTCTTGTGCTTCGAGCCGCGCCTTGACCTCGGCCGCCGGTTTGGCATCGGCGCGATAGCCTAGGCCCTTCAGGATCTCTTCCATGTCGTCGGCGGTGGCGCCGAGGATAGACATCATCGGCGGCGTCACCATGAAAGACTGACCGTCATAGGCGCCGTCGGGGCGGGGCCCGAGGCCCGGCTTCCAGTTGGTCGCCGGCCGGATCAGGTCGGCCAGCCGTTCAAGAATATCGACGCGTACAGCACGCCGGCCAAGATTGCGGTAGCCGGCAAGCTTGTAGAAAGTCTTGTCGAAGGTCGGATCGATGACCACCGAGGTGCGGCCGGAGGCCAGCGCGTGAACGACATCGCCGAAGCCGGGCTTGTCCTTGCCGTCGTTTCTCAGCGCCCACAGCAGCGTTATCAACCCGGCCGGCGCCGGCTTGATCAGCGCCGGCACGAAGACGTGGTAGGCGCCGAAGCGCACGCCGAGACGGCGAAGCGCCGCGCGGCCTTCCTGGTCGAGGGACTTCATCTCGTCGGCGATGTCGCGACGGTTGATGAGGCCGAAATGCTCGACGAGCTGGAAAGCAATGCCGCGGCCGATGCCGGTGATCTGCTCCGCATTCTTGAGGTCGACCAGCGGCTTCAGCAGGGATTCGATCTGGAAATTGACGAAGCGCTCGGCGCGCGCGGCAACCTTGTCGCGGGCCGGACCGGTGAGTTGCTCGTCGGCCAGCAGGACGAGACGCGGCTTCAAAGCGTCTTCGCCGGCGACCAGCGTGCCGATCGGCGCGCCGATCCAGCGCAGCGTGCCATCCGAACCCAGGGCGATGTCGCCATTGGCCGAGGCACCGAAGCGCTCGGCCCGCGCCTCGAACTCGGCGGCAAGCGCCTTCTGCGCCGCCGCCCGCACCGCCTTGGCATCCTCGCCGCCGGCGCTCTGGTCGGCAGTGAAACGGAAACCCTGCAACTCGCCGACGTGGTGGCCTTCGACGAGGACGGTTCCGGTTGGGCTGATTTCGGCTTCAGGCATCGTGTTTTCTCTAAGGCGCCGCATGAGGACGGAAGTCCTGCGGTCTACAAAACGTTTCGTCAACCGCTCATGCAGCGCATCCGACAATCTGTCTTCGATTTCGCGCGTCTTTTCCTGCCAGTGTGCCCGATCGGCCAGCCAGCCGGGCCGGTTCGAAACGAAGGTCCATGTGCGGATCTGGGCAATCCTGTGCGACAGCGTGTCGATGTCGCCTTCGGTGGTGTCGGCACGGCGCACCTGCTCGGCCATATAGTTCTCGTCGACATGGCCATGCTTGGCAAGGTCCATGTAGATAGAAGCAATCAAGTCGGCGTGCTGGGCCGGCGCGATCTTCCTGTAGTCGGGTAGCGCGCAGGCTTCCCAAAGCAGCGCCACGCGCCTGGCATCGGTGGTGAGTGCCCGGATGTCCTCGTCGCGCGACAGATGCTCGAGCGCCTGCGCGTCTACTGCCGGCAGTGCGCGCGTCAGACCTTCGACCGGAGCATTGGTCTCGATCGAGCGCTTCAGCGCATCGAGGTTGGCGAAATCGAAGTGCGCGGTGCGCCACTGCAGCACTTTCACCGGGTCGAAATCATGCGCCTCGATCTTCTTGACCAGTTCCTCATCCAGCGGATCGACCTGGCCGGTGACGCCGAAGGTGCCGTCGCGCAAATGCCGGCCGGCACGGCCGGCAATCTGGCCGAGCTCGGCCGAGGTCAGGTTGCGGTACTGGTAGCCATCGAATTTGCGGTTCTGGGCGAAGGCGACGTGATCGAGGTCGAGGTTGAGGCCCATGCCGATGGCGTCGGTGGCGATGAGGTAGTCGACGTCGCCCGACTGGAACAGCGCCACCTGGGCGTTGCGAGTGCGCGGGCTTAGCGCGCCGAGCACGACGGCGGCACCGCCCTGCTGGCGGCGGATCAGCTCGGCTATGGCATAGACCTCGTCCGCCGAGAAGGCGACGATCGCGGTGCGCCGCGGCAGGCGGGTCAGCTTCTTCGAGCCGACATAGGCAAGATGCGACAGGCGTGGCCGTGTCACTACCGACACGCCCCGCAGCAGGCGCTGCAGGATGCCGTGCATGGTGGCGGCGCCGAGCAGCAGCGTCTCCTGGCGGCCGCGCAGATGCAGGATGCGATCGGTGAAGATGTGGCCGCGTTCGAGATCGCCGGCGAGCTGGACCTCGTCGATGGCAACGAAGGCGGCATCGGTCTCGCGCGGCATGGCTTCCACCGTGCAGACCGAGTATTTCGCGCCCGCCGGCTGGATCTTTTCCTCGCCGGTGATGAGCGCCACCTTGTGAGCGCCGACCTTCTCGCAGACGCGCGTATAGACCTCGCGGGCGAGCAGCCTGAGCGGCAGGCCGATGACGCCGCTTTCATGCGCCACCATCCGTTCGATGGCGAGATGGGTCTTGCCGGTGTTGGTCGGGCCGAGCACGGCCGTCACGTCTCGACCCGACAGGATCAGCGGTTCAGTGTGTTTCGGATGGATGTTCATCGGCCTGGAAATAAGGCTCTCTGCCTCGCATTGTCGGGAGCGCGCCCATATTGGCCGCGTATGACAGGCGACACATAGGGATTTCGGGCGCGAAGCGAAAGCGGAATGTGCCGAGGCAGGCCGATTGGTTCGTTCGAAGCCGCAAATCTGTTCCCGATTAACAGTTGGAACGAGTCTGGAACGAATCAGCGACGAATCACAGACTCGCGCTGATTCAGGTTTTGTTCACGGCTACATCTGGGTTTTCTGCCGGCGAGTCTCACCACATGCTGAATCACAGAAACTGGCCCGATTCATGCAGGTAGCATCCAGGCGAGCACCTCCGTTAACCTTTGCCGGTGAATGATCGTGGCCGGCCAATCCGCTTCGTCCAACATTGTGAAATTATTGATGTTTCTTAATGCGCCTTAATCATTTCAATGGTGTTTTCAGCACTCGCCGTTAACATTCCGCTCAAAGCCGGAACGAATCGGCGACGAATCAGCGATAGGCAAAGTTTCTCGATTTGTTCACCGCAACATGTTGTGTCGTGAACAGCTTTTCCACCGAGAATCCACAGGCAGTGAGACGGCTTTTGCACAGGCTGCGCGGCGGCCATTAACCTTTGCGTGCCGGATTGGGGCAGCGTGCCGCACCGCGATCGTTCAACGGGAAGGCTGCTATGGAAACGGGCCGTTTTGCGGCCCGTTTCGTCCAGCGCGTATCTGTCTCAACGTAAAGATAAAGTTATCAGCTAATATACTGCCCGCCATTGGCGGATATGGTCGAGCCGGTGATGAAACCGGCATCGTCGGAAGCGAGGAAGACGACGCAGCGCGCGATCTCCTCCGGCTCGCCGAGGCGGCCGACCGGGATCTGCGGGATGACGCGCTCGTTGAGCACCTTCTCGTCCATTGCCTTGACCATTTCGGTGGCGATATAGCCGGGGCAGATCACATTGACGGTGATGCCGGCGCGCGCACCTTCCTGGGCCAGCGCCTTGGTGAAGCCGATGTCGCCGGCCTTCGAGGCCGAATAATTGACCTGGCCGACCTGGCCTTTCTGGCCGTTGATCGAGGAGATGGTGATGACGCGGCCGAACTTGCGGTCGCGCATGCCGCCCCACAGCGGATGCGTCATGTTGAAGACGCCGGAAAGATTGGTGTCGAGGACCTCTTTCCACTGCTCGCGCGTCATCTTGTGGAACATCGCATCGCGGGTGATGCCGGCATTGTTGACCAGCACCGAGACGGGACCGAGTTCGGCCTCGATCTGTTTGACGCCGGCGGCGCACGCCTCATAGTCGGCGACCGACCATTTGTAGACCGGGATACCGGTCATTGCGTTGAATTTCTGCGCCGCGTCGTCATTGCCGGCATAGTTTGCGGCAACCGAATAGCCGGCGCTTTTCAAGGCGATCGAGATCGCCGCACCGATGCCGCGCGACCCACCTGTAACGATTGCGACCTTTGTCATAATGCTCCCTCCCAGAGTGAATGGTGAATAGTGAATAGTGAATGGTCGCGAAAGCCCTCTGGTCTTCCATTCACCATTCACTATTTTCCATTCACCCGATTGCTTCCACGCACATGGCGACGCCCATGCCGCCGCCGATGCACAGCGTGGCAAGGCCTTTTTTCGCACCGCGACGGCGCATCTCGTAGACCAGCGTGTTGAAGACGCGGGCGCCCGACGCGCCGACCGGATGGCCGATGGCGATGGCACCGCCATTGACGTTGACGATCGACGGGTCCCAGCCCATGTCCTTGTTGACGGCGCAGGCCTGCGCGGCGAAGGCCTCGTTGGCTTCGACCAAATCGAGGTCGCCGACCGACCAGCCGGCCTTGGCCAGCGCCTTGCGCGAGGAGGGAATCGGTCCCGTCCCCATAATCTGCGGGTCGACGCCGGCAGTCGCCCAGGAAACGATGCGCACCAGCGGCGTGATGCCGCGCCTTGCGGCTTCCGCTTCGGTCATCAGCACCACGGCGGCGGCGCCGTCATTGATGCCGGAAGCATTGGCTGCGGTTACCGTGCCGTCCTTGTCGAAGGCGGGCTTGAGCTTGGTCATGGCGTCGATCGTCGCGCCGTGGCGGATGTATTCATCCTGGTCGACTACCGTGTCGCCCTTCCTGCCCTTGACTGTGAAGGCAACGATCTCGTCGTTGAATTTTCCGGCTCTCTGCGCAGCCTCGGCCTTGTTTTGGGAAGCCAGTGCGAACTGGTCCTGGTCGTCGCGGGTGATTTGGAACTGGCGGGCGACGTTCTCCGCGGTGTTGCCCATATGATAGCCATAGAAGGCATCGGTCAGGCCGTCCTTGATCATGGTATCGATCAGCTTGAAATCGCCCATCTTGACGCCACCGCGCAGATGCTGTGCATGTGGAGCCATCGACATCGATTCTTGGCCGCCGGCAACGATGATTTTTGCATCGCCCTGTGCGATCTGCTGCATGCCGAGCGCGATGGCGCGCAGGCCGGAGCCGCAAAGCTGGTTTAGGCTCCAGGAGGTCGCCTCCTGCGGCACGCCGGCGGCCATAGCCGCCTGCCGCGCCGGGTTCTGCCCTTGAGCTGCGGTCAGGATCTGGCCGAGAATGACCTCGTCCACCTCCTTGCCGTCGACACCGGCACGAACAAGCGCTTCCTTGACAGCGACGGCACCCAGTTCATGAGCCGGCGTGTTGGCGAAGGCGCCGTTGAAGGAGCCGACGGGCGTGCGCGCCGCACTGGCGACAACGATGGCGTTGGAAGCGGACATGTTCTTCTCCATACTTTCGGGGAGCGATTTCGGGTGCGGTCGGGGACTTTTCTTGCCCTTTCCACAACCCGAGTCAAATCCGAAATGGGCAGGGCGTTCCTCCGCGGCAAGCGGGCCGCGCGTCGCTGCGATGACGGCTCATCCGTGCTGCGCAGCATAAAATGTTCCCGCACTGCACAAACTGCTTGGATTCATGACGCTTTTGCGCATATCCTTTAAAAAGGCGTAATCGTTACCGGCGGCTTACTTAAGCTGGCCGGTGTCCGGGGAGGATGCAGATGGCCGCAAAAGACGAACCTATTGTTATCAAGAAATATGCCAATCGCCGTCTCTACAATACGGGCACCAGCACCTATGTGACGCTTGAGGATCTCGCTGAAATGGTCAAAAAAGGCGAGGAGTTTACTGTCCAGGACGCCAAGACCGGTGACGACATCACGCATCCGGTTTTGACCCAGATCATCTTCGAGCTGGAGAACAAGGACGGGCAGAACATGCTGCCGATCCCGTTCCTGCGCCAGCTCATCGCCTATTACGGCGACCAGATGCAGATGATCGTGCCGAGCTTTCTCGAGCAGTCGATGCTGGCCTTCTCGAAGGAGCAGGAACGCTTTCGCGAGCAGATGAAAGATGCCCTCGGCAAGTCGCCGATGGACATGATGAAGATCGCCACGCCGATCAAGGTGCTGGAGGAGCAGACGCGGCGCAACATGGAAATGTTCCAGAACGCCATGCGGCTGTTCACGCCGTTCCCGCCTGCGGGCTCTGCGCCGGCAGCAGCGCCGGCCGAACCGGCCAGGAAAGAAACACCGGAAAAACCCGACGACCTTCAGGAGCTGAAGGAGCAAATCGCCGCGATGCAGCGCAAGCTCGACACGATGTCGTGATTGCCGGGGCGAGGCGCCGCGTCGAACCTTCCCTCAGGTGCGGCTGAGACTTCGCACACAGCGCGGCTAGAGCTGCTCCGGCAGCGGTCCCTGGTAGCGGGCGCGCGGCCGGATCAGGCCGTTGCTTGTCACCTGCTCCACGGCATGCGCGGCCCAGCCGATGCTGCGGCCGAGTGCAAACAAGCGGAACGGCGAGTCGGACGGCAAGCGGAGGCTGCGCGTCAGCGCGGCCAAGGCGAAATCGACGTTCGGGCGCATGCCCGTTGCTGCAAAGGCCGCATCGCAAAGCCGTAGCAGCCCATCGTCGACATCGACGGCGGCCAGCAACGGCTCCGCACGCGGATCGCCTTCGGGATAAAGCGGATGGCCAAATCCGGGCAGCGGCCTGTCGTGACCGAGCCAGCGTCCGATAGCCGCATCCGGCCCCAATCTCTGCGCATCCTCCGCCAGCATCATGACTGCCTCCGCGGCGCCGCCATGGCGCGGACCGGAGAGCGTGGCGAGGCCGGCAAGCAGGCAGGCCGAAACAGGTGCACCGGTGGACGCGGCGACCCGCGCGGCGAAGGTCGATGCGTTCAGTTCGTGATCGGCCAACAGCACCAGCGAGCGGCGAATCAGGTCTGCGCCAGCAGCATCGAGGGACCAGCCCTGCGCCAGTCTTTCGTGCACGGCACCGGTTCCGCGAACCGCGCCGAGCGCCTGAGCCAGAGCGGCGATGGCGCCGGCCGCATCTTGGTTGAGCGAAGCCGCCCTGCGGCCGAGCGAAGGCCGGCCCTTCGCCGCCAACGCGGCCAATTCCGCGAAGGCAGCCGGCCGGCCAGTTGCGCCGTTGCCATGGCGGCTCGCCGACACGAACGACACTGCTGCGTCAGATGCCCAAAGCAGGCTTGCCGTCTGCTCCAGCGTGGCAGTCTCGCAGAGAGCAACCGCATCCTGGCCGCGATAGACGAGGCGGCCGTGCAAAACGGTCGAGATCGTGGTGGCGATTGCCGGCTCACCCCAGGCAATTGCGCTTTCGGCGATTGCCTGGGGATTTCGGCCGCGCGCCCGGCGGCTCGCCAGCGCCGCGATATCGTCGGCGCGATACTGGCTGCGGCGTGGGTCGGACCGATCCGGCCGCATGCCGATGCGCCCGCGGCTGACATAGGCATAGAGTGTCTGCGCGCGCACCTTGAGGCGCTCCAGGGCTTCTTCCCGCGTCAGCCACTCCGTCATGTCAGCCTTGGCATGTTGATTCAGTTGATCAAGATTGATGGTCTAGTCGCCGACCCTTATCTACGACACGGAAATGGTCAAGGAGAAACCGATGGCGAATGGGCTCGATGATGTGGTGGCGGCGGAAACCGTGCTCTCCGATGTCGACGGCCTTGGCGGCCGCCTGACCATCCGCGGCCATTCGCTGCCGGAACTGGCAGGCCGCTGGAAATACGCCGACGTGGTTCGGCTGCTGTTCGACGGCTTTTTCGACGATCTTCCCGGCGACAAGGAGCTGGCGAACGCGATCGGTCGAGCGCGCAGCGAAGTGTTCGAGCAAATCGAGCCCTTGCCGCCGTTTCTCGCGTCCCTCGACATCTACAGCGCGATGCGCGCCGGCATTGCCCTGCTGGCGGACGGCGACAAATTGCCGGACGCGCTCCGGCTGGTTGCAGCACCTGCCGTGCTGACGCCGGCCTTGCTGCGCTTTCAGCGCGGCGAAAGCCCAATTGCGCCCGATCCCAAGGCCGATCATGCCACCGACATGCTGCGGATGCTGACCGGCGCTGCGGCCTCGCCGGCGTTGGCGAAGGCGCTCGATACCTATCTCGTGACGGTCTGCGACCATGGTCTCAACGCTTCGACCTTCGCAACGCGTGTTGTCGCCTCGACGCAGGCCGGACTCACTTCGGCGGTGCTGGCCGGGCTCGGAGCGCTCAAAGGGCCGCTGCATGGCGGCGCCCCTGGTCCGGTGATCGAGATGCTGGATGCGATAGAGGCGCATGGCGACGCTAGCGGCTGGCTGCGCGACGAGATCGCGCGCGGCCAGCGCATCATGGGCTTCGGGCATCGCATCTACCGCGTGCGCGATCCGCGTGCCGACGTGCTGAAAGCCGTCGTGCGCCAGCTTGGCGCCGAGGGCGAAGCCGGCCACCGGCTGGCCTTTGCCGAAAGCGTGGAGCAGGCGGCGCTCGAGGTGCTTCGGATCGCCAAGCCGTCGCGCTCGATCCAGACTAATGTCGAGTTCTTCACAGCGCTTCTGCTGGAAGCGGCGGGCTTTCCGAAAGAGGCGTTCACCAACGTCTTTGCCGCCGGGCGCGTCGCCGGCTGGATCGCCCACGCACGAGAGCAGCAGACGAGCGGACGGCTGATCCGGCCGCAGTCGCACTATATCGGGCCGGTGCCGGACCTCGTCGCCTGAGGATTTCCCCTCGCGGAACCGGCCGCCGCAGCCGCTTGGCTGGCAGCGCCCCTCTTCTGGACGAGGGCGCGGATGTATGCTCATGACAAAAAATTTCATGTCATTGCTCCACACATCCGCTGTTCTTGGGTGACAGAGAACCTATATGCTGCAGTGCAGCATGGTTCCATGTGAGCCCATCTCAAAAGGAATAAGCCGCCTTGATCGCCAGAAAAACCGCCATCGTCACCGGTTCCACCTCGGGCATCGGCCTAGCCATTGCCCACGCGCTCGCGGCCGAAGGCTGCAACATCGTCGTCAATTCCTTTTCCGACACCGCCGATGACCACGCCATCGCCGACGCGATCGCGAAGCACCACAAGGTGAAGACCGCCTACGTCAAGGCCGACATGTCGAAGCCGGCCGAGTGCCGGGCTTTGGTCGTGAAGGCAGCCGAGACATTCGGCTCGGTCGACATCCTGGTCAACAATGCCGGCATCCAGCATGTCGCGCCGGTGGAGAGCTTCCCGATCGAGAAGTGGGATGCGATCATCGCCATCAACCTATCGTCGGCTTTCCACACCATCGCCGCCGCCATCCCGCTGATGAAACAGACCGGTGGCGGCCGGATCGTCAACGTCGCCTCGGCCCACGGGCTGGTCGCCTCGCCGTTCAAGTCGGCCTATGTCTCGGCCAAGCACGGCATTATGGGCCTGACCAAGACGGTCGCCCTGGAGCTGGCGCGCGACAAGATCACCTGCAATGCCATTTGTCCCGGCTATGTGCTGACGCCGCTGGTCGAGGCGCAGATCCCCGACCAAATGAAGGCCAACAAGATGGACCGCGAGACTGTGGTCCGCGAGGTCATGCTCGAAAAGCAGCCGACCAAGGAGTTCGTCACCGTCGAGCAGGTTGCGGCGGCCGCGGTGTTCCTGTGCTCGGATGCGGCAGCGCAGATCAACGGCACACACATCTCTGTCGACGGCGGCTGGGCCGCTCAGTGAGCCATCCAGCGGTCGAGGGCCACGCCATGACGAAAAACGGCAAGGCGGAGGAGCCAAAGAAGATAAACGTCGCGCTGCAAGGCGGCGGCTCGCACGGGGCGTTTTCCTGGGGCGTGCTCGATCGGCTGCTGGAGGACGGGCGCCTCGATATAACGGCGGTTTCGGGCACCAGCGCCGGCGCCATGAATGCCGTGGCGCTGGCCGACGGTTTCGTCCGCGGCGGCGTCGAGGGCGCACGGCGGAAGCTCGACGATTTCTGGCGTGCGGTGGCCGCAAAGGGCCGCTTCAGCCCGGTGCAGCGCATGCCTTGGGACGTCGCCTGGGGCAATTGGTCGATCGAGAACACGCCCGGCTATTTCCTGTTCGATACGATGTCGCGGGTATTTTCGCCCTATGTCGCTAATCCGCTCGCCATCAATCCGCTGCGCGACGTGGTCGAACGTGAGATCGATTTCGACAATGTGCGCGCCTGCAAGTCGATGGAACTGTTCATTTCCGCGACCAATGTCGAGACCGGTCAGCTGCGTGTCTTCTCGGACGGCGAGATCGACCTCGACACGGTGATGGCGTCGGCCTGCCTGCCGCAATTGTTCCGCGCCGTCGAGATCAAGGGCGTACCCTATTGGGACGGCGGCTATGGCGGCAACCCGGCACTGTTCCCGTTCTTCAAGACGGCGGCCACCGAGGACGTGCTTTTGGTCCAGATCAATCCGGTGGTCCGCGAGGGGACGCCAAAGAGCGCCAATGAAATCCAGAACCGCATCGACGAGATCACCTTCAATGCCGGGCTGTTGCGGGAATTCCGCTCGATCGCCTTCGTCAAGGAACTGATCGCCGCCGGCCGGTTGCCGCACGGCGAATATCGCGACATCCGCATGCATCGCATCGATGCCGACGAGGCGTTCAAGGATCTGTCGGCATCGTCCAAGGTCAATGCCGAATGGGCGTTTCTTGTCTATCTGCGCGACCTCGGCCGCACCGCAGCCAGTGATTGGCTGGAAGAAAATTACGACGCCGTCGGCAAGCGGCCGACGATCGATCTGTCCGGCGAGCTCGACGACGGCTTGAAGCCGGTGCGCGGGCCGGCGCCGGGCCGGCGGGTCAAGGAGTTTCTGGCGGCGCGCAAGCAGCCCGAGGCCGCCCGCCGTCCGGCCTAGCTGCTTCGCAAAGCAGATGGCATTCGCAATCTGTTCAATCATCCTGACACTTGCTGCCATGCCGCTATTTTTGGCGATCGAGAGCCGATGCAGCAACCGCATCTTTGCGGGCAAAGCAACAATCCATCAACTTTTCTGACTATATTGCGATGCAACTTTGAGGTAGAAGCGCGCTTCGCCGATCACGGCAATTTGAATACGGCCTCGCGCGCACCCATATCGGCGACGCGCCCCAATTAGAAGATGCGGCCTGGCCGAACCCCGCGCACTGGAAAAATGACGATGCCGAAATTCAGGTTTCACAAGCTTGCAGCCATTGTTGTGCTCATCGGGTTCGCCGGCTGGATGGCGACAGGCGAGTTCTCTTCCGTCGGTAGCGCGTCCGCCGATAACAAGCCCAAGGCAGGAGAGGTCGAGCAGCCCAAGGCAGCCGACGCAGGCAAGCCCCAATCTGCAAAACCGGGGGCTGCTAAACCGGGGGCTGCCGAAGCAGAGCAGCCCAAGGCGCCCTTGCGCACGGTCGCGGTCATAACCCCGCCGCGGCGCACCTATGCACGCGCTATCCGCATTTCCGGACTGACCGAAGCCGACAAGCGCGCCGTCCTGGCGACACGCGTCGCCGGCGTCATCGACAAGCTGCCGGTCAAGCAGGGTCAGCACGTCAAGACCGGCGACCTCATCCTAATGCTTGCCGCCGAGGAAAAAATCTCGGCGGTCGACAACGCCAAGCAGCTTGTCGTGCAACGTGAGGCCGAGCTCGCTGCGGCCCTGCGGCTGATGAAAACCGGCAATCTGCCCAAGCTGCAGCTCGACACGGCCCGCTCCAACCTGACGCTGGCCAAGTCGCAACTGGACGCCGTGCAAGCCGAGCTCGACCGCAACGAGGTTAAGGCGCCGTTCGACGGTGTCATCGACCGGGTGCCGGTGGAGCTTGGCAGTTCCGTGATGCAGGGCGGCGAGGTGGCAACCATTCTCAAGCTCGATCCGGTGATCGCCCGCGCCGAAGTCAGCGAACGCGATCTCGGCTATCTGAAGATCGGTGACGAAGCCAATGTGCGCCTGGTCAGCGGCCAGACCGTCAAGGGCACGGTGCGCTACATCAGCCGGGATGCATCTTCGGCAACCCGTACCTTCCGCGTCGAAGTCGCTATCCCCAATGCCGATGGTTCCGTACCGGCCGGCATGACGGCAGAAATCGCGCTCAGCGCCCAGCCGACCGACGCCGTGATGCTGCCGCGATCGGTGGTGACGCTCGGCGACAAGGGCGACCTCGGCATCCGCGCCGTCGACAAGGACAACAAGGTCGTGTTCTTCCCGATCGACCTGGTCGACGACACGCCAACCGGCCTGGTGCTCGGCGGCATTGCGGCAGACGCCCGCATCATCGTCGCCGGCCAGGAGCTGGTTAAGGAAGGCGAAGTGGTCAAGCCGGTCGAAGCCGACCAGGCGACCATTCAAAAGCTGTTGGGCGAAGCGACGGCCGGGACGCAGTAATCATGGACATCGTCAAACTTGCAATCAGCAATGCCCGGCTGACCATTTCGGTCCTGATCTTTCTCATCCTTGCGGGTGCGGTCGCCTACCAGTCGACGCCGAAAGAAGCGGAACCCGACGTTCCGATTCCGATGATGTATGTCAGCCTGATCTACCAGGGCATCTCGCCGGAAGACTCCGAACGCCTCCTGCTGCGGCCGATGGAAGCCAAGCTGAAGAGCCTGAAGGGCCTCAAGGAGATGCGGTCGGCCGCCTTCCAGGGCGGCGGTTATGTGCTGGTCGAATTCCAGCCACAGACCGATCTCGCCACCGCGTTGCAGGACACGCGCAGCAAGGTGCAGGACGGCAAGGCCGACCTGCCGCAAGCGGCTGAGGAGCCCGTGGTCTCCGAGGTCAACATCTCCGAATTTCCCGTCCTGGTCGTGACGCTATCGGGCGAGGTGCCCGAGCGCGTGCTGACGGCAGCGGCGCGCGAGCTGCGCGACCGCATCGAGGAAGTGCCCGGCGTGCTTGAGGGCTCGCTGCAGGGTGCGCGCGACGACCTCGTCGAAGTGGTCATCGATCCGATGAAACTGACGTCCTACGGGCTGCAGCTCGACCAGTTGATCGGTGCGGTCGGCGCTTCCAACAGTCTTGTCGCCGCCGGCAACATCGAAGGATCCGAGGGCAAATACGCGGTCAAGGTCCCCTCGCTTATCGAGACACCAGAGGATGTGGCGGCGCTTCCGGTCGTCGCCGGCCCCAATGCGGTGGTGCAGGCCAAGGACATTGCCACCATCCGCTCCACATTCAAGGACGCCGAGACGGTCACCCGCCTCGACGGCAAGCCGGCGATCGCCATCGAGGTGAAGAAGCGCATCGGCTCCAACCTGATCGATACGATTGGCAAGGTCAGGGAGGTGTCCGACGCCTTCATCAAGACCATGCCGGAGGGCATGCACGTCACCTACACGCAAGACAAGTCCGTCTTCGTGAACCAGTTGCTCGGCGACCTGCAGAACCACGTGATGATCGCCGTCATCCTGGTGTTCATCGTCATTCTCTACGCGCTGTCTGGCCGTGCCTCGCTGTTGATCGGATTGGCCATCCCCTCGTCCTTCCTGATCGGCATCCTGTTGCTGGCAATGATGGGCTACACGATCAACATGATCGTGCTGTTCAGCCTCATCCTGGCGGTCGGCATGCTGGTCGACGACGCCATCATCGTCACCGAATTCGCCGAGCGACGCATGAGCGAGGGCATGCCGAAGGAGCAAGCGTTCGCGCTTGCCGCCAAGCGCATGGCCGGCCCGGTCATCGCGGCGACGATGACGCGCATTGCCGCCTTCTCGCCGCTGTTGTTCTGGCCGGGCATTATCGGCGACTTCATGAAATACATGCCGATCACGCTGATCGTGACGCTCTCGGCCTCGATGCTCTATGCGCTGGTCTTCGCGCCGACGCTGGGCGCGATATTTGCCAAGGCGCCGGCCCATCACCCCGACGACAATCGCGACGGCTGGTACATGGCCGTGGTCAAGCAGGCGGTGCATTATCCCATCACCGTGCTTGTCCTCACTGTGGCGCTGTTGTTCGGCGTCGGCTACGCCTATTCGAAATTCGGCGCCGGCGTCGAATTCTTCCCGAATGTCGAGCCTGACTACGGCCTGCTCTATGTCCACGCCCGCGGCAATCTTTCGCTTGCCGAAATGGACGCGGCCACCAAGACCGCGGAAAATCGGCTGCTCGGTTGGCCGGGCGTGAAGTCCGTCTATACCCGTGTCGGCAAGACGCAGGGCGGCGGCCAGGATGTTCCGGAAGACGTGGTTGGCGTGATCCAGTACGAATTCGTCGACTGGCGCGAGCGTAAATCGGCGAACTCAATCCTGGACGAACTGCGCGGCGTTATGGCCGGCATTCCCGGTGTCGACGTCGAGGTTCGCGTGCCGGAAGCCGGCCCGCCTACCGGCAAGCCGATCCAGATCAGGCTTTCGGCCGTAGATCCGAAGGGCCTTGACGACAAGGCCCGCGCGGTCGCCGCGCGCATTGCCAAGGTGCCCGGCGTCATCGATATTTCCGACGGTCTGGCGCCGCCCGGCGTCGACTGGGCGCTTGAAGTCGATCGCGCCAAGGCGGCGCAGTACGGCATCAGCCCAACCGCGGTCGGGACGGTCGTGCAATTGGTGACCAACGGGCTGAAGCTCAGCGAATACCGGCCCGCCGGCGCCGACGATGCCGTCGACATCAGACTGCGCCTGCCCGAGGATCGGCGCACGCTGTCGACGCTCGACGAGCTGCGGGTGCAGACCGCGCAAGGCTCGGTGCCGATCTCGAATTTCGTCGTGCGCAAGCCAGAGCCGACGGTCGGTATCCTCAACCGCATCGACGGTGCGCGAACGGTGGTCGTCCAGGCCAACGTCGCTGCCGGCGCCCAGGTGGCTGCCGTCCAGCAAGAGGTCACCAAGGCCGTGTCCGAGATGGATCTCGGCAGCGGCATACGCTGGAAGCTCGCAGGCTCGAACGAGGACAGCGCGGAGGCCAGCGCCTTCCTCAGCAAGGCTTTCGGCGCAGCGATCTTCCTGATCTTCCTCGTGCTTCTGGCGCAGTTCAACAAATTCACCAGCGTCTGGCTGGTGCTGTCGTGCGTGGTCATGGCGACGATCGGCGTCTTCCTCGGGCTGCTGCTGACGGGAGAGGCATTCGGCATCGTCATGTCGGGCATCGGTGTCATCGCGCTGGCCGGCGTGGTGGTCAACAACAACATCGTGCTGATCGACACCTATGACCGGTTGCGCGAAGAGGGCTGGGACAAATACGAAGCCGTTCTGCAGACCTGCCGCGAACGTGCCCGCCCGGTGGTGCTGACGGCGGTGTCGGCGATCCTCGGCGTGCTGCCGATCGCTTTCGGCCTCGGCCTCGAAATCTTCCATCACGAGACGACGATCAACGCGCCGTCGACGCAATGGTGGATATCGCTGTCCT
The DNA here is from genome assembly GCF_040320985.1 of Mesorhizobium sp. M0571. Classification (NCBI taxonomy): domain Bacteria; kingdom Pseudomonadati; phylum Pseudomonadota; class Alphaproteobacteria; order Hyphomicrobiales; family Phyllobacteriaceae; genus Mesorhizobium; species Mesorhizobium sp. M0571. The sequence goes on from NZ_JAMYQT010000001.1 coordinate 348,250, forward strand.
CGGCGATCGTTTTCGGCCTGTCCTTCGCCACCGTGCTGACGCTGGTGGTGACGCCGTCGATGCTGATGGTATTCACTCGCGCCAAGATCAAACCCGGTGCGCGTCGGGGCTGGTTCAGCCGCCTGTTCGGGCGTCGCAAGCCCGAGATCACCTCGGAGGGCCTGGAGGCCGATCTGGGCACCGAACCGGCGATCGCCTTCCCGAAGGCCGCCGAATAAATCGACGTCCCCAATCAAGCAAAGGCCGCCCGGGAACAATGGGCGGCCTTCTGCATTGTTCCGTCATTGCAACCTCAAAGCGAGGATTTTCTGATGACGATCAGCACCATTCTCATCATTATTCTTATTCTTATTCTGATCGGCGCGGTTCCGGCATGGCCGCATTCGCGGTCCTGGGGTTACGGACCATCCGGCATCGTCGGCGTCATTCTGATCGTTGTCCTGGTACTGCTGTTGATGGGCCGGATCTGACCGCAATCATTGGTCGTGACAAGCGGCGGATGACCATCTGGCCATCCGCTTTTTTTGGTTTGTTGTTAGGCAACTTTTTGCGTCGTCTTAAGCGTGGCGATGCCGATATCCTCGAGCGCTTCCGACACTGCATCTTCCAGCGGCGTGTGCGGGATCGTACCGATAACGCTTTCCAGCCTGCCTGAAACCAGCCGGTGCGGCTCGAAGCGGAGATAGGACATCGAAACGATCTCGCGCCACATCGCCACGAACGGGCTGCCGGCGCGCAGCACCCACCACGGCATCGACGTCAGCTTCAGCGTGCGTCCGAGCGCCTTCTCCGCGGCCGCCTTGATGTCCAGATCGGTCACCGCATGGCCAGGAAAGTTCAGCGCCTCGTAGGAGCCGAGCTTGTCGAGATTGTCAGCCAGCCCGACGAAGGCCTTGGCCAAGTCGGGCAGATAGGCCCATTCATGCACGAGATCGACCGGCCCTGGGGCGGTATAGACGCCCTTGGTCATCTTGGTGGCAACAACCAGATCGAACCACGATCCGCTGCCGGTGCCACCGAAGAAATCACCGGCGCGCAGCAGGATCGTGCGCACCCGACCCGCGTCGGCCTCGCGGCGAAACAGATCTTCCATGGCGACGCGGATGCGGCCCTTTTCCGTCGTCGGGCGAAACGGCGTGTCTTCGGCGATCACCGCCGGCATCGGCGAGCCGTAATTGTAGACGGTGCCCGGGAAGAGATGCAGTGCGCCATTCGCCCGGCAGGCAGCCATCACATTCTCGGCCATCGGCAGGCATTTGCTCCAGTCGGTGTAGAGTGGGTTCAGGCCGTTGAAAATGATATCAATGCCGTCGGTGGCGCGGATCAGCGCATCGCGGTCGAGCGCGTCGCCGGCGATCGCCGTGGCGCCTTCGAGCTCCGCCGGCACTTTGCCGCTGCGGGTGACAGCGCGGACGTCGTAGCCGGCATCGATGAAGACCTTGGCCACCGTGCGGCCCAGCCGGCCGTTGGCACCGAGAATTGCGATCTTGGTCATTGTTCGTCTCCTTGTTGCGTTACGACGCCAATGTGATCTCTTCGCTAACGAATGGAAATTGACTTAAGCTGGCGATCTGATATTCAATTTTGAATGGATATCGACTGGAATCTGATCAAGAGTTTCGTCACGGTGGCGGAGACCGGCAGCCTGTCGGCGGCCGCACGAAAACTTGCCGCAAGCCAGCCGACGCTCGGCCGCCACATCGCCGAGCTGGAACAGGCGCTCGGCGTCACCCTGTTCCGGCGCGGGCGGCGTGGCTATGCGCTCACGGAAGCAGGCAGCACGCTCTTTGAACGGGGTCGCGCGGTGAGCGAGCAGGCGAGCGCCTTTTCGCTGCTGGCGCTGGGATCGGTCGAGGCGATAGAGGGTACGGTGCGCATTGCCGCCAGCGAAGTGGTGGCGGCCTATGTGCTGCCGGAAATCACAGCGAGGCTTGGTTTCGAGGAGCCGGGCATCGAGGTCGAGATCGTCGCCTCGAACCAGGTCGAGAATCTGCTGCGTCGCGACGCCGATATCGCCATTCGCATGGTCAAGCCGGCGCAGAATGAACTGGTCGCGCGCAAGGTGACCGACATTCCGCTCCGCGCCTGCGCGGCAAAATCCTATCTGGACCGGCGTGGCCGTCCGCGCGAGGCCCGCGATCTTGCCGGCCACGATCTGGTCGGCTTCGACCGCAGCGATGAGATCATTCGCGGCTTTGCCCAGTTCGGCGTCCCGCTCGCCCGCAATGCCTTCCGCTTCAGGACCGATAATCAGATCGTGCTGTGGGAGGCGCTACGGGCGGGAAACGGCATCGGCTTTGGCCAGGAGCCGCTGGCCGATCGCGATGCACTGCTGGAAACAGTGCTGCCGGGGCTCGCGCTGCCGACGCTGCCGGTGTGGCTCGCCATGCATCGCGACGTCCGCACCAGCGTGCGCATCCGCCGCGTGGCGGATTTCCTCCACGAAGAGCTCAAGCGCTATTCGGCCGGTGCGGGCTCGGCAGCGAATTCGGCGCGGTGAGCGAGCCCGGCCATCAACAGCACGACGACCAGCAGCCCGGACAGAGCGACGAAGATCGGACCGAAGCTCGAGTGCTCGGCGATGAAGCCGATCGCCGAGGGGGCGACCAGAATGCCTGAGTAACCCATTGTGGTGACGACGCTCATGCCGGTGCCGGACGCCATGCCCTCCTGGTTGCCGCCGGCCGAAAAGATGATCGGCACCATGTTGGCAATGCCGAGGCCGCAAAAGGCAAAGGCGGCAATGGCCAGCCAAGGCGAGGGAGCCAGCCCGGCCACCAGCATGCCGGCACCAGCGGCAAGGGCCGAGGCGCGCAACGTCGTAACGGCACCGAAACGGTTGCGGACGCCATCGCCGAGAAAGCGCATGATGGCCATGACTCCGGAAAAGGCGGCATAGGCCAGGCCTGCGATGGCAAGATCGGCGCCGAGCTCCTGCCTGAGATACAGCGCCGCCCAGTCGAGTACCGCACCTTCGGAGATCATCGTCAGCAGCGCCATCAGCCCAACCAGATAGACCAGCGGGTTTGCCGGCAGCGCGAATTTGTGGTGCTCGGCGACTGGGTGCTTGTCCTCGTCGATCAGGTAGCGGATCGCTACGGCGATGACGGCAAAGGCAAGAGCCGTCACCACTGTCGCATGGGCGAGGTGACCGTAGTTCTGGATGGCGAAACCGCCCAAAGCGCCGCCAGCGAAACCGCCAAGGCTCCAGAAGCCGTGCGAGGACGACATGATGGCACGGGACAGCCGCCGTTCGACTGCCACTGCGTTGGCATTCATGGCGACGTCCATGCCGCCGATCGAACCGCCGAAGATGAACATGGCGACGGCCGCAAGGGGCACGTTGGGGGCCAGAGCCACAACCAAAAGGCCGAAGCTGCCGGCAAGTCCGAACCAGCGCAGCACGCTGCGCGAGCCATGCTTCGAGATCAGATGGCCGCACCAGGTCATGGCGGTGACGGCGCCGGCGCCGAACAACAGGATCAACAGGCCGAGCGTGAACTTGCTGATGTCCAGCCGGGTCAGAAACACTGGGATCTGCGGCGCCCAGCTGCCGGTCAGGAAGCCGTTGGCGAGGAAGATGCCTGCCACGGCCCAGCGTCCACGAATCGCGGTCTGCATGATTTTCTGCGCGTCCATCGGGTAGAATCCGGTCCGGAAATGGCTTTGCGCGGCAAATTAGATCGATTCAATCTGCAGTCAAGCGCTCGCGGCCGAAAGTGTTTGGACCAAGCCGCGCGACTAGGCGCCGTCATGGAATTTGCGTTGCCAGGGATCGGCGGACCAGCTCTGCAATCCACTCCGAAGCCCTACGGCTCGGGATAGGCCGTGCCGTCCTTGTGCACAAACCGGCCATCGGCGTTGCTGCTCATCATGTCGATGTCTGAGCAGGTGGTGACGTCGGCGGGCGAGCGCGAACCGACTTCGAGATAAACCGCCATCGCAGCCGATTTGTTGATCATGTGATGGCGTTTCCGGTGCCTTTCGGAAAGGCCGCGCAATCGCCGGCGCGCAGCACCGTCTGGCCGGCATCTTCGACAAGCGCCAGTTCGCCTTCGAGCACATAGACGAATTTGTCTTCGTGCGAATGCCAGTGGCGCTGGCTCGACCAATTGCCCGGCGGCATGAGATTGATGCCGAAATCGGTGAGCCCGCCGGCGTTGCCCAGCCGCTGCCGCACGCGTTCGGCACAAGGCGCATCGAATGGCGGCGGATAGGACGAGCCTCTGCGCTCGGGCACGGCGCCGATGTCGATCTTAGGCATGCCAGTCCTCCCATTTGGGTGGCAAAAACATTCGTGACGGTGGTCCGGCGCGATTGGTCGACCTAATGGTCTCTGGGGCGTCTTGCCTCGAACTCGGCCTTCTTGGCGTCAGAGGCCTCGATCTGGTTCAGTGCCTGCCACTCGGAATAGGGCATGCCGTAGATGATCTCGCGCGACTGCTCCTTGCTGAGTTCGACACCTTCGGCTTCGGCGGCATCGCGGTACCAGTTGGACAGGCAGTTGCGGCAGAAGCCGGCGAGGTTCATCAGGTCAATGTTCTGCACGTCGGAACGCTCGCGCAGATGCGCGACCAGCCGGCGGAAGGCAGCGGCTTCGAGATCGCGCTTTTGCTCGTCGCTGAGTTCGGTCATGTCTTGTTGGCCTCCCTTGGGTCTCCATCATACCGGCTCGGTGCGCGAGCCGAATATTTTCACCGCATGTATATCGGCACGTCCATCTATCGCGTCAACGATCGGCGCCAGCCGTTCGGCCCAGGCGAGAGCACCCTTCCGGTCGGCGATCAGGTCCTGGCGGATCTCGATCAGCGCATGGGCAAAGCCGTTGACGATGGCGTGCCTGAACATGGTATCGCCGCGCAGTGCGCCGTCATAGGGTTCGTTATCGCCGACGAGGAGGCTCTTGTCCTCGGAGAGCATGTCGATCAGCGGCCGCGCCACGCGATCGTCGAGGTCCCATAGTATGCCGACGTGCCACGGCCGCACGAAGCCCTGCATGGTCGGCGTGAAGGAATGCACCGAAAAGATGAGGGGTGCCTGCGCGGACGCTTGCGCCACTGAGGCGATCATGGCGCCGACGGCATCATGATAGGGGCGGTAAAAGCGGTCCAGCCGCCGTTCGCGCTCCTCCGGCGCGATGGGGTAATTTCCCGGGATGACGGTGCCGTCATAGAGTTGGCGAATTAGCGTCGGATCGTCCTCGCCGCGATTGGGGTCGATCAGCAGTCGCGAAAAATTGGCAAGCACCGCCGGAACGCCGAGCAGACTTGCGAGTTCGCGGGTTAAAGTCTCGACGCCGATGTCGTAGGCGATGTGGCGGTCGAACTCCGCCGCCGGCAGGCCGAGGCTGCCATACTCCTCCGGCAGGTCGCGGCGGGCGTGATCGGCCAGAAGCACCATGCCGCGCTTGCGGTCGCCTTCGACGATGTCGAACGGCGCGAAAACTGTGGATCGGGTCATTGGCGGGAAAGGTCTGTTCGCTGGCTTCCGGGGAGGGTGGTATCGTCATTCCACGAAGAGGACGCTTGCGCAATGCCGTTGTTTGGCCACGGTTTCTGCCAAAAAACTGACCAGGGGCGACCGCAAGCGCGTCAGAGCCTTTCTAAATCGATTGGAATTGGACAGATCGGCGCGTTGACATGCGTCCGGACTTTTCCGAAAAGGGGCGTTGAGAGATGCAAATGTGGTTCTTGAGGGGTTTCGGGATGGGTTTCGCCGGCAGGCTGCGCGTGCGCTGCGCCTTGGCCATGCCGCTCCTGATACCGGCCATGGGCCTTTTCGCGGTGATTACGGCCTCGCCGGCACGCGCCGATTTCCGCGTTTGCAACGCGACGCAGAACCTGGTCGGCGTCGGCATCGGCTATCGCGCCAAGGCCGGCTGGATCACCGAAGGCTGGTGGCACATCGAAGGATCGAGCTGCAAGACGCTGATCGAGGGGCCGTTGTCATCAAGGTTTTACTATCTTTATGCAGAAGACGCCGAGCGCGGCGGACGCTGGGATGGCCCGATCAACATGTGCGTGGCCGAAAAAGAGTTCAAGATCGCCGGCGTTACCGATTGCGTCGCCCGGGGCTTTCAGCGCGCCGGATTCCAAGAATATGACACGGGCGAGCAGGCAAGCTGGATGGTCCAGCTGACTGACGAGCCCGCAACGGATGGCGCTCCAGCCGCCCCGGGAACAAACAGTCAATGAGACGCAGCCGCAAGGTCAAGATCCTCGCCACCATCGGTCCGGCCTCCTCGTCCGAGGAGATGCTGAAGAAGCTGTTCGAAGCCGGCGCCGACGTGTTCCGCATCAATATGAGCCACACCGATCATGAATTGATGCGGACGCTAGTCGGCCGCATTCGTGCCGTCGAGGAGACGGTCGGCCGGCCGATCGGCATTCTCGCCGACTTGCAAGGGCCAAAGCTGCGCGTCGGCAAGTTCGCCAACGGCAAAGAGGTGCTGACCGTCGGCCAGACCTTCACGCTCGACGACAATCCCGAGCCCGGCAATTCGACGAGGGTCTACCTGCCGCATCCCGAAATCCTGCGTTCGGTCGAGGCTGGTCATCGCCTGCTGATCGACGACGGCAAGCTCGAGCTCAAGGCAGTCAGCAGCAACGGCAAGGCGATCGTCTGCACCGTCGTCGCCGGCACGACCATTTCCGACAAGAAGGGCGTCAGCCTGCCAGACACCGACCTGCCGGTCGGCGCGCTGACGGAAAAGGACCGCCGGGATCTCGATGCGGTTCTCGCGACAGGCGTCGACTGGGTGGCGCTGTCCTTCGTGCAGCGGCCCGAGGACCTGGCCGAGGCGCGCAAGATCGCGCGCGGCCGGGCGCTGATCATGGCCAAGATCGAAAAGCCGCAGGCCGTCGCCCGGCTGGCCGAGATCATCGAGCTTTCGGATGCGCTGATGGTTGCCCGCGGCGATCTCGGCGTCGAGATGCCGCTCGAAGCCGTGCCCGGCATCCAGAAGCAGATCACCCGCGCCGCGCGCCGTGCCGGCAAGCCGGTGGTGGTCGCCACGCAGATGCTGGAATCGATGATCACCGCGCCGGTGCCGACCCGCGCCGAGGTGTCGGACGTGTCGATCGCCGTGTTCGAAGGCGCCGATGCGATCATGCTTTCGGCGGAGTCCGCCGCCGGCGCCTACCCGGTCGAAGCGGTGGCGATGATGGACCGGATCGCCACCAAGGTCGAAACCGACCCGACCTATGCCGGCATCATCAACGCGCAGCGCTCGGAACCGGAAGCAACCGGCGCCGACGCCATCTCGCTCGCCGCCCGCGAGATCGCCGAGACGCTGAAGCTGTCGGCGATCATAACCTACACCGCGTCCGGCACGACGGGTCTGCGCGCCGCGCGCGAGCGGCCGCAAGTGCCGATCGTGGCGCTGTCGCCGATCGTCAACACGGCGCGGCGGCTGTCGCTTTTGTGGGGCACGCATTGCGTCGTCTCGCCCGACGCCATCGATCTCGATGATATGGTCGACCGCGCCTGCCGCATCGCCTTCGACGAAGGTTTTGGCAAGCCGGGCGACCGCGTCATCATCACGGCCGGCGTGCCGCTGAGGACGCCGGGCTCGACCAATATGCTGCGCATCGCCTATGTCGGGTCGGACGTCGGCCGCTAGGCCAGCTCGTCGATATGGCTGTCAGGTCGGCGCCAGTTCAGCCTCCGGCGCTTTGAGATCGGCGCATTCGCCGGCATGGGCGTCGCCGGCAATCCGTGCTTCCACAGTTCTGGCTAGAGCGTGCAGGTCCACATCCCGTCCGGCCGCCTTCTCCATCGCACCGGCAACCAGATCGGGTGCGATCCAGTCCGGCTTGTGGCCGAGATTGCGGACCCAGACCAACTCGGCGCCGGGTATGTCGCGGGCGAGACCGGTCGAATGGATTGTCGCATAGACGACCTTGTCGCGATCGCCCGAGATAATCACGGTCGGCACCTCGATGTCGCGGTAGTGCGGAGCGGCGCCGAGGACGTAGCGATAGAGCCCGGCGACATCCCTGGCGTTCGACCGGAAAGCGCTGGGCCGCAACACCAGCGGGATGGAGGCCTCAGTGACATAGCCGTCCGGCACCTGGTTAGGGGAGAAGACGCATGCGGTGGCGGCGGCCATCCGAAGCATTCCCGCAGGATAGCTCAGCGTCTCGGAAAACAGCCGGCCGACAACCGGAATGGTGGTCAAATTGTAGTACCAGGCGGTGGCGCCGCCCGGCCAGGGATGGGTGGCGGGCGAGACGAAGACCAGGCCGAGCGTCCTGTCGGCGTGTTGCAGCGCAAAGGCGGTGGTTATCGCGCCGCCGAAGGAGTGGCCGACGATGATGGCTTTCTTGATGCCAAGATTGTTCATCAGCGCCGCGATGGTGTTTGCCTGCGCCTCCGGGGTGTCATTGCCGGATCCACGCCCAGACCGGCCAAGACCAGGCCGGTCGAAGAAAACCATCTCCGCACGGCCTTCGAGCAAGGGCCGCAGCGGCAGCATCTGGTCCCTGAGGTTGGCGCTGGCGCCGTGGATGAAGACGACCGGCGGCAGGTCGGCATTTTCCGGCGCCGGAATGTGGACATAGTGGATACGGGCACCGTCGATATCGGCGAAGCCGCCGACCGACGGGTTGCGGCGCTCGATCAGCCAGGACCCGGCGCGGGTGACGCCGGCAAGAGTGAACACAAGCGCCATGAGCAAGGCGAGCGCGGCATAGATCAGGTTCATGGGGAGAGATACGGGCCCGAGGCGAAATTAGTTCACCGGTATAAAGGTAATTTCAGCCCGACGGAATTGCCCTGCCGGGCGGGGCGTCAGATGCCTTCACCAGCAAGCTCTTCGGAAAGTGCGGCGACCTGGTCCTGGGCGCTGCGCATCATCGGGTAGATGCCGAGAACGCGCTGCCAGGCCTCAAGCGCCGACTGCTTGTGGCCGGTTTCGGCCATGATCTGCGCCAAGCCCGAAAGTGCGCCGAAATGGCGTGGCTCGAGCTGCAGGGTGCGGTCGATGTCCGACATCGATTTTCCGTAGTTCTTCATCATGAAATGAACAGTGGCGCGGCGGTTCCAGCCTTCCGCATAGGTTGGCTGCAGGGTCACCACCTGGTCGAGGAAATCGAGCGCGACATCGAATTTCTGGTTTTCAATCGCCTTTTGCGACCATTGCATCATCAGGTCGATCGAGGCGCTGCCCGACTGGGACCACTCGCTCCCGATGCGCCCGGCGATGCGCTCGGCGGCCTTTTCATTGCGCTCGCGCTTGAGATCGGCAAACAGCTGATCGAGCCGGCCTTGTTTCGTCACAACAACCGGAGGTGCTGTCGGATCGTCGGCCCACGCCGGCAGCGAGACAGCGCTGGAAACGAAGAAAGCCGTGAAAAATGCAAAAAGAATCCGCATCGCGGGAATCTAGCCCCCGACGGCGGATCGTCAAACTGAATTTAGCGTGAAAGAGCCATCGTGCGAGCGGAGGCGCGCAGCCTCCGGTCGAAAACTCAACCCTGGCGCGCCTTGTAGCGCGGCGCGGTCTTGTTGATGATGTAGACGCGGCCCTTGCGACGAACCAGCTGGTTGTCGCGGTGACGCGCCTTCAACGCCTTGAGCGAATTCTTGATCTTCATGGTCTTGCCCGTCGGTCTGGGCCCGGTCACGGGCCGAATTATTAAGGCGCGCCCACAGACGCGCCTTTGAACTGTGCGTGGCTCATAGACGAGGAGCCTTGCCCGTGTCAACCGCAAGCGCGTTGCCTAAACGATACCGACCGTTTCGTATCATCAAATATCCGCCACTGGCGCCTTGCGGCATTGCGCGGGATTGAGCCGGCTGGAATGATGCGGTTGCCGCGAATTGGAGATCATCATGCGCCGAATTCTTCTGTCCGCCTGTCTGGCGGTGCTCGCGGCAGGCTCTCTTGCCCATGCGCAGGAATGCGACCGTAACGACGACAGCCAGCAGATGATGAACATCTGTGCCGACGCGGACTACAAGGCCGCCGACGCCAAGCTCAACAAGGCCTACCAGGAGCTCATCGGCGCAAGCGATGCAAAGGCCATGAAGCTGTTGCAGACGGCGCAGCGCGCGTGGATCGCCTTTCGCGACGCGGAATGCAGCTATTCCGCCGCGGACAGCGAAGGCGGCTCGATCTATCCGATGCTGGTATCGGAATGCTTGACGCGGCTAACCGACGACCGCACCAAGCAGCTCGCCGCCGATGCGACCTGCGCGGAAGGCGATGTGAGCTGCGCCAGCCCCGACGAGGACGAGAGCGATGTCCAGTAAGAGTAGGTTCTAGCTGCGGCGGCTCACGCGCGTAAAATGGCCCATCTTGCGGCCAGGCCGCGCCTCGGCCTTGCCATAGAGGTGCAACATAAGATCGGGCTCGGCGAGCAGTGCCGGAATGTGCCGGATATCATCGCCGATCAGGTTTTCCATGACGCAGTCGAACTGCCGTGCGGGATTTCCCAGCGGCAGCCCGGCGACGGCGCGGATGTGCTGCTCGAATTGCGAGATGGCGCAGGCGGCCTCCGTCCAGTGGCCGGAATTATGGACGCGCGGCGCGATCTCGTTGGCCAGCAGCGAACCGTCGGCAAGGACAAAGAACTCGACCCCGATGACGCCGACATAGTCGAGCGCTGCAAGTATCTCTGCCGCCGCGGTTTGAGCCGCAGCCGCCGTCTCGGACTTTACTCCGGCCGGCAGCGTCGAACTGTGAAGAACACCGTTTCGATGGACATTCCAGGCAGGGTCGTAGGCGGCGAGCGAGCCATCGATGCCGCGCGCGGCGATCACCGAAATCTCGCGCTCGAAGGCGACGAAGGATTCCAGGATCAGCGGCACGTTGCCCATCGCCTCGCAGGTGCCGGCAAAGCCGCCTGCTTCCATGTTGCGGAAGACACGCTGGCCCTTGCCGTCATAGCCCATGCGCCGCGTCTTCAATATCCCGCTGCCGTTGAACTTTTTCAGCGCAGCCGTCAGTTCGTCGTCATTGTCGACAGGACTGAAATCTGCGGTCGGTATGCCGATGCCGTTGAGGAATTTCTTTTCCGCCAGCCGGTCCTGCGCCACTTCCAGCGCGCGTGCCGGCGGATAGACCGGAACCGTGGCGGCAAGTGCCGCGGCGGCAGAAACCGGAACGTTCTCGAATTCATAAGTAACGACGGCACTGGCCGCAGCCAGCTCGCCGAGCGCGGCCGCGTCGTCATAGGCGGCGACGATCTGCCGGTTGGCGACCTGTGCCGCCGGGCAATCCGGCTGCGGCTCCAGCACGACGATGCGGTAGCCGAGGCGGGCCGCGGCCATCGCCAGCATGCGGCCGAGCTGGCCGCCGCCAATGATGCCGATGGTCGATCCGGAGGGCAGGCTCACGGCGTGTCCGTGGGCTCTGCGGCCACCTTGGCGGTCTGCGCGGCGCGCCAGCTATCCAGCCGGGCGGCAAGCTTTTCGTCGCTCAGCGCCAGCACCGCGGCGGCCAGAAGGGCGGCGTTGGCAGCGCCGGCCTTGCCGATGGCCAAAGTGCCGACCGGAATGCCGGCCGGCATCTGAACGATGGAAAGCAGCGAATCCTGGCCGGACAGCGTCTTCGATTCCACCGGCACGCCGAACACCGGCAGCGGCGTCATCGCCGCCGTCATGCCGGGCAGATGAGCTGCGCCGCCGGCGCCGGCGATGATCACCTTGTAGCCGGCCGCCTTGGCGCCCTTGGCGAAGTCATAGAGCCGGTCGGGAGTGCGGTGGGCCGAGACGATCAGCCGCTTGTGCGGAATGCCAAGCGCCTCCAGCGTCTCGGCGGCGTGGCGCATCGTCGCCCAGTCGGACTGGCTGCCCATGATGATGGCGACGTCGGCGCGGTGATCGTCCAAGCTTATGCTCCCCGGCGGCAAAGGCGCGCATTAGCGGAATTCGAGCGGAGCCGCAAGGATGGCCAGAGATAGCGAGCCGCCTATGCCGGTTCCTGTCGCACGCAAATGCATACGGCCGATCGTTTCACCGGGCGGCCGCCGTTCGAAAGCGATTGACGAAGTCGTCGAGTTCGGGCCGTTCCGTATCGGAAATCGCCCAGTAGGAAAAGGCGCTGTCGCTCCAGTGCACCAGCGAGAAGCCACCAGCCGAAAGATCGACCGGCACGGTCGTCGAACCTGTGTCCTCCGGAGCGGCGACGAGGGTGATCAGGTGCTCGCGGTGCCGGTAGACCAGCGCTGGCACCGGCCGGTCGGCGATCACCTCGACCCGGCCACCGAGCAATGTGAAACCGTCATTGGCAAGATCAGGCGCCGGGGGCGACAGGCCGACCCTGGCATCGAGCCAGGGTTTGACGGTATGCCGGTCGGAGGAGACGACGTCCACCGGGCTGGCGGCCAGCAGGCTGCGGCGATGGCCGCTCGCGACCGCGGCGGCAAAGCTGTCGGGCGCCCGGCTGAGCATCACCCATTGCGTCGCGCCGCTGGCCAGCACGGCGGTGACGACGATCGATGCCGCCAGCGCTCGCCAGTCGAACGCGCCAAAACGGCGCATTGCCCGGCGCGCCGGCAGCATCGGACCGTCGCGCGCGGGCGTCGACACCACTTTCGTTGTATCGGCTGTCCCGATAGCCGCAATGCGAGCCTTGAAATCGTCACGGACATCGGGCCTCGGCAGCCCGCCAACAGCGGTCTGCAGCGCTAAGGTGCGGGCATGCTCGGCGGCGAGCGCCGGATCGGCGGCGATGCGCCGCTCGACGGCCAATGCCGCCGCTGCGTCGAGTTCGCCATCGACCAAAGCGTGGATCATCAGCTTCATGCCCGCCGGGTCTTCGGGCAATCCATCGTTGTGCGCGCTCATGGCGCCCTCCCAAGTTGGGACATCAGCAGGCCGCGCGCTCTTGCTAGCCGCGACATCACCGTGCCCAGCGGCACGCCAAGCAGTGTCGCGATCTCGCGATAGCTGAGGCCGTTGATGTCGCGCAGCACCAAGGCCTCGCGAAATTGCTGCGGCAGCGCGGCGATTGCCGCCTCGAGTGCCGCCGTGTCGGCCTTGGCGATCAGGCTTGCCTCCGGACTGTTCGGGTCTGTCAGGGCGTTGTTGCGCATGGCCACATCTTCCAGATCATTGAGATCGCCGACAGCGACGACACTTCGCGGCCGGTTGCGCGCCAGCCAGGAATAAGAAGCGTTGCGCACGATCGCCAGCAACCATGCGCGGGCATTGCCGCCAGCATAGGTGGCCATGCCGGCATGCGCCTTCAGGCAGGCGTCCTGAACAACATCCTCGGCGTCGGCGGTGTTGCCGGTCAGCCAGCGGGCAAGCGAAAGCGCATCCGCGAGATGGGGCAGAACCACCTCGCGGAAGCGCTCGGCCGCGGCCTTGTCGTTCAACACCGTCGCATCGCCCGGCATCCCGGGCAGGACCTTCCGAACATCCTCACGGAGCGACGGTGATCCTGCCCTGCATGTGCGGGTGCAGCCCGCAGAAATAAGCATAGTCGCCCGCTTTGGTGAAGGTGAGGGCATATGTATCACCGGTGTCAAGCGCCTTGGAGCGAAACGAGCCATCGTTGGCGACCACCAGATGCGGGATGTCGTCATCGTTTTGGAAAGTCACGACGGTACCCGGCTTCACCGTCAGCACGGCCGGCGTGAAGGCGAAGTTCTCGATCTTGACCATTGGCTCGTCAGCGGCCTTCAGCGGCGCGGAAGCAATCGCCAGGATGGCAGCCAAACTGAATGCGACAGGAAATCCGACGAAGAGGCGGGTCGGGAAGCGGATCATCGCATTTCCTCTCAGGCCAGCGTGCTGTCGATGATGGCGAGGTCCTGCCCGCCTTGCTTAACCGTCACGCTACTGGTGCCGAGCAGACCGCGCAGCTGGCCGGCGGGCACGGTCATCGGCCCGGGTGAGGCGGCGGTGCCTGGCGCCGGTTGCGGGAAAGCGGTAGAACGCGCGGTGTGGAAGGTGACGTTGCCTTCGACCTTCTGCATGATCTGGTGGATATGGCCGTTGAGCACGGTCACCGAGCCGAAGCGCTTGAGCAGAGCCAAAGCCTGAGCCGCGTCGTCGGTGCCCCAGCCCCATTCGGGATAGACAGCCCACAGCGGGATGTGGGCAAAAACGACGATCGGCGTCGAGGCGCTGACCGCCTTCAGATCATCGACCAGCCATGCCAGCTGGTCAGCACCGAGATTGCCGAGCCCGCCGGCCTTCAGGTTGACGACGTTGACCAGCCCGATGAAATGGACGCCGTTCTGGTCGAACGAATACCAGCCGGCACCCTTGGTGCCCTTGCCGTAACGCTCGAGATAGGCCTGGCCGTTGCCGTCATCGATCAGGTCGTGCTCGCCCGGCACATAATGCACGTCGAAGCCTGCGCCGCCGATGATCTGGGCAGCGTTGTCGAACTGTGCGGCCTTCGACAGATGGGTGATGTCGCCTGTGTGGATCATGAAGGCGGGCTTTTGCGGCAGCGCCTGGATCTTGCCCATCGCCTCCTTCAGCGTATCAATGGCGTGCGGGTTGGCGGCCTTGTCGAAGCCGATGTGGCTGTCCGAGATCTGGAGGAAGGTGAAACCGGTGGCCATTGCCTCGGCGGCTTCCGCCGCGCCGAGCAGGCTGAGCGAAACCGGCACGCCGGCCGAAATCGTCCAAAGCACTCCCGTGCCGGCCCAGATCATGCATTCCAGTGCGTGACGGCGGCTGATGCCGTCAGCTTCATTGTCGTGGTGGTGGTTCATACCGGTCTCCTGCAACGCCGGGAATGGCGTATGCTTGGGAGACCAATGGGCGGGGTGGTTTATTCCCGCCCGAAGACAAAGCGGTCATTCACAGTGCCGTGATGGCGCAGTGGGGCGGTTGGCGAAGCCAGGCTCGAAAAGCACGGTTCGTCCATCGACTGGCTTCAGCGTTGTGACTAATCAGGCCAGCGCAAGGCGCCGGCGGACTGCTTGCGAACGGACTTCATTGCATTGGCGGGACGATCAGCTGCGCTCAACACCGCCCGCAGGCGTTCGGCGACGGTCTCCGCCTCGCCAGGGTGGAGATTGCACGGGTCGAGGAAGAAGTGGCCGCGCTCGACCTCGTGGTTGCGAACGATAATGGGGGGCGAACCCGCCGCCAGCGCAGAGGCAAGACCGGCGGCGGTGAACCTGCTTTCGGGCGCAACGAATATCTGCAGCCGGTCGAGAGGATTTCCGGTCGGATCGGGAATGATATGTGCTGCGATGCCCGGAAGGTCCTGCAATGCGGCTTGCCACAGCTGCAGTGCGGCTTCTTCCCGCTGGCGGATGCCGGCATGGTCTCGCCGCTCCCAGGCTTCCAGGGCCGCCATGGTGCCGGCAATGCTCTCCTTGCCGACCTTCATGGCGCGCGCAACGCCCCGGTTCTGGAGATAGGCGGCCCGCACCAGATCCTTGCGGCCCGCAATGATGCCGCTTGTCGGCCCTGAGAGAAATTTGTGTCCGCTGTAGACGACAATGTCGGCGCCGCGCGCCAGAAAGCCGCGCAAATCGTATTCCGAGGCGGCGTCGACGATCACTGGCACGCCCTTGGCGTGGCAGATCTCGCAGAACTCTTCGAGCGAGAGCATGCCGTATTGCACGGTATGATGCGCAACGACGTAGAGGGCTGCCGCCGTTCGGTCCCGGATCGCTTCGCCTACATGATAATCCTGAGTGACGCTGACCGTGCCGGCAGGCACTGCCTTGGCTCCGGCAAGCCGGATCGACTGGTCGATCGGCGCGCCATAATTGACGATGTGGCCAAGCTGAACGATGACCTCCGATTTGAGGCCCTCGGTGTCGTCCGGCAGCCGCTCGATGGCGAGAAGGTTGGTACCCGTCATCGCGCCGGCAATCGCCATGGTTATACCGCTGGCGCAGCATGCGGTGATGAAGCCGGCCTCGCCGCCGGTGAGGCGTGCAATCACCGTGCTTGCGGCGCGCTGCAGATCGTCCATCTCTACCCATTGCGAGGCCATTTCCGACATTGCGGCAATCGCTTCGGGGACAATGATTGAGGCGCCGAGCGCCGTCATCGTGCCGGAAACATTGATGATCGGACGAAGGCCGAGCCGTTCGCGGATTGTCGTGTTGGAACGGTCAGCGGCATAGGTCGTCATCTCTGTAGATCCTATTCATGGATTTCAGGCGGCGATCTCGACGACCGCCTCGATTTCAACTGTGATGTTGCCCGGCAGCGAGCCGACACCGATCGCCGAACGGGCGTGTCCGCCAATCCTATCAAAGACGGCGGCGAAAAGATCGGAACAGCCATCCACCACCTTGGGGTGCTCGCTGAATGTCGGCGTCGCATTGACAAAGCCAAGCAGCTTGACGACGCGCACGATGCGGCCGAGGTCGCCGGCCGCGGCATGCATGACGGCGAGCAGGTTCAGGCCGGTCAGACGGGCATGATCATAGGCCTCTTCCACGGAGATATCCTCGCCGACTTTGCCGGTGCAGAGCACACCATCGGCGCGCAACGGCCCCTGGCCGGAGAGGAAGACCAGCCGTCCGCTCTCGGCGTAGGTGACGAAGTTGGCGATGGGCTTCGGCGGCTCGGGCAGCGTCAGGCCCAATTCCGCGAGCCGGATGTAAGGCGTCATAAAAGCTCCTTGCGACAGCTTTCGCGGTCCGATGTCAAAAATGCGAGGCGCGAAATCGCGCCAGGAAGCTGCGAAGGCGTTCATTGTCGAACTCCGCAGCCAGAATCTCGGCGGGTGGTCCGACGGCACTGACGCCGCCATCCGCCATGAAAACGATGCGGCTCGATGCGTCGCGTGCAAAAGCCATTTCATGCGTGACCATCAGCATCGTCATGCCGTCTTCGGCGAGGCTGCGCACGACCTCGAGCACCTCGCCAACCAATTCGGGGTCGAGCGCCGAAGTTATCTCGTCGAGAAGCAGGATCTTCGGCTCCATCGCCACGGCGCGGGCGATGCCGACGCGCTGCTGCTGGCCGCCGGAAAGCTCGGCTGGCAGACTGTCGGCCTTGTGGGCGAGGCCGACCCGGCCGAGCCAGTGCTCGGCAATGGTGCGGGCCTCGGCATTGCTCTTGCCGCGCACCTTGCGCAAACCAAGCATGATATTGCCGGCCGCGGTCAGATGCGGAAACAGATTGAAGCTCTGGAACACCATTCCGGTCTCGGCTCGCATCGCCGCGAGGTCGCGCTCGCTGCGGCGCTGACGTGTTCCCGCCTCGCGGTAGCCGACCTCTTTGCCATCGATACGGATCGAGCCGTTATCATAGCTCTCCAGAAAGTTGACGCAGCGCAGCAGCGTGGTCTTGCCGCTGCCGGACGGCCCGATGATCGTCACCACCTCGCCGCGCGCCACCTTGAGGCTGACCGAGCGCAGGACCTCGACGGGACCGAAGGCTTTGGACACGTCGGAGACGTCGAGAAGCGCCGGATTTGCGTGGGCGGAGTTGGACATCTTGCTATTCCCGGATGAAGGAGAAACGCCGCTCCAGCCGGCGGCTGGCCAAGGAGAGGGCGTAGTTGACGGCGAAATAGACGAGCGCGCCGAGGATGTAGAGCGGCATCGCTTCGTAGGTGCGGCCGATGACCTGGTTGATTGCCTGCATCAGGTCGGTGATGCCGAGCAGCGAGACCAGCGCGCTGCCCTTCACCGCGTCGGTGACGCCGTTGATCCAGGGCGGCAGGAAACGCCTGAACGCCTGCGGAAAGATGACGTAGGCCAGCCGCTGGCGAAAGGTCAGCCCGATCGCCATCGCCGCTTCGGACTGACCCTTGGGGATCGAGCCGACGGCGCCGCGCAGATATTCGATGACCTGCGCCGTCTTGAACAGGGTAAGCGCGAGCACGGCCGCCCAAAAGGATTCCAGATGCAGCCCTACTGCCGGCAGGCCGTAGTAGACGAAGAAGATCAGCACCAGGATCGGAATGCCGCGTATGGTGTCGCTGAAGATGCGCACCACCCAGCGCAGCGGAGACGGACCATAGACGAGGCCGACGCCCATCAGCACGCCGGCGATGAGCGATAACACCACGACCAGCAGCGACACCCACAGCGTCAGGGCAAATCCTTGACCCAGGAAAGGCAAGGCATAGGCGATCTGGCCAATCATCCTAGTGCCCCGCCCTGAATCGGCGTTCGACCAACCGCAGCGCGAAAAGCAGCGCATAGCCGGTCAACAGGTACATCGCCGTCACCACCAGATAGACCTCGACGATGCGGAAGGTGTTGAAGTTGATCCACTGGGCGCCGTAGGTGAGCTCGGGCACCGAAATGACCGATGCCACGGACGTATCCTTGAAGAGCGATATGAATGTGTTGGAAAGCGCCGGCAGCGTTATGCGCAGCATCGTCGGCAAGCGCACATGGACCAGCCTTTGCCATGGCGTCAGGCCGATCGCCTTGCCGGCGTCGAGCTGGCCGCGCGGCACAGCTTCGAGCCCCGAGCGGAACACCTCGACCAGATAGGCGCCGCTATAGAGCGACAGCGTGGCAATGAATGAGGTTTGCGCGCTGTACGCGATGTCGACTACAGTCGGCAGGCCGTAGAAGACCAGGTAGACGAGCAGAATCAGCGGGACGTTGCGGATGAACTCGACATAGGCCGCGATGACGGTCCGAACCGCCCGCCCGGCCGACACGTACCAGACCGCCAGAAGCAGCCCGATGACGATGCCGATCGCGATCGAGATGACGGCCAGTTCGAGGCCGAGCAGGAGCCCGCCCCAGAGCTTATCGAAATGCCGCCAGATCAGGTTGAAGTTGAGGGTATAGCCCATGCGTCTCCCGCAATGCTGAGGGCTGCCGAGGAGAAGCAGGCGGAAGGGCGCTGCCCTTCCGCCTGCTTGCATCAGATGACCGGGAAGCCGGGATGGCGGGCCGGCGGCTCCTGTCCGAAATAATCCTTGAACGCCGCGTCATAAAGCGCCGTTTCATGGCCGAACATGGCGATGGTGAAGGTCTGGTTGACGAAGGTCAGCCAGTCGAGGTCGCCCTGCCGGAGTGCGGCACCATAAAGCATCGAGAACCAGCTCTTGCCGGCATCGAAGTATTTGTCCGGATTGCGCGAGGCGAGCCAGCGGACCGTTGACAGATCGACGGCGGCGGCGTCGACGCGCTTCGATTCCAGCGCCTGCAGCACGTTGGCCTGCGTGTCTATCTGCATTACCTGCGCCTCGGGCAGGACGATACGCACGTTTGCCTCGGCATCGACGTTCTGCAGGATGGAAATCCGGGTCGCCGAACCGGCGGCAAGCAGCTTGTCGAAGGTCTTGTTTTCGGCGTTCGGAAGGGTCAGCAAGGCGATGCCCTCGACGTAGTAGGGCCGGGAGAAGTGGATCAGCTGCGAGCGCTGGGCGGTCATGGTCATGAACTGTATGGTGATGTCGACCTTGTTGGTGGTCACGTTTGGAATGCGCTGAGCCGGATCCTGCATGACGAATTCGACCTTGGTCGGGTCGTCGAAAAGCCCCTTGGCAAGGATGCGCCCCATGGTGATGTCCATGCCGACCAGCTCGCCAGCGTCGTTCTCGAAGTGCCAAGGCGCGTTGGTGCTGCCGGTGCCGACGATCACCTTGCCGCGCTCGAGAACGGTGCGCAGCAGGCTGTCGGGCGCCGCCTGGGCTGCCGCTTTCTGAACATCGACCGCTGTTGCCGCGCTCATCACTCCGGCCGTTGCAAGCCCGGCCATTCCCAGTTTCAGAAATTCACGCCTTTTGGATGTGTCGTTCACGGCGACCTCCTTTCGTGTTGTGTTCCCCTTTGGACCAGCAGTGCATGCATCGATTGCAACTGACGTCATTGTCCCTTACAAGAGACGCCTGTACTCTGTACAAGACAGATTAACATCAGGAATCGATAATGCAAGATGGCAATGCCTTGGCCGCTCGACCGGATGTCGGTCTGGACGAAGACAAGAATTCGGGCTCTCGGGAGAAGGGTCTCAACCGGGTCCTCCAGATTTTGGAGTTTCTTCACGCGACCCAGCGCGCGATCGGCATTGGCGATCTTGCCAAAGGGGTGAATGCGCCGCGTTCGACGACCTATACGCTCGTGCGCTCGCTGGTCGACGCAGGCCTGCTGGAAATGGCCGGAGACGGCAATCGGGTCTATTTCGGAAAGAAGCTTTATCTCTACGGAATGGATTATGTACGGGGCAACGACCTGCTCAGGCGAGGGCGCCAGGAAGTCGACCATTTGTCGCGCGAGACCGGCGAGACCTCGGAACTGTGCATGCTGCAAAGCGGCCGTTACACCATCGTCCATTCAAGCCCGGGAACGAGGCCATTCCGGATCAGCTCGGCGACGGGGTTGCAGATACCGCTTCCCTGGACCGCTTCCGGAAGGCTGCTCCTCGCCGGCTTCGAAAGGGCAGCGATCGAAGACATGGTCTCCGAGGACGATCTCGTGCTGCCCGACGGCCGCCGGTTGCAGCTCGACGATTTCATAACCGATATCGCCGTCGCCAAGTCGGCGGGCTACTGCGTCACCTCCGGCCTCGTCGATGCTTACACGAAATGCCTGGCCGCGCCGGTCTTTTCAGCACCGGGCAAGATCGAGGCGACGATGTGCCTGGTGGTTCCCATCGATACCTCGACCGAGAAGACCGATGATCTGATAGCACTGTTGCGCGACCGTGCCGCACGGCTTTCGATCGCGGCATAAGCCGCCTGATCAGAAGCCAGCGGCGGGTTCGTTCAAGCGATAATGTCTGGAATGATCTTGTCTTCCAGCGCCATCAGCCTGTCCTTCAGGAAAAGCTTCTTTTTCTTCATGCGCTGGATCTGCAGCGGGTCGCAATTCATGGCGATCATCGCATTGATGGCCGCGTCGAAATCGGCGTGTTCCTGCTTCAGTCGGGAATATTCGAGGCGGATATCTGCCTGTTCCTGATCGGACATTTTTACCGTCTGCACGTCTGCGGCGCCCAAACTATGGGCCTGATTGGGCGGGGCCAGCGTCTCTTGCACCGGCGCGCAGCCCATATCACATTTCATATTGTCGTGGAATGCTACCACGCAGCATTCGACATCGGCGCGCGATGGTGGCACACTGTCATTATGCCGTCACAGAAGCGAGCCTGCGGTGGACGTTGCCTTGACGGCTGCAATCGAGGAAACCATGAAAGGGAGAACCAATCATGTCTCTTGCATCCCATCTTGATGAGCTGCAGCGGAAACACGGCGATATCGAGCGCGAAATCGACGATGCGATGACCCATCCATCGGTCGACGACCTCGAAATCGTGAATCTCAAGCGGCGCAAGCTGGCACTCAAGGACGAGATTGAAAAACTGAAGGCGAAACCGACGACGCACTGAAGCCCTTCCAAGACTAGCCGCGCCGCCCGGCGCGATCTCTTTCCGGTGGCATATCTTTATGCTGCCGGAAACGGCTGTGGATTTGCGGCAAGCCGTCGTCTTGTCATTACCGATTTGCTAGGCCTGCGCGCCACTCGCCATTGACAAGCCATCTTTGCTCCTCCACCTCATGCCCGGACCTTCAAGATAAAGGCAGCCGGCATGACCGGATATTTTTCCTCACCCTTCCCGCGCCGCAGGTCGGTCGGTGTCGACGTCGGCGGCGTGATGGTCGGTGGCGGCGCGCCGGTCGTCGTCCAGTCGATGACCAACACCGACACGGCCGATGTCGACCAAACGATCGCGCAGGTGGCGGCGCTGCATCGCGCCGGCTCCGAGATCGTGCGCATCACCGTCGACCGCGACGAAAGTGCTGCCGCCGTGCCGGCCATCCGCGAGCGGCTGGAACGGCTAGGCATCGACGTGCCGCTCGTCGGCGATTTCCATTATATCGGCCACAAGCTCTTGGCCGATCATCCGGCCTGCGCCGAGGCCTTGGCCAAATACCGCATCAACCCGGGCAATGTCGGTTTCAAGGACAAGAAAGACCGGCAGTTCGCGGCGATCGTCGAGATGGCGATCAAATACGACAAACCGGTGCGCATCGGCGTCAATTGGGGCTCGCTCGACCAGGAGCTTCTGACCCGGCTGATGGACGACAACCAGGCCCAAGGCTTTCCGCTGACCGCGCAGGAGGTGACGCGCGAGGCAATCGTGCAGTCGGCGATCCTGTCGGCCGAAATGGCTGAAGAGATCGGCCTTGTCCGCGAAAAAATCATCCTGTCGGCCAAGGTCAGCGGCGTGCAGGATCTGATTGCCGTCTATACCGAACTTGCCACGCGTTCCAACCATGCGCTGCACCTCGGCCTGACAGAGGCGGGCATGGGCTCGAAAGGCATTGTCGCATCATCGGCTGCGATGGGCATCCTGCTCCAGCAAGGCATCGGCGACACCATCCGCATCTCGCTGACGCCGGAGCCGAACGGCGACCGCACGCGCGAGGTGCAGGTGTCGCAGGAGCTGTTGCAGACCATGGGCTTCCGGCAGTTCGTGCCGATCGTCGCCGCCTGTCCGGGTTGCGGCCGCACGACCTCGACCGTGTTCCAGGAGCTTGCCCAGAACATCCAGGCCGACCTGCGCAAGAACATGCCGGTGTGGCGCGAACAATATCCCGGCGTCGAGAACCTCAAGGTCGCGGTGATGGGTTGCATCGTCAACGGTCCGGGCGAGTCCAAACATGCCGATATCGGCATTTCGCTGCCCGGCACTGGCGAGACGCCGACCGCCCCGGTGTTCGTCGACGGCAAGAAGGCGGCGACGCTGCGCGGCCCATCGATTGCCGCGGATTTCGAGAAGATGGTCGCCGATTATATCGAACGGCGGTTTGGGCAACACGACAAGGCCGCGGCGGAGTAGTTCAATGCGGCGTTTGCTGGGCGCGGCGCTGGTTCTCATTTGCGGGCTGGTCTGGGCGACAGCCGTTCAGGCCGATCCACCACGGCCCGCCAAAAAGAAGCTGATCGACCAGGTTTGCAATCTGATCGAGGCCCATGCAGACCAGAACGGCTTGCCCAAGGATTTCTTTGCCCGGCTGATCTGGAAGGAAAGCCGTTTCGATCCCAATGCGGTCAGCCCGGTCGGCGCCGAAGGCATTGCCCAGTTCATGCCGGGCACCGCCAAGATACGCGGCCTCACCAATTCGTTCGATATCGAGCAGGCGATCCCGGCCTCGGCAAAATATCTCGCCGAACTGAAGACCGGCTTTGGCAATCTGGGCCTCGCCGCAGCCGCCTACAATGCCGGCGAGACCCGAGTGTCGCGCTGGCTGAATTCCGGCGGCTTCTTGCCGATGGAGACCGAAAGCTACGTCCTGGACGTCATGGGCGAGCCGGCCGACAGGTTCACTGATGCCGCGTATGCCGGCGTCATCCGGCCGCTCGACAAGAAGGCGAGCTTCGCTGCCGCCTGCCGCAAGCTGCCGGTGATCATGTCCAGAACCGTGCCGATGTCGTCGATCAACATCAAGCCATGGGGCGTGCAGGTGGCCGGCAATTTCCGCCGCGCCGCGGCGCTCAATCAGTGGAGCACTGTGAAACGCCGGTTTCCAGCCTTGCTCAGCGGTCGCAATCCGGTGGTCAGCCGGGTGCGCACACCGATCGGCAGGCGCGGCATCTACGCGGTGCGGATCGGCGCCGACACCAAAGTCAAGGCCGACGATATCTGCGAGAAGCTGCAGAGCGTCGGCGGCGCATGCATTGTGGTGCGCAACCGGTAAAGCCATATGTCGGCGCTTCGTCGGATCTGGAAGCTGGAAACATGGCCGCCAAGATCATCCTTCTTAACGACCGGACACGCCTTCCAGGTGTTTCTGACGTCAGAAGTTCGAGCGGCGGTGCTTCGCACCATTGCTGCCCATCTCGCTCCCGGTGGGCGCTTCATCTTCGAGACGCGAATCATATTTTCCGTGAACCCTTAGGCAGGTCTTGCATCGTCGTCGATGCGGGGTAAGGTCCCCGCGATTTTTCGCGAAAGGGATCAGCATGGCCGGCTTCAAGACACTCGACGACATCGGCGATATCAGCGGCAAGCGTGTGCTGGTGCGTGTCGACCTCAACGTTCCCGTCACTGACGGCAAGGTCACCGACGCCACCCGCATCGAGCGCATTGCACCGACCATCGCCGAGCTGTCCGGCAAGGGCGCCAAGGTCATCCTGCTTGCGCATTTCGGCCGTCCCAAAGATGGACCGGCGCCGGAATTCTCGCTCGAGCCGATCGCCAAGGCGACGGCGGACGTGCTCGGCCGCCCGGTCGGCTTTGCCCCCGACTGCATCGGCGACAAGGCCGCGAGCGCCGTCGCCGCCATGGACAGCGGCGATGTGCTTCTGCTCGAGAACACCCGCTTCTACAAGGCCGAGGAGAAGAACGACCCGGCCTTCACCGAAAAGCTCGCCGCTAACGGCGACATCTTCGTCAACGACGCCTTCTCCGCTGCGCACCGCGCCCATTCGTCGACGGAAGGACTGGCGCATGTGTTGCCGGCTTTCGCCGGGCGCACCATGCAGGCCGAGCTCGACGCGTTGGAAAAGGGCCTCGGCAATCCCGTCCGCCCGGTTGTCGCCATCGTCGGCGGGGCCAAGGTCTCGACCAAGATCGACCTGTTGATGAACCTCGTGAAGAAGGTCGACGCGTTGGTCATCGGCGGCGGCATGGCCAATACGTTTCTCGCGGCACGCGGCACCGACGTAGGGAAATCGCTCTGCGAGCATGATCTCGCGACCACCGCCAAGCAGATCATGATCGAGGCGGCTGAGGCCGGCTGCGCCATCATCCTGCCCGTCGACGGCGTCGTCGCCCGGGAGTTCAAGGCCGGCGCCGCCAGCGAGACCGTCGCCATAGCCGACGTGCCGGCCGACGGCATGATCCTCGATGTCGGCGCGAAGACCGTGAAAACCATTGCCGAATGGATCGACCGTGCCGCGACGCTGGTCTGGAACGGGCCGCTCGGCGCCTTCGAGATCGAGCCGTTCGACCATGCGACGGTGGCGACGGCCAGGCACGCGGCGGCGCGCACCAAGGCCGGCAGACTGGTCTCGGTCGCCGGTGGCGGTGATACGGTGGCGGCGCTCAACCATGCCGGCGTCGCCGACGACTTCACCTATGTCTCGACGGCCGGCGGCGCTTTCCTGGAATGGATGGAAGGCAAGCCCTTACCCGGCGTCGACGTCTTGAAGCGCTGATTGCCTCGGCAACAACGCTGCGAATGAAGGTTCCTTCGACTTTCAATCGATTCGCGCTTCCCCGACGAAATCGTTCGACTTGAACCTGCGTTGCTCTAGTGGTCTGCTGGAGACGGACAAACCGTTTCAGGAGAAGCACGATGAGCGAACGTCTCGAGGATATTGCCGCCGCGATGGTGGCCGACGGCAAGGGCCTGCTGGCCGCCGACGAGAGCTCCGGCACCATCAAGAAGCGCTTCGACGTCATCGGCGTCGAGTCGACCGCCGACAGCCGCCGCGACTATCGCGAGATGATGTTCCGCGCCAGCGATGCGATGACCAAATATATTTCCGGCGTCATCCTCTATGACGAGACCATCCACCAGAATGCCGCCGACGGCACGCCGCTGGTCGACATCATCAAGGCTTCGGGCGCCATCCCCGGCATCAAGGTCGATGCCGGCGCCAAGCCTCTGGCAGCCTTCCCCGGCGACACCATCACCGAGGGCCTCGACGGCCTGCGCGAACGCCTCGCCGAGTACTACAAGCTCGGCGCCCGCTTCGCCAAATGGCGCGCGGTGATCGACATCGATGTTGCCAAGGGGGTGCCTTCCGCCACCTCGATCGGCTCGAACGCCCATGCGCTCGCCCGTTACGCCGCGCTCTGCCAGGAGGCTGGCATCGTGCCGATCGTCGAGCCGGAGGTGCTGATGGACGGCGCCCACGACATCGATATCTGCTACGAGATCAGCAAGGCAACGCTGACAAAGCTGTACACCGAGCTCTATGCGGCTCGCGTCGTCCTCGAAGGCACCATCCTGAAACCGAACATGATCCTCGCAGGCAAGAAATCGGGCAAGGTCAGCAGCCCCGACGAAGTCGCCGAAAAGACGATAAAACTGTTCCGCGAGACGGTGCCGGCCGCGATTGGAGGCATCGCCTTCCTGTCGGGCGGACAAACGGACGAGCAGGCGACCGCCAACCTCAATGCCATCAACGCCATCGGCCCGCATCCTTGGACGCTGACCTTCTCCTACGGCCGCGCCTTGCAGGCCGCCCCGCAGAAGGCCTGGAGCGGCAAGGCGGCAAATGTCGCCGCCGCCCAGGCCGCCTTCGCCCATCGTGCCCACATGAACCATTTGGCAGCGCTTGGACAATGGCAGCCGACGCTGGAGCAAGCCGCCTGACCGAATCCGTCTTGGTTCCTCGATCCCGGGCCGCGTGCCCGGGTTTTGTTCGAAAGCAGCAAGGGCTGCAATTACTTGCAACTAAATGCAGCTCTGTGTCGGCATGCGTCGCTGCCGAACGTCCTCCGTGAAAAGAGGAGCAGACCTATGCCGAACAACAAGACCGTGTCGCAGGAAGACTGGTTTCAGGCGCACAAGGCACATCTAGCGCGCGAAAAAGAATTGACGCGCTTTCGCGATCGCATCGCCGCCGAACGTCGCGAATTGCCGTGGCTGAAGATCCGCAAGGACTACGTCTTCGAGACCGAGCAAGGGCCAAAGAAACTGCCCGACCTGTTTGGCGGCAACAGCCAGCTGATCGTCTACCATTTCATGTTCGGGCCGGGCGCCGATTATCGTTGCGAGGGTTGCTCGTTCCTTGCCGACCACATCGATGGCGCCAACCAGCATCTCAGGCATCACGATGTCTCACTTGTCGTGGTGGCGCGGGCGCCATTGGCCGAATTGCTGCCCTACAAGCAGCGCATGGGCTGGAAATTCGACTGGGTGTCGTCCTACGCCTCGGATTTCAACTTCGACATGCAGGTTTCATTCACCGACAAGCAGATCGCAGCCGGCGACACGACCTACAATTTCGAGCGGCGTGCGCGGCAATCGAAGGATCTTCCCGGCACCAGCGTGTTCTATCGCGACGAGAAAGGCGACATCTTCCTGACCTTCGTCTCGCGCTCCAGGGGCGGCGATCCGCTGATCGGCGCCTATCACTATCTCGACTTGACACCGAAAGGTCGCAACGAAACCGGCCCACATCATAGTCTTGGTGACTGGGTGCGGCTGCATGACGAATATGAAGACCGGTCCGGGACGCATGACTGCTGCCATTGAGGCGACAGGCTGTCGCTGCAAGGTCGTTCACCTTCAGTGCAACATGCGCTAAGTGCTGTTCGCTATGCCCTAAAGGGACTTGCCATGCGGCGCTTTCCGACCCTTCTCACCTGGCTCGCCTTTCCGGTCTATGTCTGGCAAGGGCTTGGCGTGCGTCGCCGCACCACCCGCATGCTGCCGGCACAAGGTCCGGTCATCCACGAGATATCAGGCCAGGCGCCGGCAATTTCGCTTCTGGTGCTTGGTGATTCCTCCGCCGCATCGGTTGGCATCGGCCATTCCGAAAACGGATTGGCTGCGCAACTGGCCGTTCTGATTGCGCAACGCACCGGCCGCGCCGTGCGCTGGCGGGCAGCCGGCTTCAACTCGGCAACCTCAGGCCAGATCCGCGACCATGTGCTGCCCAATCTGTCGGCCGATCCGTGGACGCACATCGTGCTCGCCATCGGCACCAACGACGCCAAGAATTTTCATTCGGTACCGCGCTTCAAGCGCGATTTTGGCGGCCTGCTTTACGCACTGCGCGCCAAATGGCCGGAGGCGCGCGTCGTGTGGTCGCCGGTGCTGGAGTTCACCCGGGCGCCGGCAATGCCGCCGCTGCTCGGCAAGATCCTCGAAATCCGCGCCGTCGAGATGAACCGGATGGGCGAGCGTCTTTGCCTCGAGCGCGGCGCGATACCGGCACCCCGCCTGCCGATCACCGATGCCGAGGCCGGCTTTGCGTCGGATGGATTTCATGCTTCGGAAGCCGGCTACCGAGCCTGGGCGGAACATCTGGTCGGCTTGGTGCTCGCCAACGAACCCGGCGTCGCGTAATGGGCCGTCGGCACTACGTCCAATGCCCGAGCACCGCCGTTATCGAAATCGCCGCCATCGCCAGCAGCGCCAGCTTCCAGAAATCGCTGCGCCGCTTCAGCCCCAGCCAGCCGAGCGGCTTGATGAGCTGGATGACCATCATGGCGATGATGACGAGCGCGAGAAGTTTCGACATGCAGCCTTTGATCAGCATCGCGGCTGGCTGTCAAAGCGCTCCGGGATCGCCATCTTTCCATTGCGGCAAGCCTCTTTTTTCAGCGCTGCCTGATCACTTCGGCGGACAAATCGGAACGCCGGTCATGAGAGCCGCACCCTCCTGACAGACTGTTGTCAGCAGGGGTGTGCGATAGTGTCTCCATCGAAAGAGAGGAGACCAGCCATGAACGGTTTTACCATTCTGCGCAGCGTGCAGCACTATGTCGGCAAGATCCGGACGATGCGCAACGAGATCCGCACACAGCGTTTCATGAATACCCTGCCGGCGGACATCCGTAAGGACATTGGCTGGCCGGACATGTATGGCGACCGCCGCAATGGCGGCAATTGAGGCAGTCTTTTCTGCACGGCGTTTGGATGCGGCCCGGCGACGAGCTTAAGTGGGCATGCTGAAGCCTCCTGACAGGATGGTGTCAGGAGGCTCGTGCCATAGTGCGATGGCCGTCAGAGACGGACGGCCGAGAGGGCGATCGATGAAAAGCTGGAACGACAGGCTGAACACGCCTGGCATCAACGGCATAAAACCGTCGCCACGCGCCATGGCTGACGTCGTCGAAGGCCAACCGATGCTGGTTCCGACAGCTCGCCAAGTCGATGCATTCGTCCGCTCCATCCCCGAAGGCATGGCCATGGATGATTGCGCTTTGCGCACCGCGCTTGCCATCGAGCACGGTGCCGAGGTGACATGTCCGGTCACCATCGGTTATCATCTGCGCACCGTCGCCGAGGCCGCCAACGAGGATCTTGAGCATGGCATGGCGCTGAGCGACATTGCGCCGTTCTGGCGGGTGCTCGACGCCGACACGCCGACAACGAGGAAACTATCCTTCGGCGCGGCCTTCGTCGCCGCGCAGCGCAAGCGCGAAGGGCTGGAACAATAGACGC
This sequence comes from Mesorhizobium sp. M0571, assembly GCF_040320985.1. Lineage (NCBI taxonomy): Bacteria > Pseudomonadati > Pseudomonadota > Alphaproteobacteria > Hyphomicrobiales > Phyllobacteriaceae > Mesorhizobium > Mesorhizobium sp. M0571. Next base: position 377,231 of record NZ_JAMYQT010000001.1, read on the forward strand.
CGAGGGACCATACGATGCGCCGCGCCGACAGGCTCTTCCAGATCGTGCAGCATCTGCGCGGTGGCCGTCTGGTCACCGCCCAGAAGCTGGGCACATGGCTCGAGGTTTCCGAGCGGACCATCTATCGCGACATCGCCGACTTGCAGTCGACCGGCGTGCCGATCGACGGCGAGGCTGGTGTCGGCTATATGATGAGGGAGGGTTTCGACCTTCCGCCGCTGATGTTCACGCGTGACGAGATCGTCGCCCTGGTCGCCGGCGCCCGCATGGTGCGCGCCTTTGGCGGCGCGGCCATGGCGCGAGCCGCCGACGAGGCGCTGGTCAAAATAGGCGCCGTGTTGCCCGACGCCGAAAAGGACAGGATCGCCCGTACCGAGATCCACACGCCGATGTGGGTGGTAAGCGATGCCGCCCGCGAAGCCATCGACCTGATCGAGCGGTCCATCGAGAAACGTCAGGTGCTGACCATCGACTATTCGGATGAGGCCGGCCGCAGCACCGCGCGCGACATCCGCCCGCTTGGCCTGTGGTTCTGGGGTAAGGTGTGGACGCTGGTCGCCTGGTGCGAGATGCGCGGCGATTTCCGCGCCTTCCGCATCGACCGCATCGCCTCGGTGGTCATCGCCGGTCGCACCTTCAAGCCGGAGCGCGGCAAGCAGCTCGCCGATTTCTACCGCGCGGTGGAACGCAGCGAGGACTACGGCATGGCGCCCGACCGGGCGGCGCGAAGCTGACACGGGAGATCACAAAAAAGCCCGCTTGAAAGCGGGCTTTTTGTTTTGGATGCGAGACCCTACTCCTCTTCGTCGGCGTCCTTGTCCTTCGACTTCAGCGCCGAAAGCTTGGCGAAGACGGCGTTGGCGTCGAGTTCGCGGTCCTCGTCCTTCGGCTTTTCCGGCGCCGGCACCAGCCGTTCGGTCAAGGCCGCCGGCAGCAGCGTATCGCCGGCCGGCTGGGCCTGCTCGCGGCCGCGCGAGGCGCGGTTGATTTCCATGTCGAGGTCGATCTGCGACGTCAGGCCGAGCGTCACCGGATCCATCGGCTGGAGATTGGCGGAGTTCCAGTGCTTTCTGTCGCGGATCTGGTCGATCGTCGACTTCGTCGTGCCGACGAGGCGGGCAATCTGCGCATCCTTCAACTCGGGATGGTTGCGCACCAGCCAGAGGATGGCGTTGGGCCGGTCCTGGCGCTTCGACAGCGGCGTGTAGCGCGGACCCTTGCGCTTGGATTCCGGCACCCGCACCTTGGGATCGGAGAGCTTCAGCCGGTGGTTCGGGTCCTTCTCGGCGCGCGCGATCTCGTCGCGAGTGAGCTGGCCGGTCATGATCGGGTCCATGCCCTTGATGCCTTGCGCCGCCTCGCCGTCGGCGATCGCCTTGACCTCAAGCGGATGCAGTCCGCAGAACTGCGCAATCTGCTCGAAGGAGAGCGCTGTGTTGTCAACCAGCCAGACGGCGGTCGCCTTTGGCATCAGCAGCGTATTGGCCATTACAAAAATCCTTCTCGTTCGCCCGCGTTCCCGCGCGGGCGGTGGTTTAGAGCCACCAAAAATGGGAAAATCGTGGCCTATATAACCGCTCCCTCGCCGTTTCGCAATGTTTTTGGGAGACGCGCGTCAAGGACCTCAGCGCAGCGACCAGCAGACCGCCAAGGGTCGGGACGCACTGAAGCGATGCGGTCGAAAGCTTCAAAAAAGACAAAGCCCGCCGGACCAAGGTCAGGCGGGCTCGGAACCGGCGACGGAAATCCGTCTGCGGCGGCTCTGGCTTCTAAGGCTTGATCCCGAACCGCGACTCGGCGCTGCAGAAAAGCAGCGCCCGGTCGTCGGGCGAGATCATGCTCGAGATCAAAGCCCTTGGCGGGCGATTCTCTCGATGTCGCCGCGGTTGATGCCGAGGTCGTTGAGCTGACGAGCGTTCAGCCGGTTCAGTTCGCGCACGGTTTCATTGTACATGCGCCAGTTACGGAAAGCGCGGATCGGGTTCATGGTAGTCCTCCATCGTTTCGATGCCACTCAAATAGGCATCGGCGATGAAAAATTGAACAGACGCTTTTGCATGGCCGCAATGCGTTTGTTGCATTGCACAATTAAGCTTTCGTTCAGTCTGTTTGCCGGTCGTCAGGCGACATCGAGCACGATCTTGCCGATATGCTCACCGTCCTCCATCCGCTCATGCGCCCGCCAGGCTTCCTTGAGCGGGAAGATCATGTCCATGACGGGTGCCACCTTGCGGGTGCCGAGCAGCGGCCACACCTGCGCCTCCAGCGCGGCGGCGATTGCCGCCTTGAACTCGACGGTGCGTGGCCTCAGCGTCGAACCGGTATGGATGAGCCGCTTGACCATGATCTTCGAGAAATCGGCGCTGGCCACCGCCCCGGCCTGCGTGGCGATCTGGACGATGCGGCCTTCGAAAGCCGCGGCCTCGTGGTTTCGCGCCACATAGTCGCCGCCGACCATGTCGAGGATGACGTTGGCGCCGCGGCCAGCGGTTGCTTCCTTGACCGCGGCGACGAAATCCTCCTGGCGATAGTTGATCGCCCGGTCGGCGCCGAGCTTCAGGCATGCGTCGCACTTCTCCTGGCTGCCGGCGGTGGTGACGACATAGGCGCCGAATGCGGAAGCAAGCTGGATCGCGGTGGTGCCGATGCCGGAGGAGCCGCCATGGACGAGCAGCGTCTCGCCGCTCTTCAGGCCGCCGCGCTCGAACACATTGTGCCAGACGGTGAAGTAGTTTTCGGGCACTGCCGCCGCTTCGGTGTGGGTAAAGCCGGCGGGCAGCGGCAGCACGCTGCCGGCGTGGACTTTGACATATTCGGCATAGCTGCCGCCCGGCGTCAGCGCGCAGACCCGGTCGCCGACGCGCCAGCGCGATATCTCGTCACCAAGGGCGGCGACTTCGCCCGCCGCTTCGAGGCCCGGCAGATCTGATGCTCCGGGGGGCGGCGGGTAGGCGCCCTTGCGCTGCTGTATGTCCGGCCGATTGACACCGGCGGCACGCACCCGGATCAGGATCTCGCCGGGGCCGGGTACCGGCACGTCGCGCATTTCCGGTTTCAGCACTCTCGGCCCGCCGGGTTCCGAGATTGCGATCGCCGTCATCTTCGCCGGAATTTTCTGTCCGCTCACCATGAATTGTCCCGTCGTATTTCGCCGATTTCTTGCCGGCTATTTGCATCAGCGCCGTTGCCCTATGTATGCTCATTGGCAAATCAGGCAAATGGGCACGGAGGAGCGACGATGGCGATCTTCGACGACGAACCCAAGAAAAAAGCGCGCCCGCACGAGATCGGCCAGGATTTGTCGCTGCTTTCCGTCGATGAATTGTCCGAACGGATCGGCATCCTGCGCGACGAGATTGCGCGGCTGGAAGCCGAGCTCAAGACCAAGGGCTCCACCAAGTCGGCGGCAGAGGCGCTGTTTCGCCGCGGATAGTTTCTGAGAGTAATTCCAAAAGCTGGGGCATGCCGCCGAAAAGCCCGAATGCGGCTGTCTCCAGACCTGTGCCCCGAACTCCAGCCGGATTGAAAAATGTTCGCAAGCTACAGACCGATCCTCTCGCTGCTGCGCGGCACCGCGTTCCTCCTTGCGGCATCCGGACTGCACGGGCTGCTGCTGCCGTTGCGCGGCCAATTGGAAGGCTTCTCGACGGCATCACTCGGCCTGATGGGCACAGCCTGGGCCGGCGGCTTTGTCACCGGCTGCTTCTTTGCGCCGCGCATCGTGCGCCGTGCCGGTCATGTCAGGGCTTTCGGCGCCTTTGCCGCGTCGGGAGCGATCGTCGCGCTGCTCACCGGCCTGATCATTGACGAATATACCTGGATCCTGCTGCGGGCCTTCACCGGCTTCACCATGGCCGGCGCCTTCATGGTCATCGAAAGCTGGCTGAACGAGAAGGCCACCAACGAAAACCGCGGTACCGTCTTCGGCCTCTATATGATGGTCACCTATGCCTCGATCATGGGCGGTCAGATGATCGTTGCCGGCGGCGATGTGAAGTCGGCCTCGCTGTTCATGATCACCGGGATTCTGTTCTGCCTGTCGCTGATCCCGACGGCGGTCTCGACGGCGTCGCACCCCAAGCCGCTGCAGGACGTGTCGCTCGACGTCAAAGGGCTCTATGTCAATTCACCGGTCTCGGCGATCGCCTGCGTGCTGATCGGCATCGCCAACGGCGCCTGGGGTACACTTGGTGCCGTCTACGGAGCTCGCATCGGCATCTCGACGGCCGAGATCGCGCTGATGATGAGCCTCGTGGTCATTGCCGGCGCCGCCATGCAGCTTCCGGCCGGGCGGCTCTCCGACACGACGGACCGTCGTTTCGTGCTGGCGGGCGCGGCGTTCGGCGCTGCGCTGTTCGCCATCGCCATCTTCCTGTTCGAACCGCGCTCCGGCGTCTTCGTCATCGTCTGCACCGCCGCCTACGGCGCCTTCGCCTACACGCTCTATTCGATCGCGGTGGCGCATGCCAACGACCATGCCCGATCGGAAGATTTCGTCAAAGTGTCGGGCGGCCTGCTGCTGCTTTATGGCTTTGGCACGATGATCGGTCCGCTGCTGGCCGCCGGCCTGATGGGCTGGATGCGTCCCGAGGGGCTGTTCCTGGCTACTGCGCTCGCGCATCTCTGCCTGGCCGGCTACACGCTGCTGCGCATCAGCCGTCGCGCGCCGGTGCCGATCGAAGGCCGCGATGCCTTCAAGACCCAGCCGGCCGACCGCTCGGTGACGCCGGAAGCGTTACGGCTCGACCCGCGCAGAAAAGCTGAAACCGACGGTTGAGATTCGAGACGCTTTGCCCCACAAATAAGGCATGATGCTTTCCGACGCCTTCATGGCGATTGCCGATCCCAACCGGCGCTATCTCTTGGAAGAGCTCCGGCGCGGACCGAAGACCGTCAACGAACTGGCCTCCGGCTTGCCGGTGTCCCGTCCGGCCGTTTCGCAGCACCTGAAGGTGCTGCTTGATGCCGGGCTGGTCAACGCCAAGCCGGAAGGCACCAGGCGCGTCTATACGGTCAGCAATGCCGGCTTTCTGAAGCTCAACATCTGGCTCGACCAGTTCTGGGATGCGGAGCAGCTCGGTACACCCGGAAGCTGAGAGGTGTCGTCAGCGCGTCGAGCAGCTCATGCAGCATCGGGCCTAGCCATTGTTGTAGGGGAAGAGCTTGAAATAAGGCTGCGCTTCCTCGATCACACGGGCAACCGACGGGCGCCGCAACAACCGGTCGTGATAGCGTCTCACCGCGGGATATCTGTCGCCGAACGGCTCGACCTTGTTGGCGTAGAACAGCGCCGGGGCGGCGGCGCAATCGGCCATGGTGAAGCTCGTGCCCACCGCCCATGTCCGCGACTGCATGTCCTGTTCGATGATGGCGTAGGAGCTGCGCAGTTGGGCGCGTGCCTCCTCGACGCCGAACGGATCGGTCTTGCCTTCCGGCCGCAGGCGGTCGACGACGATCTTCTGCATCGGTTCCTGGACGTAGAAGTCATAGAAGCGGTCGGCAAGCCGGGTCTGGCGGGCGAGATCGACATCGGCGGGGATCAGCTCGACCGGTCCGGGATAATACGCGTTGAGATATTCGATGACGATCGTCGATTCCGGCACGGTCCGGCCCAGCGCATCATCGCGCAGCACCGGCATCTTGCCGGCCGGCCATAATTTCAGGAACGCGGCGCGCGACTGTTCATTGCCGAGGTCGACGACGACCGATGTGAATGGCGTGCCGTTCTCATAGAGCGCGATCAGTGGCTTCCAGCAGAAGGAGGCCAGCGGATGAAAATGCATCGTCAGGGACATTGTTTTTGCTCGTTCCTTTGGTGGTTCGTCTCGCGGACATCCGATGTCCGGGTTCGGCCCGCTATTTACTGCCTTGGCTGTGGGTGACGATGGCATCGACGATCGCGGCCCAATCATCGGGATGCAGCTCGTGGCCGCCGCCCTCGATCCGGACCAGCCTTGCGCCGGCGACCGCGTCGGCCAGAGCAGCGCCATGCTCGACCGGAAAGATCGGATCGTCGGTGCCGTGGACAACGAGGAGCGGGGTCTTCATATCGCGCAGCCGCCCCTTCCAGTCCTGCCCGCCGCCCTTGAGCATGAAATGATTGGTCGCGCTTAGAAAACCACCGGACCGGTCGTAATCCTGTTCGACGAAAGCCCGCGTTCGCTGCTCGTCGAAGGTATGCGCGGTGCCGGCGAGCGCACGCGCGTCTTTGACGATGAAATCGATCGCCTGGCGGCGGTCCGACCAGTCGACCTTCGCGCCCTCGGCCGAATGCATCCTATAGGCCTCGGTGGTTCCGGGCAGATGCGACGTATCGATGCCTAAGGGCGAGCTGCTGATCACCGTAAGCGAAATGACACGCGACGGGTATTTCAACGCAGCGAGCTGCGCGATCATGCCGCCCATCGACATGCCGACCACATGCGCCTTTCGGATTCCATGGTCGTCAAGGACGCGGATGGCATCGCCTGCCATGTCGTCGAATGTATAAGGCGGCTCGCCCGGTGCGTATTTGGTCGAACGGCCGGTATCGCGATTGTCGTAGCGGATCACGAAGCGACCTTCGCCGGCCAGCTTCCGGCAAAACGCTTCCGGCCACCAAAGCATGGAAGCCATGGCGCCCATGATCAACAGTACCGCCGGATGTGCCGGATCGCCGAATGTCTGGGACACGATTTCGGGTTGTTTCGCATTTCTCACGGCTTTCCTCCTTGCGCTCCGAATCCGATTGCATTTTGCAATCAGTTGCACGATATTAAAACCGATACGATAATGCAACCGGTTTTTGGAGATTCGCATGAACATCGATCGCCGGTCCGGATGCCCGATCAACCTGTCGCTCGAAGTGTTCGGCGACCGGTGGAGCCTGATCATCCTTCGCGACATCATCTTCGGCGGCAGACGCCACTTTCGCGAGTTGCTCAACGGCTCGGTGGAGGGCATTGCCTCCAACATCCTCGCCGACCGGCTGAAGCGGCTGATGGAGCTCGGTATGCTGACCAAGGCGGACGATCCCTCCCACAAGCAGAAGGCGATCTACAGCCTGACTGAAATGGCGATCACGCTGGTGCCGATCCTGGCGCATCTCGGCGCCTGGGGCCGCGTCTGGCTGCCGGTTAGCGACGAGCTCTCGATCCGTGCCGAGCTTCTGGAAAAAGGCGGCCCGCCGATGTGGGAGCAGTTCATGAACGAGCTGCGCCACGAGCATCTGGGCACGTCTCCCGCGCCATCTGGACCCACCGTCCGTGCGACCTTGCAGGCCGGATACGATGCGGTGATCGCCCGCAAGGCGCAGCGAGTTGGCTGCGATCCGGCGCCGTGATCAACTTATTTTCCCAATTAAGGGCTGGCTCTGCTATCAAGGGGGCTGAAAATAATTCACGGGATTGGATAACGCTCTTGGTCGAGAACTCTAAGGATACTGCCCGTGCGCGGGCCGATTTGCGTTTCAAGAAACAGGAAGAGGCAGCTACGGTTCGCCAGAAGGCGATGGCGGAATATGTCGCCGAGAGCGACGCTCGCCAGGCCAAAACCAACAAGCTGCGGGCGCTGCGCCTCGCCAAGGAAGCGGAAGACCTGGCCAATGCGCCTCCGGCCCCGGTGAAGAAGCCTCGCGCCAAGAAGAAGTAGGCCCGGCGCTCCCCAGAACGCATAGCTTCCTTTCGTACGCGAAACAGTTTCACTGGGATCTGTTCTGCCGGTCGATGACTGATGCGTTTAGGAGACTGCCATGACCGAACTGACGCTCGATAAAGCCATTGAGATCATCGATGCTGCCTTCGCCAGGGGTGCTGAGCTCAAGCTCAGGCCGCTGGGCGTCTCGGTGCTCGATGCCGGCGCCCATCTGGTCGCGTTCCAGCGTCAGGACGGCGCCTCGTTCCTGCGTCCGCAAATGTCGGCCGGCAAGGCCTATGGCGCGCTCGCTATCGGCATGGGCTCGCGCCGGGTGGAAGCCTTCGCCAAGGAGCGCCCCCATCTGATCGCCGGCGTTTCCGACGTGTCGGGCGGGCGCGTCCTGCCGGTCGTCGGTGGCGTGCTGATCCGCGACAAAGCCGGCGCTGTCATCGGCGCCGTCGGGATTTCCGGCGACACGTCGGACAATGACGAGGCAGCTGCCATCGCCGGCATTGAGGCGGCCGGCTTCAGCGCCGATCCAGGCTGAGCCAAGGCTTTTAATTCATGTTGATGTCGCGGCTGGCCGACCGCATCGACACCGAAAAGCCGGCCAGCACGTCGATCAGTGCTATAACCATCAGCGTGAAGAAGACGGTATGGGCGGCGCCCTTCACCAGCAGGAACTCGACCAGATACGCCACGAAAACGAAGGTCGACAAAAGGTGGTCCATGATCGAGGCGTTCGTTGTTCGCGTCGACTTCACCACTTCGACGAACAAGAAGATCAGTGCGATCAACACGATGAGATCGCCGAGGGTCATCGAGAACACCCCGCCCGACATCATCCGGACCGAAAACATTTCGGTCGCCCACGGATCGTCGCCGCTGCCGAATATTCCCAGAAGCCCGAGATTGTAGAGGATGAAAGGCACGATCAGCAGCGGAATGGCACCGAACATGTGGCGGCTCCGGTTGGACTGATCTTTGTAGAATGCCCGCGGCGTTCGCCGTCAAGAATTTTCGTGCGGCCCGCAAACACGGACAAAGACGGCGTGAAACAACAATGTCAGCCCCCGGCCGATATGATCAGTGGTCACAAACGCAAAAAGCCCGGCCAGTGGCCGGTCTTTGCAATCATAAACCGTCGAAAGCTCTCTCAGCTTTCCTTCGGCTCCAGAACCTGGCGACCGCGATACATACCGGTCTTCAGGTCGATATGGTGCGGACGGCGCATCTCGCCGGAGTTCTTGTCCTCGACATATGTCGGGGCCTTCAGTGCGTCGGCCGAACGGCGCATGCCACGCTTCGACGGAGAGGTTTTTCGTTTCGGAACGGCCATGGATATGCTCCACTACATGGTCAAAACGCCCCCGCTGCCCTCGTGAAAGGGCCACATCAGGGGCCGGAATCTGAGAAAGTCGGGTGCCTATACACGCCTGACGGCGTTTTGGCCAGCGTCGCCGTGATTTTTTTTGACACTATCGCAGGCAACCGACATAGGCGCCGGCCCGGCCCGCGCGCCGTTCGATCAACGCGGCAAGCCGCCTCAGTCCCGGCCCGGGCTTCGCCGGATTGCGCGCGATCGGGTTCGGCAAGGCGACTGCAAGCAGTGCTGCCTGCCGGCGCGACAGCTGTTTTGCTGAGACGCCGAAATGGTGCTGGGCGGCGGCCTCGATGCCGTAGATGCCCGGCCCCCATTCGGCGATGTTGAGGTAGATCTCCATGATCCGCCGTTTCGACAGCACCGCATCGAAATAGACGGCCAGCGGCAGTTCGACGACCTTACGGACCGAGCCCAGGGGCCGCGACCATAGATAAAGGTTCTTTACCGTCTGCATGGTGATGGTCGAGGCGCCACGCGTCATCTCGCCGGCGAGCGCATCGTCGACGACGCCGCGCAACTCGCCTAGATCGACGCCGCGATGGAAACAGAACTGCCCGTCCTCCGACATGATGACCGAATATGCCAGCACCGGCGCGACATCGTCGATAGAAACCCAGCGCCGATCGTAGCCCGAAAACGTCGCCAGGTCCTTCAGCATCAATGTCGACACCGGATGCACGAATGACGGCAGGTACAGGAAGGTCAGCACCACCGGCACCAGCGCCAGCACGGTGGCGACGGCGATGCCGCGCCGGACCCAGCGTTGAAGACCGATGCGGCTGCCGCGTCTCGGTCTCGCCATGTCCAACCCTTCGGTTTCGTGATCGACGATCGGTTCCGCCAAACTACCCAATCCGCGCTACTCCCTGCCCCGGCATAATGGCGCTTGGCTTCTTGCGCAACGTCTGAGTGTCGGCTACCGCTCCCGGCCATGACGAAAGACGACCAAATGGCGTTCGAGGCCGCACTTATTGCCCGGGCAGCTCCGCTCGAGGTGCTGCTGAGACAGCTGCTCGACGGACGCACGCTTTCAGGCGAGATCGCGCGGCCCGAACGCCTGATGACGGCAATGCGACATGGCGTGCTGAACGGCGGCAAACGACTGCGTCCCTTCCTGGTTATGGAAAGTGCTGCACTGTTTTCAGCCGACGGCGAGCCGGCGCTGCGCGTCGCGGCGGCGCTCGAATGCGTGCATTGCTATTCGCTGATCCATGACGATCTGCCGGCCATGGACGACGATGATTTGCGCCGTGGCCAGCCGACGGTGCACAGGGCTTTCGATGAGGCGACCGCCATTCTTGCCGGCGACGCCTTGCTGACGCTTGCCTTCGACATCCTTGCCGACGAGGCGACAATGCTGCCGGCCGAGCGCAGGGCAGCGCTGGTGCTGGCACTGGCCCGCGCCGCAGGGGCGGGCAGCATGGTCGGCGGCCAGATGCTCGATCTTGAGGCCGAACAAAGCCGGCCGGACGAGGCTGGCATCATCCGGCTTCAGGCGATGAAGACCGGTGCGCTGATCCGCTTTGCCTGCGAAGCGGGCGCCATCCTTGCCGGCGCGCCGTCGGGCGACCGCGAAAGGCTGGCCGAGTTCGGCTCTGCGATCGGGCTTGCCTTTCAGCTTGCCGACGATCTGCTCGACCTGACCGCCGACGCGCATCAGATGGGCAAGGCAACCGGCAAGGATGCCGCGGCCGGCAAGGCGACGCTGGTCGCGCTGCACGGACCGGACTGGGCGCGGGACCAACTCCAGGGCCTCGTCGACCAGGCTCATGCGCTGCTCGAGCCCTATGGCGAACACGCCGCGCTTCTGAAGCAAGCAGCGAAATTCGTGGCGGCCCGCAACAATTAGAGCTGCTCCCTGTGGCGCGCCGTGAGCCACGGAGAATTGGCGACTGTTAGGCCAAATGCCTTAGCGCAGCCGGCCGATCGGGATGATTTCCGGCGATGTCGGACCATATGGCTCGCCACGCCAGTCGAGTAAGTGATGACGCCGGCAGCGGGATCGCGCCGGAAATCATTCCACGCTCTTATCGTACCCAGCTCGGGATGCCTCAGCTCCCGTTCGGACCGTTCCGGCATCCACTCGAGCCATTCTTCGGCGGCAGGGTTCCGCGGCTCGGGTCGACAGCGGTCAGCCTTCGCCAGTTGTCTTTTCCACCACCGGCTGCGGAACCGGTTCCGGCTCGGCCGCCGCCTCGTCCGCCTGCGCTTCGGCCGGCTTGCGCCGGTTGCGGATGAAGGCGGCGATGCGGTCGCGGATTTCGCCGGCGCTGAGGAACACCGGAACGCGCGCCACCGGCGCGGTCGGCTCGAAGGACAGGCCAAGGCCGGTGATCCTGCCCTTGTCGTCGACGTCGCGGACGATCAGCTCGATCGGGCCGAGCAGCACGCGGTCGGCATATTCGGCGTGGCGGCCGAGTCGCGCCGTGACCAGATCGCCAATGGTGAGCTTGCGTTCCGCCTCGGTCAGGCCCGGCGCGTAGGCGGTCTCCAGTTCCTCGGCGGAGCGTGACGGATCGACGGCGAAGGCGCCGAAGAAATCCGCGTCCTCGGGATCGACCACGGCACGGCTGGCGAACAGCTTGTCGAGCAAGCGCGGATAGCGGTCCGGCACGAAGATGTAGACGTGGTCGCCGGCCGCCAGCCGGCCCATGTCCTGGAAGCGCATCGAGCGTCCGTCGCGCAGCACCAGCGACGGCCGCGCCCAGCGCGGAATGCGTTCGCCGCGCGCCACCGGGCTGCCGGGTGCCACGCGGTAGGCGAGAAGCTCGTGATGGGCGGAGCCCGGGAGTTCCAATTCGACCTTGTCGAGCGGTCCCAGGCGGGCCGGCACGATCAGGCCGAGGCGGCGCGCCAGCGGTCCGACGGTCCATCCCTGGATGACCAGCGAGACCAGCACGATGATGAAGGCGGTGTTGAAGATGAGGCGGCCGTTCTCCAGGCCGCCGAGCAGCGGCGTGATGGCAAGCAGGATCGACACGGCGCCACGCAGGCCCACCCAGGAGACAAAGGCGACTTCCGGGCGCGGCAGACGGAACGGCATCAGGCAGAGCCAGACGGCGATTGGCCGTGCCACAAATATCAGGAACAGGCCGAGCAGCACCGCCGGCACCAGGATCGCCGGAAATTGCGAAGGCGTCGCGAACAGGCCGAGGATCAGGAACATGATGATCTGCGCCAGCCACGACATGCCGTCCTGGAAGCGCTTGAGAATAGTGACGGCGCGGATATCGGAATTGCCGGCAATCAGGCCTGCGAGATAAACTGCCAGGAAGCCGGAGCCGCCGACGGCGCCGGCGGCAGCGAACACCATCAGCGACAGCGTCAGCACGAAGATCGGCAGCAGGCCGTGATCGAGATTGAGGCGATCGACAAGGCGCACGATGGCCATGCCGCCGAGAATGCCGATGACAGCGCCGAGCCCCATGTTGACAAGGAAACCGACGGCAAGATCGGTGACCAGCACCTTGGCCTCGGGGTGGGTGTTGGCGGCGATGACCTCGACCAGCGTGATGGTCAGGAAGATGGCGATCGGGTCATTGGTGCCGGATTCCACCTCGAGGGTGGAACGTACGCGCTCGCGCAAATTGATCTCGCCGGCGCGCAGCAGGAAGAACACCGCCGCGGCGTCGGTCGAGGCGACGGCGGCACCGAGCAGGAAGGATTCCAGCCATGTCAGGTCGAGCAAATAATAGGCGGCGGCGCCGAACAGGCCAGTGGTCAAAAGGACACCGAAGGTCGCCAGCGACAGCGCCGGCCCGGCCGCCTGTCGCAAGGCGTTGAGCGGCGTGCCGAAGCCGGAATCGAAGAGGATGACCGCCAGTGCCAATGAGCCGGCAAAATAAGCAAACCGGGCATTGTCGAAGTGGATGCCGAGACCGTCGGTTCCGGTGGCGAGGCCGATGCAGAGAAACAGCAGCAGGAGAGGGGCGCCGAAGCGGAAGGCGATCAGGCTCGAAAACGCGGCGGCAACGACAAGCGCTGCGCCAACCAGCGTCACGAGATAGATCCCATGCTCCATTCGTTGATCGCCCCCTCTAATCGGTATGCCTCCGGCATCACGGGAGAGTGGGGCGAAGACATGGCCGCTGCAAGGCGGCGACGTGGTTTTTTGCCCTATGCCGCTGATTTGCGGACGGTTGGCGCATCTCGCGCTCCTGGCACGGGAGCCTGCTTCCGACGATCGCGTTACAACGAAAAACGCCCGGACGGAGCCGGGCGTTTCAAAATCGAGAAGACGATTCTGCGATCAGGCGATGGTCTTGCCGAAGGCGACGGCGGTATCCCCCATGCGGTTGGAGAAGCCCCACTCATTGTCGTACCAGGACAGCACCGAAACGAAGTTGCCGTCCATGACCTTGGTCTGGTCGAGCGCCACGATCGAGGAATGCGGATCGTGGTTGAAGTCGATCGAAACATTGGGGTGACGGGTGACGGCGAGGATGCCCTTCAGTTTGCCGTTCGAAGCGGCGATTACCGCGTCGTTGATTTCCTGGACGGTGGTCGGCCGCTTGGCGATGAACTTGAAATCGACGAGCGAGACGTTCGGGGTCGGCACGCGGATGGAGATGCCGTCGAGCTTGCCCTTGAGCTCGGGCAGTACCAGGCCGATGGCCTTGGCGGCGCCAGTCGAGGTCGGGATCTGCGACAGCGCCGCGGCGCGGGCGCGGTAGAGGTCCTTGTGCATGGTGTCCAGCGTCGGCTGGTCGCCAGTGTAGGAATGGATCGTCGTCATTATGCCCTTCTCGATGCCGACGGCCTCATTCAGCACGGCCGCCAGCGGCGCCAGACAGTTGGTGGTGCAGGAGGCGTTCGAAATGACGATGTGGTCCTTGGTCAGCTTGTCGTGATTGATGCCATAGACGACGGTCAGATCGGCACCCTCCGCTGGGGCGGAGACGAGAACGCGTTTAGCGCCGGCCGTGAGATGGGCGGCGGCCTTGTCGCGGGCGGTGAAGATGCCGGTGCATTCGAGCGCGATGTCGATGCCGAGTTCCTTCCACGGCAGTTGCGTCGGATCCTTGATCGCGGTGACCTTGAATTTTTCCTTGCCGACGATGATCTGGTCGCCGTCCACCGTCACCTCATGCGGAAAGCGGCCATGCACGCTGTCGAAGCGCAGCAGATGCGCATTGGTTTCGACCGGGCCGAGATCGTTGACGGCGACGACGTCGATATCCTTGCGGCCAGATTCGTGGATGGCGCGCAGGATATTGCGGCCGATGCGGCCGAATCCGTTGATGGCAACTCTGACGGTCATTGTTCTCTCCCTGGGAGTTGGAGGCCGAAGATCAAGTCCGCAGCTTCATAACGGCGGACGGGCAAAGAATCCAGCCGCCGAGGCTCGGATTTAAATCGATTAGTGCTCCACCGGCCGGCAAAACCGCTATGCCAGCCTTTGCCGGTCGGGGCTCACTTTCATTTGCGGTGCAGGCGGGCTTCCGCCGCCTGCACCGTTGCTTCGGCGGTAATGCCGAAATGCGGATAGAGCTGTTCGATGGTGCCGGAGGCGCCGAAGCCGGTCATGCCGATGAAGATGCCGTCGGTGCCGATGAAGTGATCCCAGCCCTGGCGGATGCCGGCTTCGATGGCAATCTTGAGCGGCGCATTGCCGATCGTTCTGCTGCGATAGTCGGCGCTCTGCTTATCGAACAATTCGAAGCACGGCACCGAGACGACGCGGGTCGCATGGCCGTGCTTTTCCAACGCCTCGCGGGCGGCCAGCGCGATCTCGACCTCGGAGCCCGAAGCGAAGATCGTCACCGCGGCTTCACCGCTGGCGGCGGCAAGTTCATAGGCGCCGCGGCTGCTGAGGTTTTCCGCAACGAAGTCGTTGCGTACCGTCGGCAGGTTCTGCCGGGTCAGCGCCAATGTCGAAGGCGTCTTTTCCGACTCAATGGCCAACTGCCAGCATTCCGCGGTTTCGACCGCGTCGGCCGGGCGGAAGACATTGTGGTTCGGGATGGCGCGAAGTGCTGCCAGATGCTCGACCGGCTGATGGGTCGGGCCGTCTTCGCCAAGGCCGATCGAATCATGGGTCATGACGAAGATCGAGCGGATGCCCATCAACGAGGCAAGCCGCATCGCCGGACGGGCATAATCGGAAAAGCACATGAAAGTGCCGCCATAGGCGATAATGCCGCCATGCAGCGTCAGCCCGTTGAGCGCGGCCGCCATGCCGTGCTCACGAATGCCGTAGTGGACATAGCGCTGGCCATAATCGTCGGCAGTGATGTTCTTGGTCTGGCTGGTCTTGGTGTTGTTGGAGCCGGTCAAATCGGCCGAGCCTCCGATGGTTTCGGGCACGGCGCCATTGATGACCTCCAACGCCATTTCCGACGATTTGCGGGTGGCGACCTTTGGCTTGTCGGCGGCGAGCTTCTTCTTGTAATCGCCAATGACAGCGTCGAAGTTGGCCGGCAGCATGCCACTGGTGCGGCGTTCGAACTCGCCGCGCAATTTGGCATCGGCCTTGGCAAGGCGGCTTTCCCAGTCGGTGCGTGCCTTGACGCCGGTCTGGCCGGCGGTACGCCATGCGTCGAGGATATCGGCCGGAACCTCGAAGGGAGGATAATCCCAGCCGAAGAATTTTCTGGCGCCGGCGATTTCCTCGGCGCCGAGCGGCGAGCCGTGCGCCTTGTTGGTGCCGGCCTTGGTCGGCGCGCCGAAGCCGATGGTCGTCTTGCAGGCGATCATCGTCGGCTTGTCGGAGTGGCGGGCCGCTTCGATGGCGTAAGCGATCGCTTCCGGGTCCTGGCCGTCGATATGGCTGGCATTCCAGCCGGATGCCTGGAAGCGGGCGACCTGATCGGTGTTGTCGGCCAGCGATACCGGGCCGTCGATCGAGATGTTGTTGTTGTCCCAGAAGACGATCAGCTTGTTCAGCTTCAGATGCCCGGCAAGCGCGATAGCTTCCTGGGACACGCCTTCCATCAGGCAGCCGTCACCGGCCAGCACATAGGTGTAGTGGTCGACGAGGTCGTTGCCGAAAGCGGCATTCATGATGCGCTCGCCGAGCGCGAAGCCGACCGAATTGGCGAGACCCTGGCCGAGTGGGCCGGTCGTCGTCTCGATGCCGGCGGCATGGCCATATTCCGGGTGGCCCGCGGTCCTCGATCCCAATTGGCGGAACTGCTTGATCTGGTCGATGGTGATGTCTTCGTAGCCGGTCAGATAGAGTAGCGAGTAAAGCAGCATCGAGCCGTGGCCGGCCGACAGGATGAAGCGGTCGCGGTCCGGCCAATGCGGGTTCTTCGGATCGTATTTCAGAAAGCGCGTGAACAGCACAGTGGCGATGTCGGCGCAGCCCATGGGCAGCCCGGGGTGGCCGGAATTTGCCTTCTCGACGGCGTCCATGGCGAGAAAACGGATCGCATTGGCCATCCGGTCATGTTGTTCGCGCGAGGTCATGCTTCCTCCAAAATGGGGGTTTGGGGCCTTGGGAGAGCCCTTGAAAAGGGTGCGCGACACATAGCAGGCGCGGCCTTTTAGTCAACAAATCGGTGTGCTTTTGCCGGTCTTGTGATGGCCATGCGCCAGTACATTAGCGTTAGCAGGGGACAGTCGCGACAGCTTTATTGACGTGCGGTTCACACGGCGCGTAATGTTTCAGGGATAACGCGTTCTGAACGTGAATGATTCGGTGATGGGCAGGGCGCAGGACGAAAGCCATGACCGGGGAAACGACCCTCAAGGAAGTCATTGCCAGGCTGGGTAAGGCTATCGAAGGGCTGGAAAACGCCGTCGCGGCCAAGCTCGAGCATGAGCGAGACTATTCGGAAGCCGAGGCCGAAGTGCAGCGGATGAACGCCGACCGCTCGCGGCTGGCGCAGGAACTCGACAATTCCGAGGCCCGCGCCGAACGGCTGGAAGATGCCAACAAGGAAGTGTCGCGAAGGCTGGTGACAGCCATGGAAACCATCCGCGCGGTACTGGACAGGTAGGCAAATGGCACAAGTCACGGTTTCCATCGACGGCAAGCAGTATCGGATGGCCTGCGACGAGGGCCAGGAAGAGCATCTGATCGACCTCGCCGAGCGCTTCGACCGCTATGTCTCGCATCTGAAAGATTCTTTTGGCGAGATCGGCGACCAGCGGCTGACCGTGATGGCCGGCATCATGGTCATGGACGAGCTTTCGGAACTGCAAAAGCGGGTCAAGGGCATGGAAAGCGAAGTGCTGACGCTGCGCAAGACGCGCGACGACGCACTGACCAAGGCCGACAAGAACGATTCCGTGCTGACCGGGGCGCTCGGCGCGCTGGCCCAGCGCATGGAAGACCTGGCGACGACGCTGGCAGTGAACAAGGCCTGAGCCAGCGCAGCAAAAATTCCTGCTGCATTTGCCGAGAAGCAATGAAAATATTTCGCCGCCGGCCTTGATGCCGGCGCAACAGGCGTTTGAAGGATGACGCCGGAGTGATAGAAAGGCAAAAGCAGCGCCGGTCAACGCCGGCTGCGATCTGCACTCACAGGGTAGGGACACGCCATGAGCCTTCGTATCAACGATATCGCACCGGACTTCACCGCTGAGACCACGCAAGGACCAATCAGCTTCCATGAATGGATCGGCGACGGCTGGGCGGTATTGTTCAGCCATCCGAAGAACTTTACGCCGGTTTGCACGACCGAACTCGGCACAATGGCCGGGCTCGAAGGCGAGTTCAGGAAGCGCAACGTCAAGATCATCGGCATCTCGGTCGATCCCGTCGAAAGCCATGGAAAGTGGCAGAACGACATCAAGACCGCGACCGGCCATTCGGTGAACTACCCGCTGATCGGCGACAAGGATCTCAAGGTCGCCAAGCTTTACGAGATGCTGCCGGCGGGTGCCGGCGAGAGCTCGGAAGGCCGCACGCCCGCCGACAATGCCACGGTGCGTTCGGTCTACGTCATCGGACCCGACAAGAAGATCAAGCTGGTTCTCACCTACCCGATGACGACGGGCCGCAACTTCGACGAAATTCTGCGCGCCATCGATTCCATGCAGCTGACCGCCAAGCACCAGGTGGCGACGCCGGCGAACTGGAAGCAGGGCGAGGACGTCATCATCACCGCTGCCGTCTCGAATGAGGATGCCATCAAGCGCTTCGGCGCCTACGAGACAATCCTGCCATATCTCAGGAAAACCAAGCAGCCTTCCTGAGCAGGCAGAGGCGGCACGGAGAATTTTCGGTTTTCTTGGCCGTATGAGCATGGGATGCTTGACGGCGCCTGGTTGACGGACAACCATGCCTTTCATTTGCCGTGGCAGAGAAAGTCATTCCTGCCACGGTGAGGATCAAGGGGGCTGGGATTGGACGCATTATCGGCCAGGTCGCAGGTCACCGGCTTCTATGACAAGCTGAGCGGGTCCGTCCAGTATGTGGTCGCCGACATGGCGACGCGCCGATGCGCCATCGTCGATCCGGTGCTCGACTTCGACGAAAGGTCCGGTGCAACGTCGACGAAAAACGCCGACGCCCTGCTCGACTTCGTCAGGGAAAGCGGACTGGAGGTCGAGTGGATCCTCGACACACATCCGCATGCCGACCATTTCTCCGCCGCCCACTATCTGAGGGGGAGAACCGGAGCGCCGACGGCAATCGGCGAAAAGGTCGTCGACGTCCAGAAATTGTGGAAGGTGATCTACAACTGGCCGGAATTCCCCGCCGACGGTTCGCAATGGGACAGGCTGTTCGCCGACGGCGCTACATTTTCGGTCGGCGGCCTTCCGGCACGGGTGTTGTTTTCGCCGGGCCACACGCTGGCCTCGATCACTTACGTCATCGGCGACGCCGCCTTCATCCACGACACGCTGTTCATGCCGGACAGCGGTACAGCAAGGACGGATTTTCCCGGCGGCAGCGCCCAGCGGCTTTGGCGCTCGATCCAGGACATCCTCGCCCTGCCGGACGAGACACGTCTGTTCGTCGGTCACGACTACCAGCCGGGCGGCCGCGAAGCGCGGTGGGAAAGCACGGTCGCGGAGCAGAAAGCTGGCAACATCCATTTTGCCGCCTGCAAGATGGAAGCCGACTTCGTCGCGCTCCGCGAGGCCCGCGACAGAACATTGCCAATGCCGCGGCTGATCCTGCACGCGCTCCAGGTCAACATGGACGGCGGACGTTTGCCGGAACCGGAATCCAACGGGCGCCGGTATTTGAAGTTTCCGTTGGATTGCCTGTGATGAGATGGATCGCTGGCGCCACAACTCTATTGCAAACTCGGCGCCGCCGCTCATCGCCCTGCGATGGTCACCTAAGTATTGATCCTGATCGATTTTTGCGACGTTTGAATCCGATAGGTCCCGTACGGGAAGACGGTGGCGGCAGCCGGATGAGGAGCGGCGCAGACGCCAGCCAGTCCAGCGTCAGGGTTTTGTTCGGCGGGCTAGATGTTCATACGTGATTTGCCAAGGCTCGCTCTCGGAAGATCTTTCCTCGCCGATCCAATGGAAGCTGTTGTCAGTGATCTCCGTGAAACGCCATCGAGTTTTCAGACCGCGCGAGTCATTGCCGAGCTGGACAATATCCTTGCCCTCGGCCCGGCCGATCTGGCGCGAGTGATCTCGGTTGAGCGGGTCGTTCCATATGATGTGCCAGCCATCGATCCCAGGATCGAAGATGCGCAAAGTCGTGCCATACATCGTGGACGGCGCAGGGCGCTTGGGCCTGAACCAAACGTCCTGAATCGCGCGGCCTTCGAGCACCCAGCCAAAATGGCATTCTCCATTCCATTTCTGGATTGTGCCGTCGTCGAGGTAGTGGAC
The DNA here is from genome assembly GCF_040320985.1 of Mesorhizobium sp. M0571. Lineage (NCBI taxonomy): Bacteria > Pseudomonadati > Pseudomonadota > Alphaproteobacteria > Hyphomicrobiales > Phyllobacteriaceae > Mesorhizobium > Mesorhizobium sp. M0571. The sequence goes on from NZ_JAMYQT010000001.1 coordinate 396,978, forward strand.
CGAGTCCATTTCCCAACTTCCGATTAGCCATCCATACAGGTCCATGTCTTTCGCTCGGTCGGCTGGGGGACCTTCGGATCCGAGAGCGGTGAGAAACGGAGAAATCGTCATCGTCATACCGCCTTTCGTTTCCAAACAGACGAGCTCAACTGCCCAGCGCAGCCCGGCGGCCCATTGTCGCGCCCGCCCGCCGCAAGCGCCGCGTCGTGGAATTTTGCGACGGCAGCCCGTGTCGGCGCCGGAACATTGCCGCCACAACTTGCAGCGTTGCGGTTTCCAGGGCTTGGGGAAAATTGCTATAATGCCGCTGTGAATGAGATCGTTTGCGAACGCGATAGCGAGCGGACCCGCCGGCATCTTTGGTGAAGCGGTAGCGCGTCCCATGGAGCGGGCAAATAACCGACACTGCCGCCCAGTCTATCAAAGCCTTTGACCGTGGAACCGCAGCGATCACGTCGATCTCAACCAGCATGCCTTCGAGGGCCAACGCAGACACAGGTATGAGAGTATTCGCCGGCTTCCTGTCGCCCCAGAGCCGGCCAGCTGGTCACACCGATGATTGAGCGGTTTATGGCGACGGATCGGGCGTTCGTGAAGGCGCGGCGGAACCGGCAACCCCAGCTAGATATGGCACCAAGGGACAGTTCTCCCGGCAGTCGGAGGACCCATTAAAAACGGCGGCGCCAGTTACCTGACGCCGCCGTTATTTGTTTCTATCGGAAGGCCTTACGCCGCCGGCTGCGCCTCAATGGTGCGCAGCGCCTGCATCTGGCGCTTGGCCGCGGCCTTGACCGCGTCCTGCACCTTCTCGAAGGCGCGCACCTCGATCTGGCGCACGCGCTCGCGGCTGATATCGAATTCGGCCGACAGCTCTTCCAGCGTCAACGGCTCATCGGCGAGGCGGCGCGCCTCGAAGATGCGGCGTTCGCGGTCGTTGAGCACGGCAAGAGCGCCGGACAGCATGCCGCGCCGGTTTTCCAGCTCGTCCTGCTCGATCAGCATCTCTTCCTGGCTTTCGTGGTCGTCGACCAGCCAGTCCTGCCATTCGCCGGACTCGCCTTCACTGGCCCGGATGGGCGCATTGAGCGAGGCGTCGCCCGACAGGCGGCGGTTCATCGACACGACTTCCGCTTCCGAGACGTTCAGCCGGGTGGCGATCTCGGTGATCTGGTCGGGCTTCAAATCGCCTTCGTCGAGCGCCTGGATCTTGCCCTTCACCTTGCGCAGGTTGAAGAACAGCCGCTTCTGGTTGGCGGTGGTGCCCATCTTGACCAGGCTCCACGAGCGCAGGATGTATTCCTGGATCGAGGCCTTGATCCACCACATGGCATAGGTGGCCAGACGGAAGCCGCGCTCCGGTTCGAATTTCTTGACGGCCTGCATCAGGCCGACATTGCCTTCCGAGATCACCTCGCCGATCGGCAGGCCGTAGCCGCGATAGCCCATGGCGATCTTGGCGACGAGCCGAAGGTGGCTGGTGACGAGCTTGTGCGCAGCCGTGGTGTCCTCATGCTCGGCGTAGCGCTTGGCGAGCATGTACTCTTCCTGCGGCTGAAGCATCGGAAAGCGGCGGATTTCTTCCAGGTAGCGGCTGAGACCGCCTTCGCCGGAAACGATACTGGGTAATGACTGGGCCATGACAGCGCCCCCTCTCTACTGGAGTGATGCCCCCGAAACGCGGCGGGCATGTGGCACGAATGCCAAAGGCACATTCGCGCCAACCGACATATATAGGAACAAAACCAGAAAGACAGGCATTTGTTCAACACGAAACAGTGTGTCACGCTGAAGTGAACAACGCCGGTCAGGTTTTCAGGTGGTTGGTTCAGAGCTTGCGGAAGCCGTCGACGAGTTCCTCCATGTCCCACGGTATCGGTGCTTCGAACCTCATCGTTAGATGGGTATCGGGATGGCGAAATGCAAGGAGGCGGGCGTGCAAAGCTTGTCGCGGAAACGCCTTTACCTTGCTCCTTAGCGGCTCGGGCAACCGATTGGCCTTGGTGCGGAAAGCCTGGCCGTATTCGGGGTCGCCGATCACCGGATGGCCGACATGGGCCATGTGGACGCGTATCTGGTGGGTGCGACCGGTCTCCAGCCGGCATTCGACCAGGCTCGCCGTGGCGAATTCCTGCTGCTGCTCGCCAAAGCGCTCGACGACGGTGAAATGCGTTATGGCATGGCGCGCATCGTCGCGGCCTTGCGGCACTACGGCACGGCGTACCCGGTCGGCGGCGCGGCCGAGCGGCGCGTCGACCGTCCCGGTCGGCCTTGCCGGTATGCCCCAGACCAACGCCAGATAGGCGCGCTCGAGATTGCCGGTCAGGCCGTGGTCGGCAAAGGCCTCCGACAACGCCTTGTGGGCGCGGTCGGTCTTGGCGACGACCATGACGCCGCTGGTCTCCTTGTCGAGGCGGTGGACGATGCCCGGCCGTCTCACGCCGCCGATGCCGGACAGGCTGTCGCCGCAATGATGGATCAGCGCGTTGACCAGCGTACCGGTCCAGTTGCCGGCCCCGGGATGTACGACCAGCCCGGCCGGCTTGTTGATGACGATCAGCGCGTTGTCCTCGTAGAGGACGTCCAGCGCAATATCTTCGCCTTGCGGCGCCGCCGGTTCAGGCTCCGGCATGTCGACCGACACGCTGTCACCTTGTGCCATCTTGCGCTTCGTCTCTTCGACCTGCCTGCCGCCGATCCTGACCGCGCCCTGCTTTATCAGCATCTGCACCCGGCTGCGCGACATGTCGGGGCCGAGCTTGGCCGCCAGCCATTGGTCGAGCCGCTGGCCGGCGGCATCGGCGCCCGCCTCCAGCACGATCGGTCCGGCCCCTATTAATTGTCTGACCTCTTCGCTATGAGCGCTCATCGAAAACAGTTCCGGAATCTGCTGCCATGGCCCGGCCGCTTGCCGACGAAGACGAGGAAAAGCCGCTCGACCCCGAGGTCGAAAAGGTGCGGAGGAAGCTCGTCCGCTTCGTCGCCATCAATCTCGGCCTGCTGTTCCTCGCCCTTATGGTGGTGATCGCGGCGCTTGTCTACAAAGCGCGCAACGCGCCGCCTGTCGCCCCGCCGCTGACGAGCGACGTCCAGGTCCCGGCCGGCGAGCCGGTCAGCGGCGACATCGTGCTGCCGGTCGGCGCCAAGGTGATCAGTCAGTCGCTTTCCGGCAATCGCCTCTCGATCGATGCCGAGCTTGCCGACGGCAGCCGTGCCATTTTCGTTTATGATATTACCGAACGCCGCATCGTCGGCCGTTTTTCGATCAGGAACAGATGACCGGTTTTGCCGAAAACCGCAGCATTGCCACGGTCGCGCTCGTCGTCGCAAACTATGACGAGGCGATCTCGTGGTATGTCGACCGGCTGGGTTTTGTCATCGCCGAAGATGTCGACCTCGGCGGCGGCAAACGCTGGGTCACGATCACGCCGGGCAACGGGCAGGGTGCGCGGTTGCTTCTGGCAGAAGCATCCGGCGATGCGCAAGGGGGCGTCGTCGGCAACCAGACCGGCGGCCGGGTCTTTTTGTTCCTCGAAACCGACAATTTTGCCCGCGACCATGCGCTGATGCTCGAAAAGGACGTCGAATTCCGCGAGGCGCCACGCCATGAAGCCTATGGCACTGTAGCGGTCTTCGCCGATCTCTATGGAAATCTCTGGGACCTGATCGAGCCAAAACGCTAGGCTTGCAGCAGATATTTCGCCGGTGCGATCGGCAGCCCGAAGGCTAGTTGCTTTTTCCCGGCCGTCAGCCTATATCGCCGGTTCTTGAACGCGCCCATCGTCTAGCGGTCAGGACACCGCCCTCTCACGGCGGGAACAGGGGTTCGATTCCCCTTGGGCGTACCAAGATCTCACAATATTCATATGCGCCGGCATCGGCTTGGCCATGCCGGGCGACGCTTCTGGCGCAGCGCCCGCAATTGAATTAGCATCACGTCATGAACTATGAGCCGGGAGGCTCAAACCGGCGCACAGAACGCCGGGCAGGGAACGGCTCGAGAGGCCGGATAGGCGATCACCCGTATCCGCAATGCGGATTGCCGATCGTGTGGAGCGCTGCCGCAACTTGATCGGCACGGATCGATGTCGCCCGTGTCATATGACGAGATCGCAGGGAGGAGAGGGCCAATGCAGAAACTGCAGTCGCAGGGCGTTCATCACATCACGCTGGTCGGCGCCGGGCGCCAGACCTCGATCGATTTCTGGGAGGGCGTGCTTGGCATGCCTTTCACCTTCGAGCAGCCCAACCTCGACAAGGCCAGCGAAAGCCATCTCTATTTCGATCCGGGCGACGGCCGGCTGATCACGGTCTTCACCGACGAGAGCCGGACGCCGGTCAAGCGGCGCACGCCGACCGATACGGGCTGCGTCCATCACATTGCTTTCGCGGTGTCGCGCGTCACCTTTCTGCAGGCGGTCGCCCGGCTCGACGAGCGTGAAATCAAGCACAGCGGCGTCAAGGATCGCGGCTTTATGGACTCGATCTACTTCGAGGATCCGCTCGGCCTGCTGATCGAACTCGCCTCCTACCGTTTCGAGCCGCCGGCGGGCTTCACCCATGCCGACGTTCTGATGCAGGCGCACAAGGTCCGCGTCGCGCGCGGCGATTACAACATCGCCGAAGTGCACCTTGCCGATGCGATCCAGGCGCTCGTCGAGCGCTCCCGCGCGACCTTGTCGGAGGATCGCGCACCGAAAAATCCGTACTGACGGCACGCCAAACAAAGGGAGGATATAATGGCAAAGACAGCAACGAAGAGCGCGAAGAAGCCCGTGGCCAAGACAGCCACGCCCCGAGCGAAACCTGCGGCCAAAGCCGCCGCCAAGTCAGCGGCGAAAGTGGCAAAGCCGGCGGCCAAGGTCTCCGCCAAGAAGCTGGCGCCGAAGGCCAAGGCGAAACCGGCGAAAAAGCCCGCGCTCACGCTCAGCATGCTGAAGCCGAGCGTCAACAATATGAGCGTTCGGGTGTTTGCACGCGCCGCCGGGCTCGACCATTCCGAGACCGACGTATGGGGCCAAACGCGCTCGCCCGAATATATGGGGCGGAACCCGGCCCATCTGACGCCGATGATCGAGGACAAGGGTCTGCCGAGAGGTGTCCTGTGGGAAAGCTGCGCCATCATGCAGTACCTCGCCAACAAGCACGGGCTGGAGAACTTATATCCTAAGGCGCCCGCCAAGCGGGCAATGATCGACAGCGCCATGTTCTACCTGATCGGCACGCTCTACCCCTATGTGGCGCGCGCCACCTATCCTGCACTGAATTTTCCGCAATATGCCGGCGAGGTTGGCCACAGCGATGCCCACCCCGACAGGAAATCGGAAGCCCAGAAAGCCGCGGCGGCCGCAATTGCCGAGCCGCTGGAGGTCTTCCACAGCTTCTTCAGGAACGGCAAGCCGTTCATCGGCGGCAAGAACCCGTCGATCGCCGACATCCGCCTGGCGGCGACGCTCGAATTCCTGGCCGTCATCGACTACGCGCTGCCCCAATGGGCAAAAGACTATATGGCGGCGATCGAGAAGAAGCTCGGCAAGGCCTATGCGGAGCCGGCCGGCGACGTGCGCGGCTATATCGCCTATGTGAGGTCGCAGGCCAACGCCTGAGGCACATGCCAATAGCGGTCGTCCGCACGTCTGCAGGAGCCGGTAATGAACTTTTTTTAATCTCCCCTGTTTGCACGATGTGGGGAGCTTAAGGTTTCGTTAACCTAAACCCCTTCTACTGAATCCACCTCCAGCCCGCGACCACGGATGTACTGGCGCGGATGGGAAGCAAAGGTCGGCTGCGCGCCGGCCTTTTGCTTGTTCCAGCCCCTGCCGAAGTTGCGCCTGACGGCGCTTCACGACGCCTGCATGGCTGATGAACCGCGTCGCCATCTTGTCATCGCCGATGTTGGCCCTACCATCGAAGTTAGTCCCGTCCTCGAGGGCGGTTCAAGGACAGAGGCCCTGCCATGAAAAGCATTGCTGGAATGATTGTGATTGCAGGCGCCATGCTGGTGGACGCAACCAGTCAATCGAACGCAGCGACGCTCAACACCATGCCCGAGGTCGGGGCTGCCATCCAGGCGTGCTGGACACCGCCGGCGAATGCCGGGAATTCCACCGTCACCCTGAGCTTCAGCTTCAGGCGCAATGGTACATTGATCGGCCGGCCCAAGCCGACCGCCATCCGCGTTGCCGGCGACGAGAAGGCGCGGCAAGCTTTTGTCGACGCGGCGACCGCAGCCGTGGAACATTGCCTGCCGTTGAGCTTTTCACCAGCGCTGGCTCAAGGCATCCCGGGCAAGGTGTTCACTCTGCAATTCAACTCGCCCAAACAAAAACAGCCTGCACCGCGAGTGCAGACTTCGCCTTGAAGAGCGGGCCAGATGCGTTCGAGGGATCTCAGAGCCGCGATAGATTCGGGATGGAGCTCTAGAATAGCTGTTTGTTTGAGCATGATCTTTTCCGAAAACCGGATTCCACTTTTCGCTGACGCGGACCTTCGGTTCGGGATCATGCTCTAGTGGCGGCTTCGTCTGGCCTCGACATGTCGTGCTAGTTCCGGCATTTCGAAGACATAGTCGCTCCAGGCCGATTCCGGAATCTGGCCGGCGAGATAGCACTCCAGCAAAAGCCTTTGCTCGTGGTCAAGTGGCCTCGGTGCGCGCTCACGGTCCAGCCCAAGTGAATGGAACAGATTTTTGGTCAGCTCCGAGACAGTGAAGTGGATCGACATTTGCGGTCTCCTCCTTTGACCGCTCAACGTCGAACTTGGGACTAAGGTTTCAGCAGGGGGCGGCCGGTAACGCCGGATTGATCGTGGTGCGGAATCCGCCGGGCGCTTCAAACTTCGCCGTGGCGGCAGTCGCGGCGTTGTTGCCGGTTCGTCTCAATCTTGAAATAAAAATGTAATATTGAATTTACGCGAGTAGATATAATACACTAGAACCAAAGTCTCTGGCGGCGATGTGGCCCTCTTCAATTAGATAAAACTGATTTAGCTAGTTCTTATTCATAGTCGACAAAGAAATCCTGTTCTCGGCGCAACAAGCACAATGGTCGCTCCAATGACACGCCTCTGGCCTCTCACGATTCTGATGCTGGTGGCGGCAATAGCCGTTGCGCTCGGCACGTCCTCCTCCTACGCGGATAGCTGCGGCGCCATCAAGAGCCAATTGCTTTCGGCGGGGCGCAGCGGCGGGACCAGCCCCGAGCTTGCCCAACTGCGCCGTCAACTCGCCGCGATTCAAAGGCTGGAGAGACAGCGTCGATGCACGGCGAAAACGGCCGGGTTCTTCTTCAATCCCTGCGCCGACCTGGTCAGCAGCAAGGCGGAGGTGCAACGGCAGATCGCCAGACTGTCGAATTCGGGAAGGGACACGTCCGGCCTGAAGGCCAGGTTCGTCGCGCTGGGCTGCGCCGCACCCGCTGCCAAGAAGCAGCAGCAAGCGCCGCAAGACCAACGGCAGGCACAGCCGCGCACAGCACCCAAACCCCAGTCCGCAGGCGCAACAATGGGTGGCAATCGGATGCTGTTTTGCGTTCGCTTGTCGGACGGATATTTCTTCCCCGCGCCAAAATCGCAGTTCGCCAAGAACGACGATCTGAAGGAAACGGTCGATCAGTGCCGCTACATCTGCGACGATGCCGGCATCGAACTCTATACGCTGAGCGATGCCACCCGCGAAACTGAAGAGATGATCGCGCTCGAGACCCAAAGGCCCTATGTGGAGCTTGCGACAGCCTTCAGCTACCGCGACGACGCGAACTTCAAGGCCTGCGACGTCAAGCGCTATTACCAGCGCGTCGCCGAACTCAGGGCACGAACCGTGACACCGGCCAACATGACCAACGCCCTCATTCCGTTGCCGACGGCAAAGCCGGATTTTGGCATCGTCGCGGAAATTCCTGAATCCGGGATCGAAACTGCCGGTGCCGCTCTCGCAGAGGCAAAAACGCCGGTTGCCGAGGTGCAAGGGGCTGCCCAGCATCAGTCGGTCGAAAGAGCGATTAGCGCGCGGCCGGTGAGAGTGGTCGGGCCGGCCTTTTTCCCGGCGGACTGACCAAGGCGGGCGATGTTCCGAGACGGCGAACGGGTGGCCGGATAGCCGCTTCAAGGCGTAAAGCCCCACGCATCGACGGACGGCCGGTTGGTTATTCGCAGACCATACGGGCCCGTTTGCCGGGTTCGCTGACATTCCTGCAGGTGAGCGGCTTTGCCGGCTCCGACGACAGCATGGGCGGGTTGTTGGCGACCCCCCTCCGTGGCGCTGCAACGGAAGCTGCGCTCCTGCGCACCGCCGGCCTTTTCGGCGATTGCGGCGCCACGGGAAAGACGTCGGTCTCCAACTGCGACTGATCGGCTTGCGCCTGCGAAGAAGGCCGGTCCCAGAAACGGCGAACGTCGAGCGGCTTGGGAATGATCACGGTACCATCATAGCTGCGCGCGCAGCCGCTTCCCAAAAGCAGCACCAGGCACAGGAAGACAGGCGGAATCCGTCGAGACATCAGCAACACCCCTGCAAGCTTATAACGCCGCTTCGGCCTAACCGACAACCGGCGGAATAGTGCAGAGGGAGTAGGTACGGTGAAGTAGAAATCGTCGCACTTCCAGTCGAAGGCTCTGCTCGAAAGATCGAGCACCGGGTCGGGCGCGGATGGCGAGATCCAGCGCGAGGCGAGTTAAACCTTGCGATTCGTCAACGCTTCCAGCGTAAGGCCATGGTGCGATCGCACCATACCAATGCCGCGCTCAGTCGCGACAATAGGATATTCGAAGTTCCGCTCCTCCAGTTACGGGCGGGAGCAGCGACCGCCGGCAAGAAACAGGGTCAGATTTACCCCAACGGACCTGTTTCGGCGATGGCGCGGCCATGACACCTTCTGGCTGCATGCAACGCGCTCTCGCCCGGTTTTTCTTTTCGAGGCCGATTGCTGCGATCTCCGAGGGGATAATGTTGGCCGGAATTCACGCAAGCTGCTGATTCCAGCGGCAAACCGCGGCCATTCCGACAAAGCCCGCGGCCGCTCCTTCTTACCCCGGCTGGACAACGTTACCGGAGCGACATGAAACTGTCATGCGACTGTAATAATCGGGGGCTATTGGCCTCAGCGGGCGCCGGAGGAATGGCGCCGAGAGACCATATTCCGAACAGGAGCAGGCCACATGAGACATTTCATCCGCTCGGCGGCCGTTGCGATTGCAATGGCTGCGGCGACGACCACCCTCACCCTGTCCGCCGCGCTCGCCGCGGACATCTCCGGCGCCGGCGCCACCTTCCCCTACCCGATCTATGCGAAGTGGGCCGACACCTACAAGAAAGACACCGGCATTGGCCTTAACTACCAGTCGATCGGTTCCGGCGGCGGCATCAAGCAGATCAAAGCCAAGACGGTTACCTTCGGCGCTTCGGATGCGCCGCTCAGCGGCGACGAGCTTGAATCGTCCGGACTGGCCCAGTTTCCGATGGTGATGGGCGGCATCGTTCCCGTCGTCAATCTGGAAGGCGTCAAGCCGGGCGAGCTGGTTTTCGACGGAGCGACGCTGGCCGACATCTTCCTCGGCAAGATCACGCAGTGGGACGACGAGGCGATCAAGAAGCTCAATCCCGACGTCAAGCTGCCTTCGCAGGCGATCGCGGTCGTTCACCGTTCCGACGGTTCGGGCACCACGTTCAACTTCACATACTATCTTGGCGACGTCAGTGCGGACTGGAAGGACAAGGTCGGCGTCGACAAGGCAGTGGAATGGCCCGTCGGTATCGGCGCCAAGGGCAATGAGGGCGTTGCCAACAACGTCTCCCAGACCGGCGGCGCGATCGGTTATGTCGAATACGCCTACGCCAAGCAGAACAAGCTCACCTACACCGATCTGATCAACAAGGACGGCAAGAAGGTTGAGCCGACCGCAGTGGCGTTCTCGGCGGCCGCAGCCAACGCCGACTGGAGCTCGAAGCCAGGCTATGGCGTGATCCTCGCCAACCAGTCGGGCGCCGAGTCCTGGCCGATGACGGCGGCGACGTGGATCCTCCTGTACAAAAAGCCGGACGATGCCGCGACCACCGGCGAAGCGCTCAAATTCTTCGCCTGGGCATATGACAAGGGCGATGAGATGGCCGGCGAGCTGGACTACGTTCCGATGCCTGACAAGGTGGTCGAGAGCGTCAAGGCCATGTGGGCCAAGGAAGTCGTCGGCAGCGACGGCAAGCCGCTCTACTCGGCTATGTAATCTCCTCCAGGGAGGGCGTCGACGGCGCCCTCCCTGTTGCCTTCAATCGCGAGGACCCAATGACCATCGCTTCCGATGCCATGCCATCATCTGCAGCAGCCCGGGCCAGGGAAGCTACGGTGCGGCGCTTCGCGCTCACAGATGCCATATTCCGCGGACTCACCCGCGCTTCTGCAATTCTTGTGCTGGTCATCCTCGGCGGTGTCGCGATGTCGCTGTTTGCCGGCTCGTGGCAGGCGCTGTCGGCCTTCGGCTTCTCTTTCCTGACGACCGAAAGCTGGAATCCGGTCACGGAAAAATTTGGCGCGCTGGCGCCGATCTACGGCACCATCGTCACGGCGGCCATCGCCATCCTGATCGCGGTGCCGATCGGCATCGGCATTGCGGTCTTTCTCACCGAACTCTGCCCGCGTCCGCTGAGGCGCCCCATCGGCATAGCGGTCGAGCTCTTGGCCGGCATTCCCTCGATCATCTATGGCATCTGGGGCCTGTTCGTGTTCGCGCCGTTCCTGCAGACGACGATACAGCCCTTCGTCATCAACCTCTTCCATGGTGTGCCGGGACTATCCAGCCTTTTCGCCGGCCCTCCCTACGGCATCGGCCTTCTGACCTCCGCGCTGATCCTTGCCATCATGGTGCTGCCCTTCATCACCTCGATCACCAAGGACGTCTTCGATACGGTGCCGGCGGTGTTGAAGGAATCGGCCTATGGCATCGGCTGCACGACATGGGAAGTGACCCGGCGCGTGGTCATTCCCTATACCCGCATCGGCATCATGGGCGGCGTCATGCTTGGCCTCGGCCGCGCGCTCGGCGAAACCATGGCGGTGACCTTCGTTATCGGCAACGCCCACCGCATCAGCGCCTCCCTGTTCGCTCCGGGCACGACCATCTCGGCGACCATCGCCAACGAATTCACCGAGGCCGACGGCGACCTCTACACCTCTTCGCTGGTTTCGCTCGGCCTGATCCTGTTTGTCATCACCTTCCTGATCCTTGCCGCCGCCCGCTATATGCTGATGCGGATCGACGCCCGTACGGGAGCCTGACCGATGTCGACATCCTCATCGCTCCACAGCCGCCGCAAAGCCAGGAATTCGGTGATGATGACGCTTTGCGTCGTCGCCGCCGGCATCGGGCTTGCCTGGCTGGCGCTCATTCTCGGCGCGTTGGTCTATAAGGGCACAGCCGGGCTTTCGCTCGCGGTCTTCACCGAGATGACGCCACCACCGGGCGAAGCTGGCGGCCTGCTCAACGCCATCGCCGGCAGCCTGGTCATGACGGTCATCGCCGTTATCGTTGGCACGCCAATCGGCGTTCTGGCCGGCACCTACATGGCCGAGTATGGACGCTTTTCGCGCATCACCACCGTCGTCCGCTTCATCAACGACATCCTGTTGTCGGCGCCGTCGATCATCATCGGCTTGTTCGTCTATGAATTGATGGTGCGGCCAATGGGGCATTTCTCGGCGATTGCCGGCGCCGTTGCGCTTGCCATCCTGGTCATTCCGGTGGTCGTGCGCACTACTGAAGACATGCTCAACCTGGTGCCGAACGCGTTGCGTGAAGCCGGCGCCGCGATCGGCGCGCCGCGCTGGGTGGTGATCCGTTCGGTCGCCTACCGCGCCGCATTGTCCGGCATCGTCACCGGCATATTGCTGTCGATAGCACGCATTTCCGGCGAGACGGCGCCGCTGCTCTTCACCGCGCTCAACAACCAGTTCTGGAGCAGCAATATCAACGCGCCGATGGCCAGCCTGCCGGTGACCATCTTCCAGTTCGCTCTCAGCCCTTACGAGGAATGGCAGCAGCTGGCGTGGACCGGCGCACTCATAATCACCCTGACGGTTCTGGGCTTGAGCATCCTCGCCCGCAGCCTTACCGGACGCAGAGAGGACAGATGACACAGATGTTGTCCCCGGACATGACGATGACCGAAACGGTCGCCGAGAAGACGAAGATCGAGGTCAAGAACCTCAACTTCTACTACGGCCAGAGCAAGGCGCTGAAGGACATCAGCCTGTCGCTGCCCGAGCGCAGTGTCACGGCCTTCATCGGGCCTTCGGGCTGCGGGAAGTCGACGCTGCTGCGCGTCTTCAACCGCATCTACGAGCTCTACCCGAAACAGACAGCCGAGGGCCAGGTCCTGCTCGACGGCAAGAACATTCTCGACCGGTCGCAGGATCTCAACCTGCTCAGGACCAAGATCGGCATGGTGTTCCAGAAGCCGACGCCGTTCCCCATGTCGATCTACGAGAACATCGCCTTCGGCGTCAGGCTCTACGAGAATCTCGGCAAGTCCGAGATGGACGGCCGCGTCGAACAGGCGTTGAAGCGTGCCGCGCTTTGGGGCGAGGTCAGGGACAAGCTCAACGCCAGCGGCTTGAGCCTCTCCGGCGGCCAGCAGCAGCGGCTCTGCATTGCCCGCACCGTGGCAGTGAAGCCGGAAGTCATTCTGCTCGACGAACCGGCCTCGGCCCTCGACCCGCTGTCGACCGCCAAGATCGAGGAACTGATCGACGAATTGCAAGCCGACTACACGATCGTCATCGTCACTCACAACATGCAGCAGGCGGCGCGCGTGTCGCGCCAGACTGCCTTCATGTATCTGGGTGAGCTGGTCGAGTTCGACCGGACCGAGAAGATCTTCACGTCGCCCCGCGAGAAGCGCACGCAGGACTACATCACCGGCCGCTTCGGCTGAGCGGTGCCGATCACGCAGACGAGGACAATATCATGGCCGAACATACAGTCGCGTCTTTCGACGAGGATCTCGAGCAGATCAGCAAGCTGATCCGCGACATGGCCGACCTCGCCGGTTCGATGGTCGGCGGGGCGACCAAGGCCCTGTTGAATTCCGACAATGCGCTGGCGCAGCGCGTTGTTTCGGACGACGCCATCATGGATGCGCGTCAACGCGAACTGGACGACCGCGCCATCACCCTGATCGCCAAGCGCCAGCCGATGGCCCACGATCTGCGCCATGTCGTCGGGGCGATCCGCATGGCCGGCGACCTCGAACGCATCGGCGACCTTGCCAAGAATATCGCCAAGCGTGTGAGTGCGGTCGGCCTCAGCGTCACGCCGCGCGACCTATCGCATTCCATCGATGCGATGGCGCAGCTGGTGCTCATCCAGGTGCAGGGCGTCATCGAGGAGTATGCTGCCGGCGATGCGGCCGCGCTGGCCAAGCTACGCGCCGCCGACGAGCGCATCGACGTCAAATACACGTCCGTGTTCCGCGAGCTGTTGACGTACATGATGGAAGACCCGCGCAACATCACCGCTTGCACGCATCTGCTGTTCTGCGCCAAGAATCTGGAGCGGATCGGCGACCATGTCACCAACATCGCCGAAAATGCGTATTATGTGCTGACCGGCGAGCAATTGCCTGTCAATCGTCCGAAGCAGGACGAAACGACAATGTCCGCACCGGTGACATGATGGGGGTGCCCAGCCGATGATCGCACCACGCATAATGGTGGTGGAGGACGAGGAGCCGTTGGGTGTGCTGCTCCGCTACAATCTCGAATCCGAAGGCTACCAGGTCGAGGTGGTGACACGCGGCGACGAAGCCGAGATCCGTTTGCAGGAGAATGTGCCCGATCTTCTGGTGCTCGACTGGATGATACCAGCGGTTTCCGGCATCGAGCTCTGCCGACGGTTGCGGGTGCGCCCCGAAACCGAGCGGCTGCCGATCATCATGCTGACCGCGCGCGGCGAGGAGAGCGACCGGGTGCGCGGTCTTTCGACCGGCGCCGACGACTATCTGGTCAAACCGTTTTCGACACCGGAATTCATGGCCAGGGTCAAGGCGCTGCTGCGCCGCGCCAAGCCGGAAGTGCTGTCCAGCGTGCTGAAGGTCGGCGACATCGTGCTCGATCGCGAATCGCACAGGGTCTATCGCAAGAAGAGCGAAATCCGGCTCGGGCCGACCGAATTCCGGCTGCTCGAATTCATGATGCGGCATCCCGGCCGCGTCTTCTCGCGCAGCCAGTTGCTCGATAATGTCTGGGGCGAGACGATCTACATCGACGAACGCACCGTCGACGTGCATGTCGGGCGGCTGCGCAAAGCCGTCAATAACGGCCGCATGCCGGATGTCATCCGCACCATCCGCGGTGCCGGCTATGCGATCAGGGAAGATTGACCTGCCTGGTCAGGCTACGTTCTTTCTGATGCCGGGCCTCATTTGCGCGCCCGGCGCGAAAATCTCCTGGTCGACGAAGCTTAACGCCCGCATCGCGCAGCCTTCGCGGATCAGCGGCAATTCGTTCGGCTCGGTGTCGAAGGAGATCGAGCTCGAATGCTGGCCACCGGCGGTCTGGGCGATGGCCTTGCGCAAGGCCGGCTCGATCAGATCGAAGGCGGCGGCACTGACGCCGACCATCGCGACCGGTGCTGGATCGATCAGCGCGAACAACGAGCCGAGACCGAAACCCAGCGCTTCGCCGGCCCTGCGGTAGGCCTCGCGTTCCGGCCCATCCTTCTCGCGGGCCCGGGCCGCCAACGCGCGCATGTCGGCGTCGCTGACGTCGGCGACCGGTTTGCTGTCTTCGCTCATCCCCGTAGCGTTGCGCCAGATGGCGTAATTGCCTGCATAGGCCTCGATGCAGCCGCGCCGCCCGCAACGGCAGAGCGCGCCGCCTGGACGATGGATCATGTGGCCAAACTCGCCGCCCGAGGAATGCGTGCCGGTGAACAGCTCGCCCTTCAGCACCAGCCCCATGCCGATGCCGTGCGAAAGCAGGATGGCGATGAAGTCGTCGCGATAGCGATCCGGATCGCGCCAGCGCAAAGCCACCGCCATCATATTGCAATCGTTCTCCACCGTGGCCGGGATGCCGAATTCGTCTTCCAGCATGTCGGCAAAGGCGATGTCCGTCTGCGGCGTGATCGGCGACCACAGCATGGCGCGTGCAGGGGAGTCGGTAATTCCCTGAATCGCCAGGGCGATGCGGGCGACACTGCGGACGTCAAGGTCTGGATCTTCCAGCCGGCGCCGGACGATGGCCATGCATTCGCGGATCAGCTCGTCGCGCGGCATGGTCAGCGTGTCCAGCCGGCGCTGTTCCTCGACGACCACCTGTCCCGCATAGTCGATGATGGCGGCCGACAGGAAATTCAGCGACAACACCACGGTCAGCACCGCCGCCGCTTCCGGGTTGAGGGCGAGGCCGACCTGCGGACGACCGCGTTTCAACGAAACGGGCTCGTTTGCCTTGCTCTCGGCGAGGATGCCTTCCCGTATCAGGTCGGAGGAGATCGCCGATATGGTCGAATGGCTGAGGCCGGTGGTTGCAGCGATCTCCGTACGCGACGGCTGGCTGGCCCGGCGCACCGCCGAGATCACCATCGCCCGGTTGCGCCGGCGCAAATCGTCATGGCGGATTCCGACCGACATCGTTTTGCTTTCCTCCCGGTTGCCGCGGCCGCTCATGAACCGGAAGCCGTCGGTAATGTCCGACAAATAGTGTCAGATACAGGCAAATAGTGTCAGATGCCGGCGGCGCTGTCATCGTTTATTCCGACACTCGAAAAAACTCGGAGAGTCATCAAAATCCATCAGAATCGATGTTGACAGCAGCCGGAGATCGGGTCAGTATTTTTTCGAGGCTCGAAAAAATTAACGCCTCTAGCTGGTCTTTGGGCCAATTGGTCACGCCGTACGCGGCGCAGGGAGGATATGATGAAGAAATTCACGACCGCCATTCTGGCGGGTGTCGCCATGACGCTGACGCTCGCGTCGGTGGCGCAGGCTAAGGACAAGGTCATCGGCGTTTCGTGGTCGAATTTCCAGGAGGAGCGCTGGAAGACCGACGAAGCCGCAATGAAGGCCGCCATCGAGGCCGCCGGCGACAAGTATATTTCCGCCGATGCACAGTCCAACCCGGGCAAGCAGCTCACCGACGTCGAGAGCCTGATCTCGCAGGGTGCCAACGCACTGATCATCCTGGCGCAGGACGCCTCGGCGATCGGGCCGGCTGTGCAGAAGGCGCTGGACGAAGGTATTCCGGTCGTCGGCTACGACCGGCTGATCGAGAACAAAGACGTCTTTTACCTGACCTTCGACAACAAGGAGGTCGGCCGCATGCAGGCCCGCGAAGTGTTCAAGGTGAAGCCGGAAGGCAACTACGTCTTCATCAAGGGCTCGGGCGCCGATCCGAATGCCGATTTCCTGTTTGCCGGTTCGATGGAAGTGCTGAAGGACGCCATCGACAGCGGCAAGATCAAGAATGTCGGCGAGGCCTATACCGACGGCTGGCTGCCGGCCAACGCCCAGAAGAACATGGAACAGTTCCTGACCGCGAACGACAACAAGGTCGATGCCGTAGTCGCCGCCAATGACGGCACCGCCGGCGGCGTCGTCGCCGCGCTGACGGCGCAAGGGCTGGCCGGATCCGTTCCGGTCTCGGGCCAGGACGGCGACCACGCCGCGCTGAACCGCATCGCGCTCGGCACACAGACCGTGTCGGTGTGGAAGGACGCGCGCGAGCTCGGCAAGAACGCCGCCGAGATCGCCTCGCAACTGGCCGACGGCAAGCAGATGACCGACGTTGCGGGCGTTAAGGATTTCACCACGCCCGGCGGCAACACCGTCAAGTCGCTGTTCCTGACCCCGGTCGCCATCACCAAGGACAACCTCAACGTCGTCATCGACGCCGGCTGGATCAAGAAAGAAGAAGTCTGCGCCGGCGTGGCGGCGGGCACTGTTCCGGTCTGCAACTGATCCGACGTTTCCGAGAAGTCCGAACGCCGCGGCTGCTCGCCGCGGCGTTTTTTCAAGAAGAATTGTTTTTCCGCTTCCGGCGGATAACTTCTAGGCTGCTTCCGGCATCCGCGGCAGACGGCAACCCGGCGGGAGAAACATCATGACCGACACGACTTCCAACACGCCGGTCGACAGCTCGACCGCAGACCGGGCGCGTGAATCCGAGCTCGGCGTCGTTGCCCGATTTCTCAAGGCAACCGAACTCGACACGCGCATGCTCGGCATGGTCGGCGCGCTGCTGGTCATCTGGGTCGGGATCCACATATTGTCAGGCGGGCTCTTCCTGACGCCGCGCAATCTCTGGAACCTTTCCGTGCAGACCTCCTCGGTGGCGATCATGGCGACAGGCATGGTGCTGGTCATCGTGATGCGCAACATCGATCTTTCCGTCGGTTCGGTGGAAGGCGTGATCGGCATGGTGATGGGCGTGGCGCAGGCCGAATTCCTCGTCCGCGTCATGGGGTTTCAGCTTGGCAGCCCCTGGCTGTGGGTCATTGCACTGGCCGCCGGCCTGGTGCTCGGCCTGGCTATCGGAGCGTTTCAGGGTTTCATCATCGCCTATCTCGAGGTTCCTGCCTTCATCGTGACGCTCGGCGGATTGCTGATCTGGCGCGGCATGGCATGGCTGATTACCAGCGGGCGCACCGTTGCGCCGCTGGACAGGACCTTCCAGCTGATGGGCGGCGGACCACGCGGCTCGATCGGCGCCACCTGGAGCTGGATCGTCGGTGTCGTCGCCTGCGCGGCCGTTGCCTTCGTGCTCTTCAACGGCCGCTCGCAGCGCAAGCGGTTCAAGTTCCCGCTGCGCCCTGTCTGGGCGGAAACCTTGCTCGGCGTGATAGCCTGCGCCGCCATCCTTGGCGCCGTCTGGATCGCCAATTCCTATCCTTGGCCGGTCGGCATCGTACGCCAATATGCCCAGCAGAACGGCATCACCATTCCCGAGGGCGGGTTGTTCATCGCCCACGGCATCGCCATACCGGTGCTGATGGCCGTGGCCGCGGGCATTGTCATGACCTTCATCACCAGGCGCACCCGTTTCGGCCGCTATGTCTTCGCCATCGGCGGCAATCCGGAGGCTGCCAATCTCGCCGGCATCAACACACGCTGGGTGACCATGAAGGTGTTCATGATCATGGGCGTGCTGGCCGCGATCAGTGCGGCGATCGCATCGGCCCGCCTCAACGCGTCGACCAATGCGCTGGGGACCCTGGACGAGCTCCTGGTCATCGCGGCGGCCGTGATCGGCGGCACGTCGCTCGCCGGCGGCTCCGGCACGGTGCTCGGCGCCATGCTCGGCGCGCTTCTGATGCAGTCGCTGCAATCCGGCATGGTGCTGCTCGGCATCGATTCGCCGCTGCAGAGCATCGTTGTCGGCGCCGTGCTGGTGGTCGCGGTGTGGCTCGATACCGTCTATCGCAAACGGGTCTGAGCATGATCCCGAACCGAAGATCCGCGTCAGCGAAAAGTGGAAACCGGTTTTTGCTGCCGCTGACCTTCGGTTCGGACAAGATCATGCTCAAGCAAGATCTATAGGGAGGAGGAACGAGCATGGCAGACAAGACCGCTCCCACGGGCACGCCGCTGATCGAGATGCGCAACATTTCCATCGCCTTCGGCGGCATTCGCGCCGTCGACGATGCCTCGGTCGATCTTTTCCCGGGCGAGGTGATGGCTTTGCTCGGCCATAACGGTGCCGGCAAATCGACGTTGATAAAAATCTTGTCTGGCGCCTACAAGCGCGATGCGGGCCAGATTTTCGTCAACGGCGAGGAGGCTTCGATCTCCAACCCGCGCGACGCCAAAAAGTACGGCATCGAGACGATCTACCAGACGCTGGCGCTGGCCGACAATGTCGACGCGGCCGCCAACCTGTTTCTCGGCCGCGAGCTGATGACCGGCTGGGGTACGCTCGACGACGTCGCCATGGAGGCCGAGGCGCGCAAGGTGATGGGCAGGCTCAATCCGCGTTTCCAACGCTTCAAGGAGCCGGTAATAAGGCTTTCGGGCGGCCAGCGGCAGTCGGTTGCGATCGCCCGCGCCATCCTGTTCAACGCCCGCATCCTGATCATGGACGAGCCGACGGCGGCACTGGGGCCGCAAGAAACTGCGCAGGTCGGCGAACTGGTCAAGCAGCTCAAGGCCGACGGCATCGGCATCTTCCTGATCAGCCACGACATTCACGACGTGTTCGAGCTTGCCGACCGCGTCTGCGTCATGAAGAACGGTCGGGTTGTCGGCACGGCGCGCACAACCGACGTCACCCAGGACGAGGTGCTCGGCATGATCATTCTCGGCAAATGCCCGCCCGGCGCCATACCGGGCCCGGGGGCCCTGAAGATCGCCGCTTGAACAAGAATTAGCCGGCTAATCAAATGCGGCGTAATGTGCCAGTCGTCACCATGCTTTGGCCTCGCCATTGTGTTGACGCCGGGACTTGCCCATAAAGAACCTTCCATGGCCCGTATCAGCAATTGAAAAAGCTCTTTCCGACCGTCGCTTTCATCGCCGTCGCGCTGATCAGCCTGACGATGGCGGGTTTTGCCTATTTTGCCACCCAGGAAGCGGCCCGCATAAAATTCGAGGCGACGGCAGACGACGCGCTCAACCGGATCGAAAGCCGCATCGACCTGGACCTGTCGCTGCTGCGCTCGACCCAGGCGCTGTTCGATGCGCGCAATGGCGGTATCTCGCAAGGCGAGTTCAAGGCTTTCTTCAACGCACTCGACATCGACAATAATTTCGCCGGCCTGCGCGGCATCGGCTTCCTCCGCCTGGCGAAAACTGAAAACGACGCGGCGGTCGAGCGCGACATCCTGCACGACCACGGCGCAAGCCATGCGATCTATCCCGACACGAACTTGCCCTGGCGTACGCCCATCGTGCTGTTCGAGCCGCTGGATCCGTCCAACAAATCCAGCATCGGCTACGACATGTTCACCCAGCCGGTGCGGCGCGAGGCGATCGAAAAAGCGTTGGCCGACGACCAGCAGCATGCCAGCGGGCTTGCGCAGCTCGGCAAGGAAACGGGTGCCGCGCAGACCTTCACCGGGTTCTTCGTCTTCGTCCGGCTTAATGTCGAAACCGCGCCGGACGCCGTCAACGCGTCGAGATCCTCAACTGCCGGTTTCCTCTATGCGGCCTTCCGCTCCCGGGACCTGTTCCAGGCCGCGCTCAGCCGGGCGCCACTGTTGCCGGTCAATACCGAGGTCTACGACGGCGTGGTGAACAGCGACAATCTGCTGTTCCAGTCGGAAACGCCGCCTGTTTCGGCCCTCGGCGACAGGCTGCTGGTCACCCGCAAAATCACTGTTGCCGGCCGGCCGTGGACTGTCCTGTTCAGGCCGACAAGTGCTTTTTCGCAACCTTCCTCGCGCGCCATTCCGGTGATGCTGGGATTGTTCGGCCTGCTGCTTGCCGGCGCCATCGCGCTGGTGGCCCGCTATCAGGAGCGGGCCTATGAGGCGGTCTCGCTGCTTCACGAAACGACCGAGAAGAGCCTACTGGAAAAAGACCTGATGCTGCAGGAGATGAAGCATCGCATCAAGAACTCGATCACGCGGGTGCTGGCAATCGCGCGCCAGACAGCATCGCACGCCGCCGACGTCCAGGAATTCTCGACGTCTTTCTCGGCCCGGCTGCAGGCAATGGCGGCTTCCCAGGACATGCTGACGCGCTCACGCTGGCAGAAAGCCGATCTTGGCGACCTGCTGCGCATCGAGCTCGGCCAAGTGTTCGGCAATGAGCTTCCCGAAGAGCTGTTGTCGGGACCGGAGGTTCTTCTCGACGAGAAGACGACGCAGGCGCTCGGCCTCGTCTTTCACGAACTGGCGACGAACGCGTTAAAATATGGCGAAGCCGGCAATTCGGCCAACACCCTCAAGGGCGGCTGGGCGCTCAAGGTCGACTGGTCGCTCGAAGGCCGCGGACGCGTCCGCACACTGGTCCTCAACTGGCGTGAGGCCGGGCAGAAAAAGCTCAAGACACCGGCAAAGAGCGGTTTTGGAACCAGACTGATCGATCTCAACGTCACGCGCGAATTACGCGGTACGATCAGGCGCGACTTTCGTGAGGACGGTCTGAACGTGGAGATCAGGATTCCGCTGCCGGCCTGAAACTTCATTCCATGAGCCGCATCACGAGAGCGCTTTGCGCGCGCAAACGCGGAGACATATCTGCCTCCGCGTTTGACGTTGGCCTGTTTTTCGAAACTAGTTGCAGCGGGCTGTGTAGATCCGGCCGTGACGATCTCTGTATTGGCAATAGCCATTCTGCAGACGGCGAACGAGCAGGCCGCCAATCGCACCAGCGCCAGCACCGATCAAAGCGCCCTTGCCGCCGCCGACGGCGCCACCGATGAGCGCGCCGCCCACAGTGCCGATACCCACGTTCTCCTCCGTGGTGGTGCAGCCGCTGACCGCAACCACGGCAACCATGGCAATAATCATCTTCCGCATGAAGTCACTCCTCACTTTGTCCTCACTTTAGTAAGCTCCAGCCGCCATTTAGCATGAAAGCACGGCCTTTGCCCGCACGATTTCATTGTTGATTAAGATAGTCTTTTTCGGGGCGCGCGGCGTTCGATGCTACCATGAAGTTGGAAATCTCCAAGGAGGCATCGAGCGTGCCGTCCGGACGCACGCTCCAGACGATCCGGTCATAATCGTCCTCGAGCGCCGGATCGACGGCAAGGCATTTGGCGACGATATGCTGGGCTTGATCGCGGAGGTTGGTCACCGCAAGCGGGCGCGCGGCCATGCACTCCGCCTCGGTTTCGAAAACGCTTACCGGCGTAGGCAATTCACGACACGCGGTCATGCCGTTCGAACAGCCGACAACCAACAGCAAAGCGGCAATGTGCTCCATGGCAAGGGACCTCTCGCCACGGAAACGGTCCAAATCCCTCAAAGTTCCTGGACAGTGCGATCAAGCCGACGTGAGCAGGCAGAAGCTGCCGGCAATCTTGGCGAGCTCGATCAAATCAACTGGGACGCGGCCGCCAGGACGAGCGCGGCTATGAGCGCGTAAACGGCAAAGCGGAGCGGCGAAGCGCGAGGCACGGGCGCTGCGAACGCGTCGGGGTCCTGAAACCCGCCCATCGAAATGCGAGCGGCCTGTTCCATTCTGTTCAAGTCTGCAGCCGTCAAGGCCTATTCCTTTCATATTGCGCCAAACTGCGATCGAGATCCGGCGGATCGGCACGTTCAGACAGGATCGGACTTTATGGTGAACAGTCGGTTAAGGTGGGGCGATGCGCAGCAAGCCTTCTTCCGGGCGGCCGCCGTTCGTTCAATCCGTCTCGAAATTGCCGTGAGGAACGACAAGGCGATATTCGAGGCGGTTGCCGGTGATTTCGAGTGTCGCCGTTCCATTCAACGATGTGGGCACGACGCGTTCAAGCGCGACGCTGCCAAAACGCTTCTCGCTGCGCTGATTGTCGTTGGCTCCGATCACTTCGGCCCATGTCAGTGACAGAGCAGGCTCGCCAGCGGAAGCGGCCGTCAGATCAGCCGTGACCTCGACGAAGCCATCGGTGCGCGACAGTGCGCCATAGCTGACCGAATTGACGGCGAGCTCATGCATGGCCAAGCCGATGTGCAAGGCAGCATTGGGATTGAGATACGGATTTGCGCCGCGGAAACGCAGGCTGTGCATGGGGTCCGCGCCGTACCTGCCGACCTGACCGGAAACCAGCTCACGCAGCGCTGCTCCCCGCCAGTTGGATGACGTAACCAGATCCTGCGAGGAGGCCAGCGACTGCAATCGGCCCCGGAAACGCGTCAGGAAATCGTCAATGCTGCCCGAATAGCGGCCCGTCTGGGTGGCGATGCTCTGGATGATGGCCAAGAGGTTCTTGGAGCGGTGGCTGACCTCGCGCAGCAGCGCCTTCAGCGTCTGCTCCCGGCGTTTCTGCTCGGTCGTTTCGACCATGGTGGTCACGACGCCCTGCACTGCGCCGGTCTCGTTGCGGTCGGCGTCTATCCACACCTGAAACCAGCGGGCGCCATCATCGGCCGGCACGCTGAGTTCGAGGTGTTGGGGATTGCCGGAGACGATGACGTCGTGCTTGGCGGCGCCGATACGCGCTGCCTGCGCAGGCGGCAAGATGCCGTTATTATCGGAGGCATCGGAGGTCCATGGTGCGCGCATGTTGCGCGCCCACACCGTCTTCATCTCGCGATCCTGGTATAGAACGGAAATCCCGGCATTGTGCAGGGCGTGGAGAAGGGCTCGGCCAAGCTGCATTCCGCTTTCGGCGGGATGCAAAGCGATGATCTCATCACTCTGGCCGCGGTCTTTCATCTTTCCGACTCTGGAACGCATCGGTCATCTTGCTCAACCCATGTCGGGCTGAACGGCTCGCGGAGAAATGGGTTCCAAAAGGAGGCGCTTCGTATAAAGCCTTAAAAAGCGGTCCGCCGAGCGGCGTCCCGTTGGAGGACACTGCCCGGCGGTGGCTGGAAACCGTTTGAGGGGTGCGGCTTCCAGTGTTCGCTTAAATGGCCGCTTGGCATTCACGCTCGTCTGATCAGGCCGGCAATAAGCGATATGATCAGGAAAGCGAGAAAGACGAAGAACAATATCTGCGCTATGCCGGCCGAGGTGCCAGCGATGCCGCCGAAACCAAGCGCACCGGCGATGATCGCCACGACGAGAAATACGAGCGCCCAGTAAAGCATGATCCATCTCCTTCCAATGCTGCGGTGAAAACGTGATTCGCCTCCGTTTGTTCCACCATTTCCCGAAAAAGACGATGCTGAAAATCTTTACGGCCCGAATTGTTGCGGTGTGCGAAAAGCTTCTTGTCAGGTTCTCAGGTTCGGCACCAGTTGGTTGCCAGTGAATTACGCCCCCTCTGATCCAAGAGGAGTGGCTATCCCACACCCTGGCGGCCGCAGCGCGACCGCTAGCTGTTTTATGCCGCGGCCTTCGCGTGCCGGTCAAAGAACAGGGCCTGACTGATAAGAGCCTTGACCATGTCCGGATTGAACGGCTTGGTGACGAGGAAAGCCGGTTCCGGCCGCTCGCCGGTGAGCAGGCGCTCGGGAAAGGCGGTGATGAAGATCACCGGCACCGAGGTGGACGACAGGATCTCATTCACGGCCGCAATGCCCGAACTGCCGTCGGCAAGCTGAATATCGGCAAGCACCATCTTTGGCCGCGCCTTGCCGAACATCGCCACCGCCTCGGCGTGGGTGCGCGCCGTTCCGACGACGCGGTGGCCGAGGCTTTCGACCATTTCCTCGATATCCATGGCAATCAGCGGCTCATCCTCGATGATCAGCACGTCGGTCGCCACCTGACGGGAGATCTCGTTGCTCGCCTGAGCGAGAAGTTCGGAGAATTGCTGTTCGTCGACGTCGAGAATCTCCGCCGCCTCGTCTTCGCTGAAGCCTTCGACGGCGACCAGCAGGAAGGCTTGGCGGGGACGCGGCGCGATTGCATTCAGATTGGCCGCGGCGCGCTGCTCCCATGCCGACTGGGCATGCTCTTGCGGAACGCGAATGGCCACCGAGGTGAAGAGCTTGGCAAAGACCTTGTAAAGCGCGATGCGGTCGTTCGATGCGTCCGGAAAGATGTCGACATCGGCAATGATGGCCTCGAGCATTGCGGCGACCAGCGCGTCGCCGCTCTCTTGCGATCCGGATACGGCGCGCGAGAAGCGGCGCAGGAACGGCAGGTGCGGAGCGATGGTTGCTGATAGGCTCATATTGGACGTCTCCCTCATATGACGTGATTGCATGTTACAGCTAAATGCGGTTTGCAAGCCTAATAGATAAAACGCTGGCTCCTTGAAAAAGGTTCCAATCGTGCGGAACTAATATGTGGGGCTGGCGTTTAAGGGCGGGTTGGGCAACCAGACGAGGCTGCCGCTTGCCTTGCGTTATGTGTTGAAGGGCGGCTTAAGGCTGGGACGAAGGGCGAAATGAAGAACATGACGAAAGCTACCACGGCTGGCGTTGGCAACGGGCGCCGGGCTGCTTCCCGCGACCCGCTTGGGCCGAACTCGGAAATCGGCCGCAAACTCAAACAATACTACGACGAGCTGGTCTCCGACAATGTGCCGGATCGCTTCGCCCAACTGCTCAGCCAGTTGGAAAAGGCCGAACCTGTACAGAAGAAGGACTGAGGCATGGCGGCCGTCTCCCAGGGCTTCAAGACCGATTTGCTCGGCTCGATCCCGAGCCTGCGGGCTTTCGCCGTGTCGCTGACGCAAAACGCCGACAAGGCCGACGATCTGGTGCAGGAAACATTGGTCAAGGCCTGGGACAAGCATGAAAGCTTCCAGCCCGGCACTAATCTTAAGGCATGGCTGTTCACGATCTTGCGCAACGAATTCTATTCGCAGATGCGCAAGCGCGGCCGCGAGGTGCAGGACAGCGATGGCGTCATGACGGCCAGGCTTGCCGTTCATCCGGCCCAGCACGGCCAGCTTGATCTCGAGGACTTTCGCGGCGCGCTCGAGTTGCTGCCCGAAGACCAGCGCGAAGCCATTATCCTCATCGGTGCATCGGGCTTTTCCTACGAGGAGGCGGCCGAGATCTGCGGCTGCGCCGTCGGAACGATCAAGAGCCGCGTCAGCCGCGCCCGCACGCGGCTGCAGGAAATCCTGAAAATCTCCGGTGAAGACGAGTATGGCCCGGACGCAATTTCGGCTCAGGTGACGGGGTCGACGGCTGCGTGAAGCGTGGAGGTGTTCGAACCGCTCCCGCGCCTCAGGGGAGAGGCCTTCGCTCGCAGGCCACTGCCACTGCCTCGACGAGATCGTCTCCCGAATAGGGCTTGGTGACCAGTCTGACTCCGGGAAAGGATTTCTTGATCTCGTCGATATCCGAATAGCCCGACGCGAAGACGAACGGGATGCCCGCTTCACGCAACCGCGAAGCAAATTGGAGCGTCGAAACGCCGCTCAGCATGAGGTCGACGATGGCCGCATCGAACTGAGTGGCAACGTCTTGCTGTTCGATATCAGCCAGATCCCGGGCGACGACCACATCGAGCGCGCCGTAGTCGCGGCAAAGCTGCTCGATATCCATGGCAATCAGGAACTCATCTTCCAGGATAAGAATCCGCAAACCGTCAAGCGATGGGCGCACGCAGCAATATCTCCTTTAAATGCGTCTCTATCTTGAAACGGGGGATCTTGAAACCGGGGAAGTCATGATCGCTAATTGGCATGCTGTCATTTAAAAAGACGTGCTGGCGCGGATACGTTGGCCTCGGCCCTTGCAAGGCATTTGCAACGAGCGCTGCCGGAGATAAGGTTCAAAGAGGTTCGCGCCGGAACCTTGGGGTCTGTCGAGCGTTTCGACCGAGCAAAACAAGGAGAGCGAAGCAATGGCGACTGCCGCAGGAAAGGCCGCGAACGAAGCCCGTACGAATTCGGATCTTGAGGCTGACATTGCACAACTGAAGGCCGATATCGAACAACTCACCAAGCAGTTGGCCAAGACCGGTGAACACGGCTACGGAACGGCGCGGCGCGCCGCCACCGAAGGGGTCGAGCAACTGCGCGCCCAGGGCGAAGCAGCCTTCGACAGCCTGCGCAGCAACGCTAAGGACATCGAAGCGCAGATGATAGCCCATATGCGCGAAAAGCCGGTGACTTCGCTGGCGATCGCCGCAGGCGTCGGATTCCTCTTCGCGCTCCTCGCGCGCCGCTAGTTCTGCACGCATGCGAATGCTTGCATCGCTGATCTCGGGCCTCGCCTCGGGCGAAACCATTGCGGCGGTGCAACGCGCGCGCGTCGCTGCGATGGTCTATACGGTTGCAGCGCTCGCGGCGCTGTGCGGCCTCGGCTTCCTGGTCGGGGCGGCCTATATCTGGACGGCGGGCCGCTATGGGCCGATGGCAGCCTCGCTGAGCTTCGGGATCGCCTTTTTGGCAATCGCCGGTCTCATCCTGCTCGTCTACCGGATGTCGGCCGGCTCGCGCGCCAGGCGCCGGGCGAAGCGACGCAACGCCGACATGAAGGCGGTCGGCATCGCCGCAGCACTCGCCGTACTGCCGGCGCTGCTCAAGGGCAAAGGTGGCTCGGGGAAGGCCGGACTGGGCGCCATTCTCGTCCCGGCGATAGCACTCGCAGCCTACGCCATCTACCGCGAGAACATGAAGCCCGGCTCCGACGATCCGGATACCGGCAAAGGGGAATAGTTCGGAGGGGGATAGTTCTGGGCGAACGATTCTGGCGCCCGGTCGTAAAATCTTCGCGTCACAAATCTTCGAGCGGCATCGATATTTCGGCGACTACGCCGTCCGGCCGGAATTCATGGGTCACCTCGCTGGAAATGACCTTGGCCAGGCTGCGGCGGATCAGGATCGAGCCGAAGCCATGGCGTTCGGGCGGCGCAACCCGCGGGCCGCCGCTTTCACGCCAGGCCAGCACCAGACGCCGTGCACCCTTCTTGCCTTGTACCTTCCAATCGAGATCGACCTTTCCGAAAGCAGCCGACAGCGACCCGTATTGCAGCGCGTTACTGGCCAGTTCGTGCAGGATCAGGCCGAGCCCTACTGCCTGGTCGGGGGAGAGCAGGACGTCGGCGCCGGAGATAGCTACACGCGATTGTCCGACGGTTTGGAACGGCTTTACCTCGATCTCCACCAGCTCGTGGATGCCGATGCCGCGCCATTCGCGGTCCGATAGCAGGCTGTGCGCGACGCCCAGCGCCTGCAGCCGGGCGCCGAATGCCTCGAGAAATTCGCTTGGCTGACGGGCATGGCGAACGGTCTGCGTCGCCAGCGCCTGAACGGTTGCCAAGGTGTTCTTGACCCGGTGATTGAGCTCGCGCAACAACAGCCGTTGACGTTCGTCGCCAAGCTTGCGTTCGGTGATGTCGTAATTGACGCCGAAGATCAGCGTCGGCTTGCCCTCGCCGTCGCGCTCTATGACGCGGCCGCGCGTTGCGATCCATCGTGGCGGATCGAGGCCTTTGACACGGTATTCGCCAAAATAATCATCGCTGCCGGTCAGCGCGTCGCGAAAGCGTGTTTCGGTCTGGTGAACGTCGCGCGGGTCGATGGCGGTCAAGATGTCGCGCGCCCTCAGCCTGTTCGACTTGGGCAGATTGAACAATTCGGGCAGCAGCACATCGCAGTCGATCATGTCGCTACGGATATCCCATGCCCAACTGGCGAGCGAAGCCGCGTCGAGCGCGATAGCGCGCCGCTTTTCCTCTCGAACCAGTGCGGCCTCGGCAATCGCCGCGCTCCGGGTGGCATCCTTCAGCGTGAACAGGCTGGCGGCGAGGCCAGCCAGCGCCGACAGCTGGTCGAGCTGGACAGAAGAGGGACGTGCGTGCGGCTTCCGGTCGAGCACGCAGAGCGTGCCGATCAGTGCGCCGTCGACCATGATCGGCACGCCTGCGTAAAAGCGGATGTGATGCTCGCCGGTGACTAGCGGATTGGCTTTGAACCGCGGATCCGCCGCGGCGTCGGCCACCACCAACGGCTCGTCGCCGGCTGCGATGGCATGAGCGCAGAACGATGTCTCGGTTGCGGTTTCGGTCGCGTCGAGGCCGATACAGGATTTGAACCACTGCCGCTCGGCATCGACCAGCGCGATCAGTGCGACAGGCGTTTGCATCGCCGAAGCGGCAAGACCGCTGATGCGATCGAAATCGGGGTCGGCAGCCGTATCCAGCGCGTTGAGGCCGTGCAGCACGGCAAGACGGTCCGCGGCGCCCACCACACTGCGAATATCGACCGGCAGGCCTGGCGTTTTCTGGCTATTGTCGTCCACTACACCCCCGACGGCCCGCCCCGCTGATTAGGCAGGCCAACCGGCCCGTTTGCTATCTTGCCGAGCCGGAACTTTCGCAGCGGGGAGCCGTTACCAGCCAATGCCTCGCTAGCTACGCCTGCCGGCGCCAAATATGGAGCCAGACCATGCCAAAAACCATTCCTGAAAACAAAGCCCGTCAAGGGCGGCGGGGTCGTCATGTCCTTCGTATTCTCATCGCAGCGCTGTTGCTGGTTTTCATCGCCTGGGGCGTCGCCGAAATCTACGGCTGGATGATCGAGACGCCGAAGACCGAGCAGGGCAACACGCCCAGCGGCTAAGCTCTCCCCATCGGTCGTGCCAGCTCGCATCACGCAACCCCACATCACGCAACCTTTGCCTCAGCGGCGCGCGCCGGGACGAGAACATTCAACGCGCGCGGATGGATTTCGACGGTCGTTTCGCGATCGAGCTTTACCAGTTCGCCGTCCATCACGGCCTGAATTTTCCTGTTCGTGGAATGGATTTTCAAAACGGCCCGGTTTGCCTGATGAATTTCGACATGCTCGTTGCCGCGCCATTTGCCACGGGCGACGTCAAAGAGGAACCTGATCAACTCGCCGCGCCGCCGTGCCACGGTGACATAGATGCCCAGCACGCCGCCTGCCGGATTATCGGCATAGGGTAGATGGCCCTCGCCGAACAGATTGTTGGTGATGCCGATGCCGGTGATCCGCGTTCTGATCTCGGCCTCACCGATCGTCAGCGTTACGCTCATCGCCGGTGGGTTGTTGATCGTGGCCCAAGCAGCCCGCACCGAGGCACGCATCTTCCCCAGCCGCGAGCCGAATTCCATCTTCTGGCGCAGTTGCACCATCCTGGCGTGCATGCCGATCGAGAATTGATGCACGAAAGGCCGGCCGTTGGCTGTTGCAATGTCAATCGCCATCACCTCGCCGTCGGCAAACGATTTCAGTGCCGCATCGAGGGTCTGCGGAATGCCGAGGCCGCGCGCAAAAAGGTTCATTGTGCCAGCCGGCAGGATTGCCAGCGCCTTCTCCCCATTCATCAAACGAGCTGCCGCGGCCGAGATGGTGCCGTCGCCGCCTCCCGCCAGCACGACGTCGATGCCGCGCCTGGAAGCTACGCCGTCCAGCGTGGCGACGATATCCTTGCCGGCGACGATTTCGATATCGATCGAGTGACCGGCAGTCTCAAGCGTTCCGCGCATCCGGCCGGCGAAGGCCTCAAGATCGATGCTGCGCAGGGTGCCGCCGTCCTTGTTCAGCACCGCTGCAAAGCGCATGCCCGCTCCATTTTTCCAGCACCTATTCGGCCGGGACGGGGCCCCAGCCGGGAGTGGAACGGGGCGGCCGAGAAAATGTTCCTTTCGACCAGCGCGGCGAATCCGAGAACCGCCGACATCGCACCGGGTGCGCCACGGCTTTTTTCGGAACAACAGTGTGGTCACAACGTTGTGAACATGCAGAAGACGCTGCGCCCGCAGCGACGCCAAGCGGGAATAGCGTGCACGAAATCACCGACGAGGAGACACTAAGATGATCCGCACCCTTTTAACCACGACAGCAGTCGCAACATTGATTGCGACGGGTGCATTTGCGCAATCGGCGACGACCCCGGCGCCGGCGCAAGCGCCCGCCGTCCAAGACTCTGCTTCGGCAATACGTGCCGAGGGCAGCCTTGCCACCAACATCATCGGCGAATCGGTCTATAACGGCACCGGCGACAATGCAGAGAATATCGGCAAGGTCACCGATGTCGTCTTCGACGAGCGCGGCCAGGCAAAATCCGTCGTCATCGGCGTCGGCGGTTTTCTTGGCATAGGGACCAAGAACGTCGCCTTCGACTACAGCAAGCTGCAATGGGCCGAAAGAAATGGCGACCGTTGGCTGATAGCGCAAACGACGAAGGATGAGCTGACGGCTCATCCGGATTTCGACCGCAAGCCCTATGATCCGGCTCCGGCAGCAGCTTCGACCGATAATGCGGTGCCGGCCGCGCCTTCGACTACGACCAGCGCGCAAAACACAGCGCCTGCGCCCGCAGCACCAGCCGAGCCGGTGAAGCGAGCCGAGGGCAATCTTGCCACCAATATCATCGGCGAGAGCGTCTATAACGGCACCAGCGACGACGCCCAGAATATCGGCGACGTGAACGACATCGTGCTCAACAAGGAAGGCAAGGCGCAATCGCTGGTCATCGGCGTGGGCGGCTTCCTCGGTCTAGGCGAAAAGAACGTCGCCTATGATTTCGACAAGGCCCAGTGGGCCGAGAGGAACGGCGATCGCTGGCTGGTTGCCCAAACAACCAGGGAAGAGCTGACGGCGCAGCCGGATTTCAACCGCAAGCCCTATGATCCGGCCCCGGCGACCACAGCGTCGAACGATGCCGCGGCTAATGCGCCGGCCATCGTCACGCCTACCGTGACGGCCAACAACACTACCACGACCGATAACACTGCGACGACCAACAACACTGACCAGGCCAGTAAGACGGCTCAAAATGCCCCAGCGCCCGCAACGACGGCAGACCAGACCAAGACCGGGTCGATCGACAAGTCGACGCTGACTGAAATGCCGATCGGCGAAATCCGGGCCGAGGATCTGGTCGGAACCACCGTCTACGGCGCCAACGACGCCAATGTCGGCGAGATCGGCGACGTCGTGCTGAGCGGCGACAAGAAGGTCGATGCAGTCATCATCGACGTCGGCGGCTTCCTCGGCATCGGCGAGAAGGAGGTGGCGGTCGGCATGGACAACCTCAAATTCATGACCGACAAGAACGGCAAGCGCTATCTCTACACGAACTTCACCAAGGAGCAGCTCGAGGCGCAGGCCGCCTATGACAAGGGCACCTATGCGCAAAACCGCGACAAACAGCGCATGCTTATGCGCTAAGCTGCATATTGGTCGAACAGATAAGCCCGCGCCGGCAACGGCGCGGGTTTCCTCATGTCGAGGGAAAAGGCAGGCCGGCGACATCGCCGGCAATGCCACCCTGCGTTAATTCGGCGAGCGCCAGCGACTGGTCGAGATGCTCCGCCCGCCAGGCAAGCAGCCCTTCGGCAAGTTCCAGCCGGGCCGGCAGATAGGCTGGGTCGTCAGCGACGTTGGTCAGCTCGCCGGCATCTTTCTCCAGGTCGAAGAGCAAGGGCGGCAGGCCACCGCCGAAATGCACGTATTTGAACTTTTGCGTGCGGATGACGGCGAGATTGCACTGGCGCGGACCGATGCCGAAATACCGTTCGGCATCGCCATCCGCGATCGAGCGGAAATCGAACTCCCAATGCGCCGCGTCGCGCCAATTGTCCGGCTCCGCTGCGTCCAGGAAGGGCGCCAGCGGGCGGCCGTCGAGATGCGGCGGCACTTCGCCGCCAGTGAGCTCGAGCAAGGTCGGCGCCAAATCCACCGCCTCGGTGAAGCGCTCGACGCTGGTGCCGGCAGCCTTGCGGCGGCGCGGATCGCGAATGATCAGCGGAATATGGAAGCTGCCGTCGAAGAAGCCGCCCTTGCCCAGCATGAAATGGTCGCCCATCAGCTCGGCATGATCGGAGGTCAGCACGATGACGGTGTCGTCCCATGCGTCGGCTGCCTTGACCGCTTGCCAGACACGGCCAAGCTGCGCATCGACCTCCGAGATCATGCCGTAATAGAGCGCTCGGATGCGGCGAAAATTATCGTCGCCCCAGTCGCGCACCCTGCCTGTGGCGCCGGGACGGAATTTCGACCGTTCCTGCCGTTCAAATTCATAGGCGAGATAGGGGTGGCTTGTTGCTTCGGCTTGCCAGCTTTCGGCGCGATGGAAAGCCGGACCGCTGGCCGGATCGTATATGGCGTTGTAAGGCGCCGGTACGATGAAGGGCGGGTGCGGACTGATGAAGGAAAGGTGCGCGAACCACGGGGCATCGGGCTCCTGCTCGCCGAGCCAGCGGATGAATTCGCCGGCTAGGAAAGCCGACGGCGTCTCGTCCTTCGAATAGATTGGCGGGGCATTGCTAACCCCGCCGTCGTTTTCCAGGATTTCGCCCGCCGAGCGGTGGATGTCGGGAGAGCCGGCGCTGGCATCGACGCCGCGCGCCTTGAGCCATGACAGCCAGGGCTTCTGGTGCTCGGGCAGAACCTGGCGCACTGTGAAGCCCGGCAGCACGCTTTCATAGCTCTTCAGCTGCGAGTCGCCAGGCGACAGCGTGCGCGGATCGCGCGACATGTCGGTATAGCCGAACAGAGTAGGATCATAGCCGAGGACGCGCGCCCAGAGCGCTATGTTGCCGTGGCGGGCGTCGAGCGGCGTGCCATTGCGGCAGACACGATTGTTCATCTGGTAGAGGCCGGTGTAGAGGCAGGCGCGCGCCGGCGAGCAAGGTGCGGCGCCGCCATAGTGCTTTTTGAACAGAACGCCCTCGGCAGCCAGCGCGTCGGCATTCGGCGTCCTTACCACCTTGTGGCCAGCAGCCGACAG
Organism: Mesorhizobium sp. M0571; assembly: GCF_040320985.1. Classification (NCBI taxonomy): domain Bacteria; kingdom Pseudomonadati; phylum Pseudomonadota; class Alphaproteobacteria; order Hyphomicrobiales; family Phyllobacteriaceae; genus Mesorhizobium; species Mesorhizobium sp. M0571. Next base: position 430,161 of record NZ_JAMYQT010000001.1, read on the forward strand.
GCAGTCGCCGCGCCACTGGTCGCATGTGATCAGGAGAATGTTGGGGCGTTTTCCAGTCAACCGCGGTATCCTCACGCTGGCTACATGCCTCGCTCATGGAGCCCAATTTCGGCGAGCATGCAAGCCGGTCCGGTTTGCCGAATGTGAACAAAACGCGCTTGATCGTTCACTTTAACAGCACAGTCCATTCTGTGTTTGTCGCCTTTGCGGCCAGGAGGCGGATGCTCATATTGGCGTGGACAGCGGCAAGGGCCGCACCAGCACAAGGGAAGGAGCAGAAACATGCTCGAGCAGATCAAGGGCCTGCATCACGTCACCTCGATGGCCAGCGATGCGCGCCAGAACAACGAATTCTTCACCGGCAAGCTCGGCCTGCGCCGGGTCAAGAAAACAGTCAACTTCGACGCGCCGGACGTCTATCACCTCTACTACGGCGACGAGGTTGGCACGCCCGGCTCGGTGATGACCTATTTCCCGTTCCCCAACATCGGCAAGGGCCGCCATGGCGTCGGCGAAGTCGGCACCACCGCCTACTCGGTGCCTGAGGGCACGCTTGGCTACTGGGAAAAGCGGTTTGCCGAGCAAGGCGTCAATGGGCTCTCTCGCGAGGAGACGTTCGGCGAGAAGCGTCTTGCCTTTGCCGGCCCCGACGGCGACGCCTTTGCGCTGGTCGAGGACAGAGTGGACAGCCGTGCGCCATGGGCGAAGGGTGGCATTCCGACCGACGACGCGATCCGCGGCTTTCATTCCGTATCGCTCAGGCTGAAAGACGGCGGCGCCACCGAAGAGCTGCTGAAGTTCATGGGCTATGAGGAGGTCGACAAATCCGGCAATGTCAGGCGGCTGGCGGTGAAGAACGGCAATGGCGCGGATGTCGTCGACATCGAATCGCTGCCGGGGGCCGGCGTCGCCAATCTCGGGGCCGGCTCGGTCCACCATGTCGCCTTCGCCGTCGAGAACCGCGCCAAGCAGCTCGAAGTGCGCAAGGCACTGATGGACACCGGTTACCAGGTGACGCCGGTGATCGACCGCGACTATTTCTGGGCGATCTATTTCCGCACGCCGGGCGGCGTGCTGTTCGAAGTTGCCACCAACGAGCCCGGCTTCGACCGTGACGAGGATACCGCCCATCTCGGCGAGGCGCTGAAGCTGCCGTCGCAACACCAGCATTTGCGGCCCTATCTCGAGCAGCATCTGCAGAAACTGGAAGACTGAGGGCCAAGTCATGAGCAAGGATTCGTATATTCACAAGGTGCTGCCCGGTTCGCCGGGCGGACCGCTGCTCTTCGTCTTCCATGGCACCGGAGCCGACGAGACCCAGCTTCTGTCGCTTGGGCGCGATCTTGCGCCGCAAGCGACGGTCGTTTCGCCGCGCGGCGATGTCTCGGAACAAGGCGCTGCGCGTTTCTTCCGCCGCGCCGGCGAGGGCGTCTACGACATGGGCGACCTCACGCGAGCGACGGACAAGATGGCCGGCTTCGTCAAGGCGCATGTCGAGGCGGCAAAACCATCTTCGGTGCTCGGCCTCGGTTACTCCAACGGCGCCAACATCCTGGCTTCGGTGCTGTTTGCCGAACCGTCGCTGTTCGACGCGGCAGTGCTGATGCATCCGCTGATCCCGTTCGAGCCGGAGGTCGAGGGCAGCCTTGGCGGCAGCCGCATCCTGGTCACCGCCGGCAGGCGGGACCCGATCTGCCCGCCTAATTTGACGGCGCGGCTCGAAGCCTATTTGCGCGCCGATGGCGCCGATGTCACAGTCGAGTGGCATGACGGCGGCCATGAGGTGCGGCCGAATGAGATCGAGGCGGCGCGGCGGTTGTTCGCCGTTGCGCCGGACGAAAGGACCGTAAGCCATGTCTGACCTATTGCCGGAGATCGAGCTGGAGGACCGCGGCTCGAAGGGCCGCTACCTCCTGTGTGGGCCGGACGGCGCCGAGGCGGAGATGACCTTCACCAAGATCGGCGAGCACCAGATCATCATCGACCATACCGAAGTGCCGGATGCATTTCGGGGCCAGGGCGCGGGGCTTCGCCTGGTCACCCGCGCCGTCGAGGACGCGCGCGCGGCGGGCAAGAAGATCATCCCGCTTTGCCCGTTCGCCAACGCCCAGTTTCGCCGCCATCCGGAATGGGCGGACGTGCTGAAACGGTAAGGACAGCCCTCGACGAATGACGGAAGAAAGGGTGCGCGGCTTTACCGCGTGCCCCTTCGGCCATTGGAGGCGTACAAACACGACCGCAAATATGCGGGATTTGCGCACAGCGCCCGTCTTGCCTAAGTATTGCCAGCAAACCGGCTCGCCGAGCGCGGCCCGACCACTTCAACCGAATGGCCCTCCATGACCGAATCCGATCTCGTTCCCGTCTTCGACGGCCACAACGATACGCTGCTCAGGCTCTACCAGTCCAAGGATGCGGACGTCGAAAAGCTGTTCATCGAGGGAACGCCGGGTGGCCATATCGACTTGCCGCGCGCGAAGAAAGGTGGATTTGCCGGCGGCATGTTCGCGATCTTCCCGCCGCCTGTCGAGAAATCCAAACGCGGCGCGGTGCCGCTGGCGCCGAGCGACAGCGAGCCGCTGCCGCCTGAGGTTCCGCGCGCCGATGCGCTCAACTCCACCGTGGCAATGGCCTCGATCCTGTTCAGGCTGGAGCGGACTTCGGCGCTCACCGTCTGCCGCAGCGCCGGCGACGTGAGGAAGGCGATGGCGCAAGGCTCGATCGCGGCGGTTTTCCATATTGAAGGGGTCGAGGCGATCGACCCCGAGCTCACCATGCTCGACGTCCTGCATGCAGCCGGCCTGCGCTCGCTCGGCATCGTCTGGAGCCGTCCCAATGCGTTTGGCCACGGCGTGCCGTTCCGTTTCCCGTCGTCGCCCGATACTGGGCCCGGGCTGACCGATGCCGGCAAGGCGCTGGTGAAAGCCTGCAACCAGCTGAAGATCATGATCGATCTTTCGCATCTCAATGAAAAAGGTTTTCGCGATGTAGCTGAGATCAGCGATGCGCCACTGGTTGCGACCCATTCCAACGTGCACGCGATCTGCGGACATTCCCGCAACCTCACCGAATGGCAGCTCGGCGCGATCCGCGAGACGGGCGGCATGGTCGGGCTGAACTTCGCCACCGGGTTCCTGCGCGAGGATGGCAGGATGAACGCCGACACCAGCCTCGATATCATGGTGCGCCATGTCGATTCGCTGCTGCAGGCGCTGGGCGAAGACGGCGTCGGTCTCGGCTCTGATTTCGACGGCGCCATGATCCCGGCCGCGATCGGCGATGTCGCCGGCCTCCCAAGGCTGCTCGACGCGTTCGCAGCCCGCGGCTTCGGGCGCGCGCTGATCGAGAAGATCGCCTATCGCAACTGGCTCGGCATGCTGGAAAAGACCATCGGCTAGGGCATGTCGATATTCAGTGATGCAGGCCTGACGTGATTTTCAACATGCCCTGGGCTATTCGAAGCCATGCGCTTCAGCCAGTCCTGGCCGACCCCGCGGTCGCGGATGATCGGCAGCGGATCGGTCGAATCCAGCCGCGCGCAGATCCGATAGACCTCCAGCGTTTCAGCGTTCATCTCGCCGCGCTTGTAGAAGAACATGGCCGCGGCGTAGCGGGTGCGTCCCGACCATTTTTCGCCGAGCGGCGTGTTGACCAGCTGCCACTGCTCGGCGGCCTCGGCATCGATTTCGTGACTGTCGGTGTCGTCGGCCATATTCAGAAATCCGCAGGCGGATTGGCAGTGCGGCGGTCGAGCCTGACGACCAGCCGCGGCACCAGTTTGGCACGCTTAAGCAGCTTTTGATATTGCAGCTCGCGCCTGGCGTAGATCTCGACCCAAGGTCCGCTGCAGGCGGGCTCGGCGGCGCTGATCTGGTCTGCATCGCCGGGATCGCTGCCTTTCGCCGACGGTGCCTTCGACGTCGTTTTCTCCAAGGATGCAATCTCGACGAGAACATTCGAATATGGGCTGCCATGCAGAAGGTGCTTGACAGTGCCAAACACCGTCCCACTGATCTTCGCGGCCGAAGCCAGTCGGCTAGCCGGCGATGCTGGAGACCATCACCCCGATGAAGACAACAGAGGCGCGCAAAGCCCTCCTCGAACCGGCGCGAAAAAGCGATTCCGATAAGCGCGGCCGCAAAGCGGCGAAAGAGACAAGGCAGGTTCAACTGATCGAAGCGACTATCGATTCATTGGCCAAGCGCGGCTATTCGGAAACGACTATGGCCGACGTCGCCGACGGCGCCGGCCTGTCGCGCGGCATCGTCAATTTCCATTTCGAGAGCAAGGAGAAGCTGCTCGTCGCCACTTTGCAATACATGCATGACGAGTATTCGGCGCATTGGCGCAGCGCCTTGCAAAAGGCCGGCGATGATCCCGCCCGCCAGCTGCAGGCATTGGTGGCGGCCGATTTCGACCGCTCGATCTGCAACAAGCGCAAGCTGGCTGCCTGGTGTGCCTTCTGGGGCGAGGCCAAATCGCGACCGAAATATCAGGCGCTGAGCAGCGCACGCGATGCCGTCTACCAGAACATCTTCATCGATCTTTGCGCGGCGCTCAAGCAGAGCGGCTTCTATGCCTATGAGCCGCAAGTCATGGCGCTGGCGCTCAGCGCCATGCTGGATGGTCTGTGGCTGCGTTTGATGATGGGCACCGAAGGCAGCACACGCGAGGTGGCGCTGCGGGCCGCGAACGAGTTCCTGTCTGCGGCATTCCCCAAGCACTATCCGAACTCTGCAGCCCGCGGTGCCAGGCCGGCGTGAACCATCAAAAAGAGGGTGGACCAGCAATGAAGACAATGATCCGGCCCCTGACATTCGAGAAGATCAAGGCCGGCTAATGAAGTTCAAGATCGAACGAGCCGATGTGGCCATTGTCGGCGCCGGCTTCACCGGCCTGTCGGCCGCGCGTGAATTGAACCACGCCGGGATCGATGTCGTGCTGCTCGAAGCCCGCGACCGTGTCGGCGGCCGCGTCGAAGCCGTGCAGAACGGGCTCGGCGAGCGGATCGACAGCGGCGGCCAGTTCCTGTGCGAAGACATGCCGGAATTGATGGCGCTGGTGCGAACGCGCGGCAAGACATTGGTCGAGACCCATGTCGCAGGCGAATTCGTCACGCAGCCGCGAATGAGCGAGGCGCAAGCCGGGCGCACTTACGGCACCGCGATGCGAATGCGCGAGCGGATGAATGCGATCGCACCGAACGACCCGACCATTGCCGGCTTGACGGTCGCGGCATGGCTCGATCGCCAGGCCGATCCCGATGATGCGAAGGCCGCCTTTCGGTCGATGATCGAGGGCCTGTGGTGCCTGGCAATGGAAAGGCTGCCGCTGTGGTACTTGATCGACAATGATCGCCGCATCACCAACGAGGTGTCGGAGCTGCAGTATTTCGTGGGCGAAACCATGCATTCGCTGGCGGATGATCTTGCGCGGGATCTCGGCGATCGACTGCGGCTGAATACAGCTGTCGAGGCCATTGAGCACGGGCCGGGAGGGGTTCGCGTCGTTTCGCCTGCCGGCGCGATCGAGGCACGAGCGGTACTGGTCGCCGTACCGCCGATGATGGCCTCGAGAGTGGATTTCGTGCCGCCGCTGCCGGCTGTGCTGAAGAGAGCCCTCGGCTTCTGGCAAAGCGGCGCGGTGATCAAAATGCTGGTGCGCTACCCCAGGGCTTTCTGGCGCGACAGGGGCTTGAGCGGCATGGTGATGTGGCGCGACCCGCACGGGCTTTTTGCCTGCGATGCCAGTAGGGACGAGGATCATGCAGCACTTGTCGTCTTCATCGGCGGGCCGCTGGCGCAGCGCTGGCGGGATCTGGACGACGCGGCATTACGCGCAAAGGTGACGTCAAAGCTGGAAGAGGCGCTTGGTATCGAGGCGGCTGGCATTATCGATCTCAGTTATCGCGACTGGACTGGGGATCGCTGGAGCGGCGGCGGTTACAGCGATCTGATTGTCGATGCGACGGCAACCGATGCCGAACGCATTATCCGCGCCGGCGCGTCGCCGATCCATTTCGCCTCGTCGGAGCTGTCGCCATCATTTCCGGGCTATGTCGAGGGCGCCATCGTCGCCGGCCGCATTGCTGCTCGAAAAATTATTAAGTCGGCCATCGCCAGCAGAGCCTCGGGGTCATAAGCGAGGCGGTATCGAGGTGCCGAGCGGGATCGACGCGCATTGCCACAGCTCGGCCTGCTGGTCAAGCCGCCGACCCTACTTTGACTAGCCTCGGCGATCTCTCATCTCGACACGTCCGGCGCTGCCGAATGTCCTCAGACGATGGCCCGGTCCCAGCCGCCATAATGGGCAGCGCTGCGCGTGCCGCGCGGCAGGCTGAGCCCGACCAGCAGCGCTCCGATCGCCAGATTGGCGAGGCTCGCAGCCGCGCCGCCGGCGAGGATGAAGGGAGAGAAGGCAACCCAGGCTCCAAGCGCGATGTTCAGAAAGCGAACGGCGCGCGCCACTTCGCCCATCGCCGTAACGGCGACCATAATGATCAGGCAGCCGGTGACATGGTCGCTGAAGTAGAGCGGCGGGTTTGTGCCGAAGACAAGCGGCGTGATCATCAGCAGGGCGCCGGCGAGCGTGCTCGCGACAAGGGTCCACGGGAAGTTCACACCGCCGGTGACGAAGTCCCGCGCCACAGCCGATAGCGGCCGGTCGAGATCCGGCGTCGGCGTCTGGTCCTCCGAAAGTGCCGGACCGCCGCACCAGAATGTGCGCCAGAACGGCTCTCCCGCCTGTTTCGCACGCCAAAGATACTGACAGCTCGCCAGCACCTCGTCGACCGAATAGGGGATGAGCACGACCGTGACGGCGGCCTGGACGATGCAGAGCGTGCACAGCGCTCCGATGAGCGGCGGCTGGATGATGATGAAGCCGACGCTGACCACACTGAGCGGGATGACCAGCAAGCCGAACAGCAGCACCATCCACGGCATGGTGCGCCAGCGACGGCGATCGCCGATCGCGCCGGCGAGGATGTCCAGCGCATAGGCGAAGGCGCCCAGCCCGGCATCGGCGATCGGAAAGCCCTTGGAGACCCAGGAGGTGACCACCGCCTCGCTGCCATTGCCGGCCGGCGCTTCGCCCGGATCGAAGAACGGATCCCAAAGGCCATCGATGTGGCCAAGCTGATAGGCAGCGAGATAACGCGAGACGAACAGGCCGACAAAGGCGAGGCCGATTATGGGGATGCGCTGGGTGAAGAGGGAGGGCGAATAGCTCCAGCCGAGCGGCCGGTCGTCATCGGCGGCAGGGGCACGCCGGCTGATGCCCGGCGTCGGCGGGATCATCACCGCGAACGCGACGATCAGCATGCCGGCCAGCGTGTCGGTCGCGTAGGCCCCGGCGCTGGTGGTCCAGAACAGGAGCAGCGCGAACATCACCCAAACGCCGATCGTGGCCGTGATCCATTGCAGGCCGTGCCAGCGCCGGCGCATGCCGAGAAGCGTCAGCGACAGGATGGCGAGGCCGGATACGATCTCGCTGATGCCGAGCCTGCCGTCTCGCATCTCCGGCGAGGCGATCTCATGCCCGAGCGCCGGCGGAATCGGCGCCGCGGCGGGATCGAACAGGCCGAGCGTGAAGGGCGATGCCACGAGCCACAGCCCGATCGCAATGTTGGTCAGCGGCGCCCAGAGGGTTGCGGCCCGGTGGCGTTCGGTTTCCGCCTCGACCTCGTCGTCCGAGCGCTCGAGCGGGCGCCGCAGCCTTTCGGCGGCCTGGTCGAGTTCGGGCGCGGAAGCGGCGCCCGCCGACGGTTCGAGCTTGTTCTTCTTGTACCAGTCGGTGGGGTCCGCCTTCAGCCGCCGGATCATTTGCGGCAAGGTAGCGGTCAGGCTGTGCCGCGGCTTCCAGCCAAGCAGGCGCCCGGCGCGGGAGATGTCGATCTCATAGTGGTCGTCGGCGTTCTCGATCATCCATGGCTTGATGTCGGTCTCCTGGTCGAGGATCTTCTCCTGCATCCAGGCGCCGAGCTTCGTCACCTCTTTTGGCAGGGACAGGGTCCGCCAGGTCTCGCCATGCAAGAGTCGCCCGATCTGCTTCTGCATCTCGTCGTAAGACGGCGTCCGCTCTTCGCCGATCAGCAGTACGGTCTCGTCGGGAAGCTCGTCGCGGCGGTCGACGGTGCGCACCACGGCGTCGACGAGATCGTCCAGGTGCAGGTAGGGCTGGCCGGTGGTGATGTCGCCGGTGAAGAGATAGGCGGTCGGCATGCGCTCGAAAATGCGGGCGATCTGCTGAGCGATGAAGGCCGCGTGGCAATCCTCGTCATAGACACCCGCCAGTCGCAGGATCGCAATGTTGATGTCGCCGTGCTCCTTCAGGATCAGCGTCTCGGTCTCGGCCTTCGATCTCGGATAGGCCCAGGCCGGATCGATTGGCGACTCCTCGTCGATCTTGGCGCCCTTCGCCGGGCTCGGCGCATGCACCAGCAACGTGCTCGAAAACACGAACTGCTCCGTCTCGAGCCCCCTCAGCGCGTTCAGCAGCCGGCGCGTCCCCTCGACGGTCACCGCGCCATACTTCGGATTGTCCTCGCCGGTCGTGTCGTAATAAGCCGCGAGATGGATCACCGACGCGATGCGGCCGCCGCTCCGCTCGCGCACCTCGGCCAGCGCCTTCGCCACGCTCGCGTCCGAGGTAATGTCGATCTCGATCGTCTCGACGCCGGGCAAGGGCCGCCTGGCAACATCAAGGCCGATGATGTCGTAGCGCTCCATCAGGCCGCGAGCGATCGCCTGGCCCAGAAACCCGCTGCTGCCTGTGATCAGGACGGTGGGACGGGTTTTGCCGGTCATCTCGAGGCACACTCGATTGCCTTGACCGGTCTCCTGCCGACTATTGCCGATACCAAGGCCGCGACGTTCATGTCCTGCGTGAGCTGCCACGTTCCAAGGCCCATGCAGGGCATCATGTTGCCGGAACGGAGCTCGATATCGGTCGTTCGGGCCATATCGGGTTTCCTGGAGGCGAACTGCCGTCGTGAACTATGCGTGGCGTGCCCGCGTTCTGGCGGCCTTCTGCGCTGCCTGCTTCCTTCCGCGAGCGCCTTTCGTTTCGGCGGCCTTCTTCGCGGCGGCCGAGCGCTCCTCAGCCGTCCGGCGCGAGGCCGCACGCTTGGCCTGCTGCGAGAGCGCCTCGTGCGACGCCGTGCTCTTCGGCTCGTGCTCGAGCACCTTGGAGACGGCTTTCGAGACCCGCGGGCGGCGTTTCGGCCTGCGTTCGCCCTGGCCGGCCTCATAGGCGTATTCGGCGCTTTTGCGCGTGCTCTCCTTCACCTTGCCCTTTTTGGGCGGGGGCAGGTCTACGCCTGCGCGTCTCGCCTCGGAAAGCCCGATGGCGATGGCCTGCTGGGTTGAGCGTGCGCCGTGCTCACCGTGGCGGATTTTGTCGATCTCCTCGTGCACGAACTCGCCAGCCTGCGTGCTCGGCGATTTGCCCTCGCGCTTGTCCTTTCGGGCCTTCTCGATGGTTTTCTTGTCCGGCATTGCCCTTCTCCCATACAGGTTGCGGCAGCCATTCGGGTTGCGAGTGCGCGCTGTCTCTGTCCTATCGGAGGCCCTAACGCGTTGACGACGCAAATGATCCCAGAGCTGGTGATCCAAGACCCAGCCGTCAGGACGTCGACGCCGATCTCTCCGAAATCAGATGGCGCAAGAACCATCGGCTCGCGAGGTCCGCGACTTCGTCCAGGGCGCCAGGCTCTTCGAACAGATGCGTCGCGCCAGGGACGATGGCGAGCTCCTTCTCGCAGTGGAGCGCCGCCAGCGCCGAGCGGTTGAGCGCGATCACCTGCGTGTCCGCGCCTCCGACGACGAGCAAGGTCGGCGCCCGGACGTGCGGCAGGGCGAGCGCTGCAAGATCGGGCCGGCCACCACGCGAAACCACGGCCGCGGCCTGGTCGGGCCGCTCGGCCGCCGCCACCAGGGCGGCACCGGCGCCCGTACTCGCGCCGAAATAGCCAAGACGCAGCACCGACGTGTCCGGCGAGGCGCCGCGCCAGTCCGTGACGCCGACCAGCCGGTCCGCGAGCAGCCCGATATCGAAGCGCAACTCGGCCGTGACTTGGTCGATCCGCTCCTCTTCGGCCGTCAACAGGTCGACGAGGAACGTGGCGAGGTTCGCCTCGTTTAGCCGTTCGGCCACGTAGCGATTGCGCGGGCTGTGGCGGCTGCTTCCGCTGCCATGGGCGAAGAGCACAAGGCCGTGGCCATCCGGGGGCAACGACAGATTGCCCTCAAGCGTTACGCGACCCGCGGGAACACGCACGACCTGCTCGCTGAGTGAAACCCGGTCCATTCCCACCTCCGCTACGTTGATCTTTTGCTGCGCACCGAGCCGGCGGCCGCGTGCCCGGCTGATGCCTCTTCGGATAGCGGGGCCTCTTCGGATAGCGAGACCTCTTTGGAAGCAGCGGGCTTGGGCACGGATTTGGCGAGGAGCACGCGGACCTCTTCATCGCTTGTCTGTGAGAAATCCACGTACCACCGGCCGACACCGAGGAGCGGCTCCGGCGTCGTCGCGCAAACGACCTCGTCGGCGTCTGCCCGCATCGCGTCGCAAGTGTCGGGGCTGCCGACGGGAACGGCCGCGACGATACGGGCGGCGTGGCTTTTTCGAAGCGCCTTGATCCCCGCCCGCATGGTCGATCCGGTCGCAAGCCCGTCATCCACGAGGATAATGGTTTGTCCGTTCAACTGCGGTGGGGGCCGCCCGCCCCTATAGAGGTGCTCGCGGCGCAGAAGCTCTTTTTCCTCCTTTGCGGCGACCGCATCGACGACATGTGGCGGGATCGCGAGACCGCTGACGATTTCGTCGTTCAGGACACGTACGCCGGAGGGCGCGATCGCCCCCATGGCCAGCTCCTCGTGACCGGGAACGCCGAGCTTGCGCACGATGAAGACGTCGAGCGGTGCCTTGAGTGTCTGCGCGACCTCGTAGCCGACCGGCACGCCGCCTCGGGGCAGCGCCAACACGATGACGTCGTCGCGCCCGGCAAAGCGAACGAGCTCCCCGGCGAGTCGCCGCCCGGCCTCGCGGCGATCTGAAAAGATGATAGCCATGATCTTCAATCCGCGTGCATCTGTTTTTCCCAGTGGATGTTTTTCACCAGCCTGCTTGAGCCTTGGCCAAGTCAACCAGTACGGCTAGCCTGCGGCTACTCCCGTTAGCAAGCCTGCGGCTACTCCCGTGAGCAAGCCTGCTGCGCCGGCACTATTTTGGAACTCGCTCGCTGCTTGGACGTTCCAAGAATAGTTTCGATCGCGAGGTGCCGGCACACGCATTGGCGCGGATCGAGAAGAAGACTGCAGATAGTGATCCGTACAAGCCTCGTCCGGCCACCCGGCAATCTCGCGATCCGCAGCAACGGCCGCGTTTTGGCGACTTGTTGCCTCGGCAATCAGAGAGAGGAATATCCCATGCAAGTTCAGGAGATCATGAGCCGTCGGACCGAACTGGTCGGCCCGAACACGACAATCAGGGATGCCGCCCGGAAAATGCGGGCCGACAATCTCGGGGCTCTTCCGGTCGGCGAGAATGACAGGCTGGTCGGCATGGTGACGGACCGCGACATCGTGATGCGCGGCGTCGCCGAGGAGCGCTCAGCCGGCAACACGACCGTCCGCGAGGTCATGTCCGAGCATGTCTATTGGTGTTTCGACGATGCCGATATCACCGATGCGGCGAAGATCATGGCCAAGCATCAGGTGCGGCGCCTTCCGGTGATCAACCATGACAAGCGCCTCGTCGGCGTCATTGCCCTGGCCGACCTCGGTCGGACCGATGAGGAAGCCGCCAAGATCGCACTCGAAGGCGTTTCCGAGGCGACGGACGATCCCCGGCGCTAGACACTCGCCCGCGCGGTTGCCGCCGTGCTGGCCGTTTCTCCATCGGGCTGAACGCCGCCTGCTCAGGCAGCCTTCAGTTTGGCATCTATCGCGCTTTCACTTCTATGCGGCGCGTCTTGTCCTTTGCAGCGGGGTTCTTCGGAAGCTCGACGGCCAAAACGCCGTTCTTGAAAGTGGCCTGTACCTTGTCGGCATCGACCTCCACATCCAGGGGGATGGTCCGCTGAAACCGGCCATAACTGCGTTCGCTATAGGTGCGGCCGCCAACGCCTTCCTTGTGCTCGGAACGCTTCTCGCCCGTTATGGAGAGGGTGTTGTCGCGCAGCTTGAGCTCAACGTCCTTCTGCTCGAGCCCCGGTAATTCGGCGGTAATCTTATAGGCTTGGTCTGTTTCATATACGTCGACGCTCGGCCAAAGATCGCCGGCCGTAGTCGCTTCGGCCATTGGCGCAAAGAAGTCGTCGAACAGGCGATCGATCTGCCGGTGGAATGACGTAAGCGGATCTCGTCCGGATGGATAGAGACTTCGGGATGGCGTCCAGGACGCCAAGTCACGGTTTGCCATGGTTCTTCTCCTGTTTTTCCTGTTTGCATCGCTCGCCGCCATGCGATCGGCGACAGCAAATAAAACTCGTCCACCCATGAGGATGTTCCGAGCGCCGGCCGAGAAAGGCGGGTCGAAAACCGGCGGCAAAAGCCAGCTCGAATCCCGTCAGAACGGAGCCGCCGACGACAGGGAATGTGCACCGCGGAATGCGCATCGGGGAACAACCGGCAGGCAGGACTGTTTGGTCACATCCGCCGTAATCGGATTTGAACGGAAGGAGGATTTCGATGAGCGCCACCGGACTCGACGTATTCGACAAGACACTGCAGACCACGAACATCTGGCTCGACGAGATCATGGACGAGATTGGGCCGGATCGGCAGATCGCCTGGCACGTTCTCGGAGCGGTGCTCCACGCCCTGCGGGACCGCATGCAGCCGGATGTTGCAGCCCACCTCGGCTCGCAGCTGCCGCTTCTCGTGCGCGGCGCCTACTACGACCGATATCAGCCTTCCAAAGCTCCCGAGAAGATGCGGTCGCTCGATGAGTTTCTGGCCAAGATCAAGGCGGAGCTGGAATTCACCCGTCCGGTCGATTCCAAGGATGCGTTCAGGGTCGTGTCAAAGGTGCTTGCCCGTCATGTCGGAGAGGGACAGATGCACAAGATCTGGGAATCCCTGCCAGGAGAAATCAGACGTGTCGCGGAAGCTCAGCAAGCGGCGTGAATGGCGCCCGTCCTCGAAGCGGGTTCTCGATCGTAATTCTCCTTGGGGAAATAGAGATGCCACTCACCCTTATCAGCCCGGCGTTCCCGGCAGGCGGAAAAATTCCCGAAAGGTATACGCGTGACGGCCAGAACGTCTCGCCGCCGCTGAAGTGGTCCGGTGTCCCGGATGGTGCCAAGAGCCTTGTTCTTGTCGTGCAGGATCCCGACGCGCCAAGCGGGATTTTCGGGCACTGGGCGGTGTTCAACATCCCGCCGGATGCTGGCGGACTCGCCGAGGCCGAAGACGGCAAGCCCGGCCCGTCGGCACTCAGGCAAGGCACCAACGATTTCGGCAATGCCTATTACGATGGTCCGCAGCCGCCCGTAGGGCATGGCGTCCATCATTACCATTTCCGGCTGGCCGCGCTCGATGTGCCGAGCCTCAGTGTACCGGGACAGGCGGGCGTGCATCAGGTCTGGAAGCAAGCCCAGAAACACGCATTGGAGGAGACGGAGCTGGTCGGAACCTACGAACGGCCAGGATGACGCCGGCGGCATCGGTCGCCGCCTTCACAGTGCCCGCCTTCACAATGTAATCTGGGCAAGCGGTTTTCGGGCGGGGCCGTGGATGACCGAACCGTCGGCGGCGAAGATCGAGCCGTGGCAGGGACAATCCCAAGTGTGGTCCGCGTTGTTCCAGGTTACGGTGCAGCCCTTGTGGGTGCAGGTCGCCGAAACCGTGTGGAGTGCGCCTTCGGTGTCTCTCCACGCAGCGATCTTTTCGTCACCCCTGACGATCACGCCACCCATGCCGGGCGCAATGTCGTGGACGCTCGAGACTATCGATTGACTGCGGCCGTTCTTGTGGAAGTCCTTGGGATAGGGCCGCGCCGGATCGTAGAGCTTTTGCCATGGGCTTGGGCGGGCGCAGATCAAATCCGCGATCATGCTGCCCACCGCAGTTGCGTTGGTGATGCCCCAGGCGTTGAAGCCCGTGGCAATGTGGAAGCCAGCGGCCTTGGAGGGATCGGGTTCGCCAGCGTACGGTACCCTGTCGGACGTATCGTAGTCCTCATTACACCAGTGCCACGCAAGGTCGCCGACCGGAAGGTTCTTTCTTGCCCATTTTCCCAGTTCGACAAACCGCTTCGCCACGTCGCCATCCCAGCCCGTGTCGAATTTGGGGCCAAGCGCGACCAGCAGCGGACCCTCGGCATCGCGGCCTGTGCGGATGGAATGCGTTGGATCGTCGATGCCGATGAACATGCCGTCGACAGTGAGGGGATCATCGATCCGAAATGCCATGGCGGTGTGGCAGCGCGGCTGGGTCCGGTTCGCCATGCCGATCGGGCTCTTCACCGTCATGTTGGTGGCGACGACGACGTGCTCGGCATCAACGGCGCCGCCATCGGTGGCGACGCGCCAGCGGTCTGCCTCGTCGATCGAGGTGGCGCGGCTGTTTTCGAAAATCCGACCGCCACGGGCTGTCACCGCTTCCGCCAGGCCAACCAGATACATCGTTGGATTGAACTGCGCCTGGTCGGGAAACCGTAGTGCGGCGGCCGTTTCGAAAGGCAGAGGCGCGCGGTCGAGGACCTCGGCCTCCAGCCCGACCTGGCGCGCGGCCTCTGCCTCGGCCGCAATCTTGTCGCGCCGGCTTTCGTCGCGGGTGTAGGTATAGGCGTCCTTGCTCTCAAGATCGCAGGCGATGGCGTACTCGCGAACCCAATCGCGGATCTGTTTGGCGCCGGCGGAATTCGCATCGGCATAGGTCTGCGCCAGGTCCCGGCCGAAGGTGTCGATGAGATGGCGATAGATCAGCGCGTGCTGCGTGGTGATCTTGGCCGTCGAGCGGCCGGTCACCTGGCCGCCTGTGCGCAGGGCTTCGATGACGACCACCGACCGGCCGGCCTCGCAAAGGCGAAGCGCCGTCGTCAATCCGACAATTCCTGCCCCCACGATCACGGCGTCCGCATGGATCGAGCCCTCGAGCGAGGGATAGTTCGTAGAGCTGGCGGCCGCCGCCCAACAGCTTCCCGGTTTTCCCAAGAGAGTGGCCATTTCAACCGCGTTCCTTGCGTCTCGATGCACTTCCATCGACAACCGCGCCGGCAGAGGAACGTTCCGACGATTCGGCGCTTTCAATCGTTCTCTCGCCACCCCGGGTCAGAAAAGCACCGGGAAGGTGCGAGGTGCAGGCCATGACCCAGGTGATCGCCTCGCGGTCGTATTCGTCGCCGGAGCGCCAGTCCTCGAAGAAGGCGTTCAGCCTATCGACACGCTCCGGCCAGATACCAGCGGCTTGCAGGCCGAGCGACACGCCGTAATTGGTGAAGGCGAACTTGGTATCGCGCAGCCATGGGGCGCGGCTGAAATGGCCCGGCGGGTCGACCCACATCGTTTCCAAGGTTCGCAGCGAACGCCTCGTCTGGTCCTCGGCCCATGGCTCTGCGGGAAAGAAGTGGGCGAGCCACAGCATCATGCCGAGGCCGAGATCCTGCTCGATGTCGAGGGTGCGCCAGTCGCGCTCCATCAGGTCACGCATCTGGGCGATCTCGGGCGCCAGCGCGTCCTCATCGAGCATCCGGTAAGAGACATAACCATCATAGGCGTCCATGCTGCCGAGACCGTAGCCGGGATATGGGCTGCTCAAATCCTCCTGCATCTTCCAGATCACGCCGCGGCCGGGGATCACAAAAGCCGGATGAATGTCCCGCGCCAGCGCAATGCCGCGCTTGCGGTATTGCGCCTTCAGATCGCCGAGGCGCGCCAAGGCGAACAGCCACATCGCCAGATAGTGGAAATACTGTCCGTCGCGATCCGCCGCTTCGCCGATCCTCAGTCCGCGCCGGCGGCC
Organism: Mesorhizobium sp. M0571; assembly: GCF_040320985.1. Taxonomy (NCBI): domain Bacteria; kingdom Pseudomonadati; phylum Pseudomonadota; class Alphaproteobacteria; order Hyphomicrobiales; family Phyllobacteriaceae; genus Mesorhizobium; species Mesorhizobium sp. M0571. Next base: position 446,129 of record NZ_JAMYQT010000001.1, read on the forward strand.
AAGCACACGCTCGACATCCGCCACCAGCCGCTCGGCCTCGTCCAGCCAGCGCTCTTCGCCAAGTTCCGTATAAAGCGAGACGTAGAGCACGACCCCGAAGGCGTCCGTCCAGAGATAACGCAAGCCGTTGGGCCAGATGCCTTCCGCGCGCATCCAGTCGAGTTTCCGCAGGACGTAGTCAACATCACGCAGCATCGCGCCAAAGCCCGAACTCACTGAAGCCGAACTCATGACAGAGCTGGCCGATGTCCGGTCCCATGCGACTATGAGCATGCGGCATATCGAGCATGTCTTTCCTCCGCTCCGGTTGATCTGGCCAGATATGGCGAAACGATCTGATCGGCGGCGGGTTCCTTGGCCGTTTCCGCCGGCCCGACCCGGGAACCCTCCGCCTGATCATGAGTTTCGGGTCCAGCCGCTCACTTCCGCACGGAGGAGGTTTCGTTGTCGCGTCCGATCGTGCTCTCCCTGGGTAGCATCAACGCCGACTTGCAATTCGACGTTCAGGGCTCGCTTGGCGACGGCGGCAACATGCGGGCCAGCGGCTTCGCCCAACGCGCCGGCGGCAAGGCCGCCAACGTCGCCTATTTCACCCACCGCCTCGGCGTTCCGACGAGGCTTGTCGGGCGCGTCGGCGACGACCATTTCGCCGAGAACGCAGTGGGTCCGCTAAAGGAGGCCGGGCTCGGTCTGGAGCATGTCGGCGTCGCACATGGAATCCCGACCGGCGTTGCCATGGTGGCGGTTCCGAAGGACGGCACGAAATCGATTCTGTCCGCATCGAACGCCAACATGTCCTGGGATGATGCGACCGTTGAGAACGTCGTGGCGGCCATCAGGAATGCTCCTGATCGATCGATACTGGTTGCCGACTTTGAAATTTCCTTGCCAGTCCTGAATGCCGCGTTCGCGACGGCGCGAGAGCGTGGCTTGCGAATCCTTGCCGATCCCACCTTTGCCGACCAAATCGATCGATCGCAGCTTGACCGCTTCTATGCCGTCACCCCTAACCAGCAAGAGGCTTCGGATCTGCTTGGTGTACGGATTGCCAGCAATGAGGACGCAGCCCGAGCCGCGCTCCAGCTCAATGCGCTTGGGGTCGAGATAGCATGCGTCAAGCTCGAACAGGGTGGCTGCTTTCTGGCCCTGGATCAGGACGTAATGCAAATCCTCGCCCCGCCGGTAGAGGTGGTCGACAAGACGGGTGCCGGCGATGCCTTTATCGCGGCGATGGCGGTCGCCTTGCTCGACGGCAAATCGCCCTATGACGCCGCCTGTTGGGGCGTGGCGGCATCGACCATTGCCGTCGGGAAGAAAGGCGCACAGGAGTCCTATCCGTCGATGAGAGAATTCCAGCAAATGATCGGATCGGTCGAACGTTGCAATGGACGTGAATTGGCGTAGCCGGTGTCGGGACCACGCGGCCCGAACTCATGCCGGGACTGGCCGAGCGGTACAGGAAGCGACGCGGCGCGAACAAGGCAAAAAGTGCACTGAAGATCATCTAGCCGGCTTCCTGCGCGGAGGAGGCGCAGGGGTTAGCGTGGGTTCTGCAAAGCCGAATCGGCTTTAGCCCATGGAGGTCAAGATGAAGTACTGCGGGATAGACTTGCTTGGGAAGCTGATAAGCCGATAACGCTCGAAAAAATCTGTGAGCCTATCCTGAGCCTAAGTGATGCTACCCGTCAGGTAACCTATTGACAACGTGGTGATCCCGACAGGAATCGAACCTGTGACCTACAGATTAGGAATCTGCCGCTCTATCCTACTGAGCTACGGGACCATCACGCCCGACACATAACCGCTTCGGGACGTTTCGCCAAGAGGCAGCTAGGCCGCTCGCTTGGGTTCGACCGCAAACGGGCTCAGGCCCAGCCAGGTCTGCATTTTGCGGGCGATGTCCTGGTCTCCCGTCAGAACGACTTTCGCTCCGGCCTTCTCGACCGTAATGAGTCCCATCCAGATTTCGGTCATGGTGTGCAGGTCGGTCGAGACGTAGAGATCGACATCGAAGCCCGGGTCATACCAGCAGAGATCGACCTCGCCGTGCTTTTCGACGATCAGCCACCACGACCGTTTGGAGGCGGGGAGCTCCTGGTACAGAAATTGTATCACCGTGCGGCCGTCGGGCAGCGGTGACGCGTTCAGGTTGCGCCGCATGTCCCACATCAGCAGCGACGGATCGAGGTTCTTCAGGGACAGCCGGGACTCGACCCATTTCTGCCCCCAAAAACCCATCGCCTCGACGACGGAACGCAGATCCCTGCCTGCCTCGGTCATCCGATATTCGAAGATGCCTTTCTCGCCGCGCACCTCCTTGCGCTCGACGATCCCCGCCAGCTCGAGCTCCTTGAGGCGTTGCGACAGAAGGGTCGGCGACATTTTGGGGACGCCGCGGCGCAGATCGTTGAAACGGGTCGAGCCCGCCACCAGCTCGCGAAGCAGAACCATGGTCCAGCGGGTGCACAGCACCTCGGCGGCCATCGATAACGGGCAGAACTGCTTGTATCCGGACTGGGTCATGATGTTGTCTTCCCCTCAAACTTAGCCCGGATCATAACGCTTTCCCCGCGGCACGGCGAGTACAGAAACTGTACCGGCCAGTGTGGTGGATTTGACGTTCCTGCTTTCTGGGTGGCATCAGCGTTCAGGAACTTCAAATCCAAAACCACACTGGAATCCAAGCACTTGCTGGTGTGGCTTTTGAATCCGAAATTCGCTCGCTGCGCCGCTCCAAAGTGAAGGCGAATTTCGGATTCGCCACACCAGTACAGATCGCGGACTGGCTGGCGCGACCCTTGCCATGCGACCCCTTGGCCGCTGCACGGGATACCCCTGTGCACGACCAGGAGACATAACCCATGACCGCTTACGTTATCGCAGACATCAAGGTGAGGGACCCGCAGTGGATGCCGGCCTATGCCGCGTCGGTCCACGACCTCGTTCACAAGCACGGCGGCAGATATCTGTCGCGCAGCGGCAATGTGAAGACGCTCGAAGGCAAGCCGCTCGACACGACGCTGATTGCCCTGATGGCGTTCCCGACCGAGGCAGCGGCCCGCGCCTTCACCGACGATCCTGCTTACGCGCCCTTCGTTTCGGCCCGTCAGGGCGGCAGCGACAGCCGTTTTCAGCTGATCGACAATTCCGATCTGGCCGGAACCATCCCCTATCTGCCGAAGGGATGATCCTCCTCGGCGTTCGTCGCATCGGGACAGGGATCTCCGAGCAACAACAGCCACAGCGCCCACCTGCCGGACCTCCCTATTTCCGGCGGCCGGCCAGGTTGGGCTCTTCAAGAAGAATGGAATGAATATGACAATCAACTTTCGCAATAGATTTGTCGCTGCTGCTGCGCTGCTGTCGGCATGCACGGCGTTGGCGCAGGCCCATCAGACGGCGGCTGCTCCGGGCACCAATCCGCTGGCCGACAAGGTGCGGGCCGTCAACAGCCGCTTCGAGAACGTGGCGGCGGCGACCGCCGAGGGCTATGCGCCAATCCCCTGCGCCAGCGGCATCACCGGCGGCGCCATGGGCATCCACTACGTCAATCCCGGCTACCTCAAGGATGACGCGGTCGACGTCACCAAACCCGAAGCCGTCATGTACGAGCCGATGGCCGACGGGACGCTGAAGCTGATCGCGGTCGAATACATCACCTCGAAAGGCCCGGCATCGCTCGATGGGCATCTGTTCAACTTCAACAGCGCGCCCAATCGCTATGGCCTCGGCCCGTTCTACGAGCTGCATGTCTGGGCCTGGAAAGGCAACCCCACCGGCGCCTTCGCCGACATGAACCCGGACGTCTCATGCGAACCGACGACTGCCGCTAGCCAGTAGGCAACCGAGCCAGGCGGCGCCAATGCCGCCTGGCCTCGCGGAATTGCGGGAGCAGGGCTCAGATGCTTTCGGTCATCCCACCGTTGCCAGCAAGGGACGCAAAGATGGGATCGAGATAGCGGAACTTTCGGGATGCCGTCGCGCTTTAGTGTCCCGAAGGAGAGACCCGCATGAGCGCCACGAAAGAGTTCTTTGAAACCTGGCTGCAGGAGAATGTCGGCAATTTGCCGGCCGAGAGCGAAGTGAGCGTCGCCGTCCTGGCTCAGCAATTCGAGCAGGATGCCGACGCTGCCGGCTATGGTCACGAGGTTCGCGAAGACGAGCTCGGCAATATCCAGGAAGCTATCGAGGCAGCCCTGAAAAAGGCGAGGACAGGCGAACAGCCACAAACTGCCGCCCCTGCTGAAGAGAGCGACCTGGCGCCGGTCATGGAGGCGCTGGAAGTCGAGGATCCGAAGAGTGGGCCGTAGCGGTTGCGGCTCTCCCCTTCGACGCTACATGACCGGGCATGATAGATGCCAAACACATCACACTCGGCGTCGTGATCGGCGTGGCCATCGGCGTCGTGTTGGACAACATTGTTGCGGGTATTGGAATCGGCATTGCTCTGGGCATTGCCTTCGGCCTTGCCCGGAAGTCATCCGGCCGAAATTGACTATCAGAGCATTGTCCTGCCCGATTTTGCCGCCCAGAGGTGCGGCGGCTGCCGCCCGCCGATGCCGAACGGCTACGCCGCCAGTGCCGTCTCCGCAAGCTTCACCCAATAGCTCATGCCGTGCGGAATGACCTCGTCGTTGAAGTCGTAGGCCGGGTTGTGCAGGCCGGCGGTATCGCCATTGCCGATGAAGATGAAGGCGCCCGGCCGCGCTTCCAGCATGTAGGAGAAATCCTCGCCGCCCATCACCGGCTGGATGGCGCGGTGCACGTGGCTGTCGCCGGCGACGTTGGCCGCGATGTCGCTGGCAAAGACCGTCTCTTCCGGATGGTTGAAGGTGACGGGGTAGTTGGCATTGTAATCGACCTCGATTGTCGCGCCGAAGGCAGCGCCCAGGCCTTCGCAAAGCGCGCGGATGCGCTCTTCGGCCTTCTTGGCGACCTCCTTCTTCAGCGTGCGCACGGTGCCGGCGATCTCGGCGACCTCGGGAATGATGTTATAGGCGTCGCCGGCGTGGAATTTCGTCACCGAGACGACCACCGCCTCGACAGGATCGGTGCTGCGCGAGGCGATCGTCTGCAACGCGCCGACAAGCTGGCTGGTGATGACGATCGGGTCGATGGTGCCGTGCGGCATCGCCGCGTGGCCGCCCCGGCCCTTGACGGTGATGGTGAATTCGGCGGTCGCCGCCATGATCGCGCCCGGCCTGATGGCGAACTGGCCGACCGGCAGGCCCGGCATATTGTGCATGCCGAACACCTTGGAGATGCCGAAGCGCTCCATCATGCCGTCCTTGACCATTTCGTTGCCGCCGCCGCCGCCCTCTTCGGCCGGCTGGAAGATCACCGCGACGGAACCAGCGAAATTGCGTGTTTCGGCGAGGTATTTGGCGGCACCCAAAAGCATCGCGGTGTGGCCGTCATGGCCGCAGGCGTGCATCTTGCCCGGGACGGTCGAGGCATAGGATTTGCCGGTGATCTCATTGAGCGGCAGGGCGTCCATGTCGGCGCGCAGGCCGATGGTCGAGCCTTCGCCCTGGCGGCCGCGGATGATGCCGACGACGCCGGTCTTGCCCAAACCCGTCACGATGTCGTCGCAGCCGAACGCCTTCAGCTTCTCGGTGACGAAGGCGGCGGTCTTGAAGACGTCGAAATTCAGCTCCGGCGTCTGGTGCAAATGGCGGCGCCAGCCGGCCACCTCGTCCTGCATTTCGGCGGCTCGGTTCAGGATCGGCATGATGGTTCCATCTCGCTGTTGGAGCAGGCGGTCTTGACCTGCTGCTTTGCAATTGTGCCTGCTGCCTTGCAACCATGCACGCTGCTTTGCATTGTGCTGCTGCTTCCACATTGTGATCGGCAGCACTTTGCCATGTTGACGTCACATAGAGTAAATAGCACCGCGACTGTGGTCCGGGAACAGAGAGCCGGACTATTATCCTGGCGATCGTGTAACGAAATCTTACGGAGCCAGGGGCGACTGCGGCAAGAGGCTATTTCGGGTTCCATGATGCGCTACAGGCATTTCCTCAAACTGTTGGTGGCGGGCGCAGCTGTGCTTCCGGCGCTGGCCGGGCCTGCCTTGCCCAATCCGACCATCCTGTTCGACCTGAACAGCGGCAAGATCCTGCAGCATCAGGAGGCGTTCAGGCGCTGGTATCCGGCATCGCTGACCAAGCTGATGACCGCCTATGTGGCGTTTCGTGCGATTGCCGCGGGCGAGGTCCAGCTCGATTCGCCGATCAAGATGACGAAACATTCGGCCGGCGAGCCGCCGAGCAAGATGGGCTTCAAGCCGGGCTCGGTGATGCGGCTCGACAATGCGCTGAAGATGATGCTTGTCAAATCGGCCAACGACATCGCCATGGCGGTCGGCGAGAATATCGGCGGTTCGCAAGCGGCTTTCGCCGAGCGCATGAACGCCGAGGCGCTCCGGCTCGGCATGAGCGGGTCTCATTTCGTCAATCCGAACGGGCTCTATTCGCCGGACCAGTATACGACAGCGCGCGATCTCGCTCTGCTGGTCATGGCGATCCGCAAGGAATTCCCGCAATATGCCCCGTGGTTCTCGATCGAAGGGCTCGCCGTCGGCAACAAGGAGATCTCCAACTACAACCTCCTGATCGGCCGCTATCCGGGTGCCGACGGCATGAAAACGGGCTTCGTCTGCTCGTCCGGCTTCAACATGGTCGGCTCGGCGACCCGCAACGGCCGCACCCTTGTCGCCGTGGTCCTTGGCGAGCAATCGGCCGTCACCCGCGCCGAAGCGGCGGCAAAGCTGCTCGACCAGGGCTTTGCAACACCGGCGCCGAGCTGGCTGACGGTCGCGGCCCTGCCGGCCTACGGCGACACCATGTCGGCCAACGACATGCATGACGAGATTTGCAAGAAGAAGCCGGTCGAAGAGCAGTCGGAAGCCGCACCCGCGGTCGGTGACAAGGGCAAGGACGTGCCGAAATCGCCGTATCAGGAAAAGCTCGACCATGTACCGACGCTGATCGCCGTCGGCCTCGGCGGCGCCACGGGGCCGAGGCCGAAGGCGATGCTCGATGCCTCCGGGCAGGAATATGCCGACGTGCCGCTGCCGACATGGCGACCGGACCGGGCGCCGCCGGCCGGCGCCGAGCCGGCCGTGGCCGGGTCGACCACCGCCGCGCAGGTCCAACAGCCGGCCAAGGCGCTGAACTAGCCGCATGGCCGGCTTCCCGATCCCCGTTTCGGTGCTCACCGGCTTTCTCGGCGCCGGCAAGACGACGGTGCTCAACCGGCTGCTCAGGGATCCGGCGCTCGCCGACACCGCAGTCATCATCAACGAGTTCGGCGAGGTGGCGATCGACCATCTCCTGGTCGAGCAGGCTTCCGACGGCATCATCCAGCTCTCCGATGGCTGCCTCTGCTGCACGGTGCGCGGCGAGCTGGTCGACACGCTGGCCGACCTCGTCGACAGGCTGCAGACCGGCCGCATCGACCGGCTTGCCCGCGTCGTCGTCGAGACCACCGGCCTCGCCGATCCAGCACCCGTGCTGCAATCGATCATGGCGCATCCGGCCCTGGTCCAGGCGTTCCGGCTCGACGGCGTCATCACCCTGGTCGACGCCGTCAATGGCAATGCGACGCTCGATGCCCATGTCGAGGCGGTGAAGCAGGTGGCGGTCGCCGATCGCATCGTGCTCAGCAAGGCCGATCTAACCACGGATGCGGGCGATGCCAAGACGTTGCGGGCGCGGCTCAGGCAGCTCAACCCGGGCGCCGTGGTGCTCGACGCGAGCGAGGCAAGCACCGCGACCCTGTTCGATTGCGGGCTCTACAATCCGGCCACCAAATCCGCCGACGTGCGGCGCTGGCTGGGCGAGGAAGCCGGTCATGAGCATGATCACGGCGGGCATGACCACGACGGGCATGACCATGGCGACCACGATCACCATGGTCACGGCCACAGGCACGATTCCCGCGTCCGCTCCTATTCGCTGGTTCATGACGGGCCGGTGCCGTTTTCGGCAATCGAGATGTTCCTCGATCTGCTGCGCTCGGCGCATGGCGAGCGCCTTTTGCGGATGAAGGGCGTCATTGAGCTTGCAGAAGATCCGTCGCGGCCGCTCGTCATCCATGGCGTGCAGAAGATCCTGCATCCGCCAGTGCAACTGCCGGCCTGGCCGGACAGCCAGCGCCGCACCAGGCTGGTACTGATCACGCTCGACATGCCGGAAGACTATGTCCGCCGGCTTTTCGCCGCCTTCACCAACCGGCCGTCGATCGACACGCCGGACCGGGCGGCACTGGAGAACAATCCGCTGGCCATCGCTGGGCGGTAGCTTCAATTTCCGGACGCGGCGCCGCTCTACGCTGATCGCAAACATTCCGGAGCCGGCGGCGTCGGTGAAGCTGCCGATCTCCCCCCTTGAGGGGGAGATGTCGCCGAAGGCGACAGAGGGGGTCGCCTCGGCTGGCGCGACGCCCTGTGGGACGAAAGAAAAGGTTGGCGCTTCACGCGCGGCGACCCCCTCTGGCCTGCCGGCCATCTCCCCCTCAAGGGGGAGATTATCCCGCTCAGCCGCTTTCGCCAGAACGAGCTAAGTCGAGACTCAGCCGATCCCGCGCTCGACCAGGAAGCGATGGCCACCTGATATCGCTGCCGTTTCGATCAGCTGATGTCCGCTCTCGGCGCAGAAGGCGGGAATGTCGATGACGGCGAGCGGATCGGTGGTTTCGAGCCAGAGGCGGCGGCCCGGCTGCATTGCGGCCAGGCGCTTTTTTGCCTTGAGCACGGGCAACGGGCAGTTCAGGCCTTTGAGGTCGTAGACGGCGGCGGGGCTGGTTGAGGCCCTGTCTTCTTGGGTCCCATCTCCTTGTTGAACCATGAACCTCAGCCGCCAAACATGCCGAGCAGCTTGTTCTTCAGCCTTGTCGCCCTGCTTTCCTCGGCCTCCGCCGCCTGCGTTTCGGCGACCGGGACGGCCTCCGCGGATGGTGCGACGGTCGCTGTCGCGACAGGCGCTTCGGCTGCTGCTTTGGTCGCTTCCTTTTCCGCCAGCGACTGGGCCTTGGCAGCTTCCTTCTCGGCCAGGGCCTGCGCTCTGGCCGCCTCTTTCGCGGCCTTCGCCGCTTCTATGGCGGCAAGCCGCTGTTCCTCGGCCTTCTGCTTGGCAGCCTTTTCTGCGTCGAGCGCCGCCATCTTGCGGCCCGCCGGCGAATCGACGCGGCCCATGCGCGCCGTTTCGGTCACCGTGCCGTCCGGGTTGAGCGAGGGCGGCTCGATCGGCACGCGTTCGCCGCGGGCACGCCGTTTCGACCAGTCGGAAACGATGCTGGCTTCCTTGATCCCGGCGATGGTCGGCTTGGGTGCCGCCACGCTGGCCTTGACGGCGCCGTTGAAGGCCGCCTCATAGGTGCTTTGATAGGCGTTGATGGCGCTTTTCAGCGAATCGGGCTGGGTGGTCGGAGGGCAAGCGCCGGTCGGATTGAAGGTCGAGCCGTCGGCCGCAACCTGGTTGAAGACATAGCGCTTCTCGCAGACGTCGACTTTCGGCGGCACCTTGGTGACCTCGAAATTGTCATAGCCGACCTTCAGCATCTTCCAGAATTCATAATTCGGGTCGTTGCGGTAGCGCGCCATGTTGGCTGCGGTCATGCGGAACGGAAAGGCCTGGATCTGGAACTCGGTCTGGCCGCCCTGGAAGGCGTCGCGGCCGAAGGCGTAGATCTGCTCGATCTGCGCGTCGGTCATCGAATAGCAGCCCGACGATGAGCAGGCGCCATGGACCATCAGGTTGGAACCAGTGCGCCCATTGGCGCGGTCATAGGCGTTCGGGTAGCCGATGTTGAAGGACAGGTGATAATTCGACCGCGGATTCATCTGTGCCGGGCGGACCGTGTAAAAGCCTTCCGGCGCCTGGCGGTCACCTTCGGTGAACTTGGGCCCGAGCTTGCCCGACCATTTGCAGATGTCGTAGCTGGCGACCAGATCGTAGCGGCCGTTGGTCTTGGCCTTCCAGATTTCGAGCTTGCCCTCTTCCTTGAAGATGCGGGCCATCACCGAGGAGGTGCGGACCATGCCCTTGGCCTTCATCTCGGCCAGGATCTTGTCCGGCAGCGGCCTGTTGGCTTGCGGCGCAAAATCCTTCATCGAAGCATCATTGCAGCCGGCGACGCCGATCGCAGCGATCAGAACTCCGGTGCGGGCAAGCTTGGCAAACATGGATATGGCTATCGTCTTCATCTCTGCGCCGCGGAGATCGCGGCTGCTAAACTGACCACTGACGGACCCTAAGCCCGTTAACCTCGAAAATTCCTTACCGCAATCATGCTGGCGCGTCCCCTTACGGCAAGCTCACTGAGCCGAATGCAGCGGCATTTTTGTGGCGAAACTGGTTCACGCCGCCACATTTGGGCCGCCGTGCCTGCCGGATGTTACAGATTGCGGCCCATCGCCAGGTATTTCTCGCGGCGATGCTCGCGAAAGTCGGTGTTGGCGCCGGAAAATTCCTTCATCGTCCTGGCGATGAGATCGCCGGTGGCGGCGATCACCGTTTCGGGGGCGCGGTGAGCGCCGCCGAGCGGCTCAGCGACGATGGCGTCGATGATCTTCAGCTCCAGCAAGTCCTGCGCCGTGATCTTCATATTGGTCGCAGCATCCTTGGACCGCGTGGTATCGCGCCACAGGATCGAGGCGGCGCCCTCCGGCGAGATCACCGAATAGATGGCGTGTTCGAGCATGTAGACGCGGTTGGCGGTGGCGATTGCTATGGCGCCGCCCGAGCCGCCTTCGCCGATCACCACCGAGATCGACGGCACCTTCAGGCCGAGGCAGGCCGAGGTCGAGCGGGCGATGGCTTCCGCCTGGCCGCGCTCTTCGGCGTTGACGCCGGGGTAGGCGCCGGCAGTGTCGACCAGCGTCAGCAGCGGGATTTGGAAGCGGTCGGCGAGTTCCATCAGCCGCACCGCCTTGCGGTAGCCCTCCGGCCGCACCGAGCCGAAATTATGCTTCAGCCGGCTTGTCGTATCGGAACCCTTCTCCTGGCCGATAATTGCCACCGGCTCGCCACGGAAGCGGGCGAAGCCGCCGACGATCGCCTGGTCCTCGCCGAAATTGCGGTCGCCGGCGAGCGGCGTGAAATCGGTAAGCAGACCCTTGATGTAATCGATGCAATGCGGCCTGTCCGGATGGCGCGCCACCTGCACCTTCTGCCATGGGGTCAGCGCCTTGTAGGCGTCGCGCAGCGCATCGCGCGAGCGCTTCTCGAGACGGGCGATCTCATCGCCGACATCGACCGCCTCGCCGTTCTCGGCAAGCTTCTTCAGCTCAAGGATCTTGCCTTCGAGATCCTGCACAGGCTTTTCGAAATCGAGGTAATTGTACATTCTTGGGCGAACCGGCAAGTCGGAAGGCAATGGCTGACGCAAGCCTGAAAATGCAGGCTGGGCGCGGTGGAACGTCGTTCTCACATAGCGACATGACGCCTAGTCGGCAAGCGGATGATGATCGTTGACCAGACGCACCAGCCGCTCCTCCAACACATGCGTGTAGATCTGCGTCGTTGAAATATCGGCGTGGCCGAGCAGCTGCTGCACGGCCCTGAGATCGGCGCCGTTCTGCAGCAGATGGCTGGCGAAAGCGTGGCGCAGCACATGCGGCGATATCTTCGCCGTGGCAATGCCGGCCCGCGCGGCAAGCCCCTTCAGTTCGCGGGCAAAGACCTGCCTGGAGAGATAGCCGCTATCGGAGGCGGCCGGAAACAGGAACGGGCTGTCGGCAAAAGCCGGCACCGTTGCCCGTTCGGCAAGCCAGGTCCGCATCGCCGTGCGCGCCTTGGCCGACAGCGGCACCATGCGCTCCTTGTTGCCCTTGCCGCGCACCATGAAGAAGCGGTCGTCGCGCTGCGCCACCGTCACCGGCAGGCCGACCAGCTCGGAAACGCGCAAGCCGGTGGCGTAGAGCACCTCGACCAGTGCGTGGAGGCGCAGCGCCGCCAGCCCGTCGCCGTCATGCAGCGAGGCATCCATCGCCTCCTGCGCGGCGCGATCGAGCAGCCGGCCGGTATCGGCCTCGCTCATCGTCTTTGGCAGCGGCCGGCCTTTCTTCGGACTGTCCAGCGTGCCGGTCGGATCGTCGCCGCGCAGGCCCTCGGCGTAGAGGAACTTGAAGAACTGACGGATCGCCGACAATTTGCGTGCCTGCGAGGTGGCAGCAAAACCGTGCGCGGCGATGTCGTCGAGATAGGCACGGATATCGGCGCTGGTGGCACCGGCAAGCCCGCCGGCGATCCCGGCGGAAGCGTCCTCGAGGTCGCGGCGATAGGAGGACAGCGTGTTCTCGGCGGCGCCGCGCTCGGCGCTCATCATCTCCAGGAAGGCTTCGATGCGGGCGGCGCTGTTCATTTTTTGGGATTGAGCTTTTCCGGAGGAATGCGCACGCTCATTTCCGCCTTTCTCGGCTCGACGAACATGACCAAGGCGAACATCGCGCCATAGACAATGCCAGCCAGAATCACGAGCGTCACGACAAAGCGAAACAGTGTCGGCATTAATTTTCGCTCGTCTTCTTGTTCTGTGTTTCCAACCCTGTGCCCTTATGAGGCGCCAATCCGTTGAATTCAAGGACGAAGCCCATAACAGGCCCTGGCCGCGCCGCGCTTGACGCAAACAGGCTTTTGATGTCGATACGCCGGCAAAGAGGCGCGTCGCGTTTGAAACGAATTCATGCGACGCGCTTTAAGTTTTGATTTTATGCAATGTCGTTATCGCAAAACCGCTGCGCACTTTTGCGCGACATGCATTAGAAACATCATGGTGTCATGAACGCGCTACCAGCAAATCCTCCGGGCGAGAGCCATGCCGCGCTGCTCGGCCGGCTGGGCGACCGTTCCATCGTCTTTGTCGGGCTGATGGGCGCCGGCAAGACGGCGATCGGCCGCAAGGTGGCGGCGATGCTGGCGCTGCCCTTCATCGACAGCGACCAGGAGATCGAAAGCGTTTCGCGCATGAGCGTCCCGGACCTGTTCGAACGCTATGGCGAGGCGGAGTTCCGGGCGCTGGAGCAGCGCGTCATCCTGCGCGTGCTGGAGCACGGGCCCCAGGTGCTGTCGACCGGCGGCGGCGCCTTCATGAACGCGCAGACGCGCGAGGCGATCGCCAGCCATGGCGTTTCGGTTTGGCTGAAGGCCGAGATCGATTTGTTGATGGAGCGCGTTTCCAAGAAGCAGAACCGGCCGCTGCTGAAGAGCTCCGATCCGCGCGCCGTGCTCGAACGGCTGATGGCGGAACGCTATCCGGTCTACGCGGCGGCCGACGTCACCGTGCCGACCCGCGACGATCGCAAGGAAATCATCGCGGCCGAAGTGGTGGATGCGCTGCGCGGCCATCTCGGCGTTGCCGACATTGACGAGGTGCGGTCGTGAGCGCTGATGCAACGGTCTCCGTCGAAGTCGGGCTTGGCGACCGTGCCTACGACATTTTGATCGGCCCCGGCCTGCTGTCACGCGCCGGCGCCGAGATTTCGCGCCGTCTGCCCGGCACGCGGGCGGCGGTCGTCACCGACGAAAACGTCGCCGCCGCGCATCTCGCAACGCTTGCGGCCGGTCTTGCCAGCGGTGGCATCCAACATGCCGTGATCACGCTGCCGCCAGGCGAAAAGACCAAGAGCTTTGCTCATCTGGAAGAGGTGGTCGACGGCGTGCTGGCGGCGAAGCTGGAGCGCGGCGACGTCGTCATCGCGCTCGGTGGCGGCGTCATCGGCGACCTGGCCGGCTTTGCCGCCGGCGTCGCGCGTCGCGGCATGAATTTCGTGCAGATCCCGACCTCGCTGCTGGCGCAGGTCGATTCCTCCGTCGGCGGCAAGACCGGCATCAACAGCCCTCGCGGCAAGAACCTGGTCGGGGTGTTTCACCAGCCCAAGCTGGTGCTGGCCGACACCGAAGTGCTCGACACGCTGCCGATCCGCGAGTTTCGCGCCGGCTATGCCGAACTGGCCAAATACGGGCTGATCGACCGGCCGGAGTTCTTCGCCTGGCTGGAGGAAAACTGGCGCCAAGTGTTTGCCGGCGGGCCGGAGCGGGCGCGGGCCATTGCTGAGGCCTGCCGCGCCAAGGCCGATGTCGTTGCCCGTGACGAGTTCGAGACCGGCGACCGCGCGCTGCTCAATCTCGGCCACACCTTCGGTCACGCGCTGGAGGCGGCGACCGGCTATGACGGCACAAGGCTCGTGCATGGCGAAGGCGTCGCCATCGGCATGGCGCTGGCGCACCGCTTTTCGTCAAGGCTCAACCTGGCCAGCCCCGACGATGCGACGCGTGTCGAGGCGCATCTTCGCGCAGTCGGCCTGCCTTGGCGCATGGCCGACATTCCCGGCGAATTGCCTGATGCCAATAAGCTGTTCTCCTTCATCACCCAGGACAAGAAGGTGTCGCGCGGCGCGCTGACCTTCATCCTGACGCGCGGCATCGGCCAAGCCTTCATCGCCAGGGATGTGCCCGCCTCGGAAGTGTTGTCGTTCCTCAGGGAGAACCATCCGGGTCGGCAGGAAAGCCGCCCGGGATGAGCCAAGCCGGCTGGATCGCGGCTGCCGTGCTTGCCGGCCTCGGCCTGCTGGGCTTCGTCTTGCGCATGCGCCTGCTCGCCGCCTTCGGCTACGAGCTGCAGCGCATCGAGCCGCAGCGTTCGGCGCATGAGGAATTGCGCGGCGCGGTCAACGATTTCCGCCGCGACGGCCAGGTGGTGCGCGAGGATCGTGCCCGTATCGGCGGCCTGTTCGACCTCGAGGAGCTCGAAGTCTCCGACGTCATGGTCCACCGCACCAATATGCGCTCGGTCAATGCCGACAATCCGCCGGAAGCGGTGGTGCGCGAGATCCTGCAGAGCCCGCACACCCGCATGCCGCTCTGGAAGGGCTCGCTCGACAACATTGTCGGCGTGCTGCATGCCAAGGATCTGCTGCGCGCGCTGAACGAAGTCGGCAACGATTTTTCCAGGATCGACGTGATGAAGATCGCATCGCGACCATGGTTCGTGCCCGACACCACGACGCTACAGGAGCAGCTCAACGCCTTTCTGCGCCGCAAGGCGCATTTCGCCATCGTCGTCGACGAATATGGCGAGGTCGAAGGGCTGGTGACGCTGGAGGACATCATCGAGGAGATCGTCGGCGAGATCGCCGACGAGCACGATATCGACATCCAAGGCGTCAAGCAGGAGGCGGACGGCTCTGTCGTGGTCGACGGCACGGTGCCGATCCGCGACCTGAACCGGGCGCTCGACTGGAACCTGCCGGACGAGGAAGCCACCACCATTGCCGGCCTCGTCATCCACGAGGCGCAGTCGATCCCGGACGAAAAGCAGGCCTTTACGTTTCACGGCAAGCGCTTCGTCGTCATGAAACGCGACAAGAACCGTATCGCGCGGCTGAGGATCAAGCCGGTGATGCTTGGCGAATGACAGCGCGCATCTTGTGGCACCTGTGGGCAGTCAGCAGTTGATGACAATCGATCGGCGAACCCTGCTTTTGGCGTCAATGGCGGCGCTGCTGCCGGGGCAGGCTGCGGCAGCATTGCGGCTGCGTTCGCCGTCGCGCGAGACCCTCGACTATGGGCCGGCCAAGCTCGACATCTATTCCCGCGATGGCGCAAACGGCCTGCCGGTCGTCTTTTTCGTTCATGGCGGCGCCTGGCGCATCGGCAACCGCAACAACGTCAATTCGAAGCCGGGTTTCCTGCTCGACAACGGCTTCTGCTTCGTCTCGATCGACTACCGGATGCTGCCCAAGGCCGATGTCGCCACCCAGGCGGCGGATGTCGAACTGGCGTATCGTTACGTGCGCGCCAACATTGCCAAGCATGGCGGCGATCCGAACCGGATTGTCGCGATGGGCCATTCGGCCGGCTGCCATCTCGTCGCGTTGACCGGCCTGCGCGGCGGCCTGCCCGGCGTCGCGGCGCTGGTCCTCGATGATACCAGGGCCTACGACCTGGAGGCGTTGGCCAGGAGCGGCGACATGGCAGGGGTCTATGCCCGCGCCTTTCCCGATCCGGCGCAGTGGCGCGCGCTGTCGCCGATCACCTATGTCGAGGGCCGCAAGCATCCGCCGACCTTCATCGCCTATTCGCGGGCGAAAGGCCGCGCGGCGGACGCGCAGGCTTTCGCCGAGCGTCTGAAGGCTACCGGAACCAAGGTCACGCTGTTCGACGGCAGCGCCTATTCGCACATGTCGATCAATCGCGACTTCGGCACCGAGGGCGATGCATTGACCGTCGCGGTGATGGCTTTCCTGCAGGCGACGCTCGGCTGATCTACCAGCGGGTCTTTTCGCCGGGCGCTGCCGGCTCGATCGCCAGGGCGTGGACGCCGGACTTCAATTCCTCGGCCAGCAGATCGTTGACGGCGCGATGGCGCTCGACGCGGCTCATGCCGGCAAAGGCGGGGGCGACGATGCGGACGCGGAAATGCGTCTCGCCGGTGCCGTCGAAGGTGGCGTGATGGCCGGAATCCAGATGATGATGACCGGCATGGAGATGGCTTTCATTGATGACAGCCAGCCGTTCCGGCGAAAACGCCTTTTTCAGCTTATCTTCCATCGTCGCCTGTATGGACATCGCCGCTTCCCTTCACCACATCTATGTCATCGCACAAAATTCGCCATTCGCCGGTTTTATGCCGCGATTCAGCGGTTAGGGCGATCATCGCGAAAATGTCAATTCTTGTTTCGCATCAGCGAACAGCCCATAAATGGGTGAGATGAAGCCGTACCCAAAATATTTCGAAAAGATTCGCATCCGCCCGGAGAAGGACGCGGAACTGAAGTCGCGCTCGCCGATCTGCCAGTGGGATGGCTGCAAGGAAGCCGGCACCCACCGCGCTCCGGTCGGGCGCATGAAGGAAGGCGAGTACTTCCAGTTCTGCTTCGATCACGTGCGCGAGTACAACAAGGGCTTCAATTATTTCTCGGGCGTTCCCGACACCGAGATCGCCCGCTTCCAGAAGGAGGCCATGACCGGCCACCGGCCGACCTGGAAAATGGGTGTCAACGGTGCTTCGACACGCTCCTCGCCGGACTTTGCCCAGGCGCGCTCCGGCCGCGCCGGCTACTACAACCGCATGCGCGATCCGTTCGACCTGTTCAAAGGCCCGAAGGATCCGCGCGAAGCACGCGAGCGCAAGGCCAAGCCGCTTGAGGCCAAGGCACTGGAAACGCTTGGCCTTGATACAAAGGCGACTGGCAAGGATATCAAGGCGCGCTATAAGGAACTTGTGAAACGCCACCATCCGGATGCGAATGGCGGCGACAGAGGTTCGGAAGACCGGTTCCGCGATGTGCTCCAGGCCTATCGCGTGCTCAAGCAGGCAGGTTTGTGCTGAGCGACCTTACGGTTCGTGTCGTTTTCCAACTTTCATAAGGTTGGAAAAGGCTTTAAGACCGCCCCCGAACAAAATCGATTGCCGGCGAAACGCGGCGTTTCGCTTGTGGAGACGTTGATAGAGATGAACAAGGTCGATCGCGACATCGCCAACTTGCCCGACACCACGGTGTCGGTGAAGGAGACATTCGGCTTTGAATCCAAGATGGTGGTGCCGGCCTATTCGGTGACCAGCGAGCATGTGCCCGACATCGATCCGGACTATCTGTTCGACAAGAACACGACCATGGCGATCCTCGCCGGCTTTGCCTACAACCGCCGGGTCATGGTGTCGGGCTATCACGGCACCGGCAAGTCGACGCATATCGAGCAGGTCGCCGCGCGCCTCAACTGGCCTTGCGTGCGCGTCAATCTCGACAGCCATGTCAGCCGTATCGACCTCGTCGGCAAGGACGCCATCGTCGTCAAGGACGGGCTGCAGATCACCGAATTCCGCGACGGCATCCTGCCCTGGGCCTATCAGCACAATGTCGCGCTGTGCTTCGACGAGTACGATGCCGGCCGCCCGGACGTGATGTTCGTCATCCAGCGCGTGCTGGAATCATCGGGCCGGCTGACGCTGCTCGACCAGAGCCGGGTCATCCGCCCGCACCCGGCGTTCCGGCTGTTTTCGACCGCCAATACGGTCGGCCTCGGCGACACCACCGGCCTCTATCACGGCACCCAGCAGATCAACCAGGCGCAGATGGACCGCTGGTCGATCGTCACCACGCTGAACTATCTGCCGCACGACAATGAGGTGAATATCGTGCTGGCCAAGGCCAAGCATTATCGCGACGGCAAGGGCAAGGAGATCGTCAACAAGATGGTCCGCGTCGCCGACATGACGCGCTCGGCCTTCATCAACGGCGACCTGTCGACCGTCATGAGCCCGCGTACGGTCATCACCTGGGCCGAGAATGCCGAGATCTTCGGCAATATCGGCATGGCGTTCCGGCTGACCTTCCTCAACAAATGCGACGAGCTGGAACGCTCGGTGGTCGCCGAATTCTACCAGCGCGCCTTCGGCGAAGATCTGCCGGAGAGCGCGGCCAACGTTGTGCTGGGGTAAGGCGTGCTCGATCGGCGCGCGTTCCTCGTCCTTGCGGCGCCTTTGGTGTTGGCAAAAGGTGTGGCGATAGCCGACGAAGCTACACTTCAGCAGATCGTCGGCGAGGTCACGGCGGCGAATTTTGACGCGCTATGGCGTTTCGCAGAAAGGTCGATGAATCAAATCATCGGGCTGAAGATTTCCTGCCGTGAGCATGACAGCGAAACTGCCAGTTTTGCGGCGATGTCGATCCATGGGGTCTTTGGTATCGTTTCAAGGGAAGGCAAATCCCAGAGGGTGCTCGGCTTTCCCGACGGATTTAGCAAATCCCTCGGCACGTTCTATGCCGATGGATTCTACCGGGTGTCACTCGAGGAACGTGGGATTGTTGGACTGACGCCGGTGCCAGATGCTGAAGTCGCAGCAAAGCAGGTGAAGCGCATCACGCTTGATGAACTGGCAGGTCAGAAGAACTGATGGCGGGTCCGGGCGATAACACGCGCAACAAGTCGAAGACGGGGTCTGAAGCCGACAGCTTCAAGCGCGCCGTCACCGTCTGCATGCGTGCAATTGCCGGCGACAAGGAACTCGAGGTCGGTTTCGCCAAGGATCGGCCGGCGCTGGCCGGCAGCCGCGCCCGGCTGCCCGAACTGCCGAAGAAGGCATCGAAAGCCGATATCGCCATCACCCGCGGGCTCGGCGATTCAATGGCGCTGAAGCGCGCCTGCCACGATGCGCGCATCCACACCAGGCTGGCGCCGGAAGGCAAGCAGGCCCGCGCCATCTATGACGCAGTCGAGCAGGCGCGCGTCGAGGCGATCGGCAGTCGCGCCATGCAGGGCGTTGCCGACAATATCGGCTCGATGCTCGAGGACAAATACGCCAGGGCCAACCTCGTCGACGTCAAGGACAAGGCCGACGCGCCGATCGAGGAAGCGCTGGCGCTGATGGTGCGCGAAAAGCTGACCGGCCGCACTGTCCCGAAGAGCGGCGAGCGGCTGGTCGATCTCTGGCGCCCCTGGGTCGAGGAAAAGGCCAGTGCCGATCTTGACGGGCTGTCGGCAAAGCTCGAAGACCAGCAGGCTTTCGCCCGCGTCGTGCGCGAGATGCTCGCCTCCATGGAAATGGCCGAGGAACTCGGCGACGACCAGGAGACGGAAGACTCGGAGGACAACGACGAAAACCAGCCGCAAGGCGAGGAGCAGAGCGAGGAGGGCGGCGAGGACGATTCCGGCTCCGAGCAGTCGCAGTCCGAGGATACCGAGGCATCGTCCGATGATGAGCAATCGGCCGAGACGGAGGCATCCGACGCCACCGCCGACGATTTGTCCGATGATGACGATGCCGATGCCGAGACGCCCGGCGAGGCGCGCCGCAACGACAACCCCTTCACCAATCTGCCGAAGGAGATTGACTACAAGGTCTTCACCACGGCCTTCGACGAGACCGTTGGCGCCGAGGAATTGTGCGAGGAGGAGGAGCTGGACCGGCTGCGCGCCTTCCTCGACAAGCAGCTAGCCAACCTTTCCGGCGTCGTCGGGCGGCTGGCCAACCGGCTGCAGCGCCGCCTGATGGCGCAGCAGAACCGTTCCTGGGATTTCGACCTCGAAGAGGGCTATCTCGATCCGGCGCGGCTGGTGCGCGTCGTCATCGACCCGATGCAGCCGCTGTCCTTCAAGCAGGAGCGCGACACCAAATTCCGCGACACGGTGGTGTCGCTGGTGCTCGACAATTCGGGCTCGATGCGCGGCCGGCCGATCACGGTCGCCGCCACCTGCGCCGACATCCTGGCGCGCACGCTGGAACGCTGCGGCGTCTCGGTCGAAATCCTCGGCTTCACCACCCGCGCCTGGAAGGGCGGGCAGGCGCGCGAGAAATGGCTGAAGGAAGGCAAGCCGCCGAACCCCGGCCGGCTCAACGATCTGCGCCACATCATCTACAAATCCGCCGACCATCCGTGGCGGCGGGCGCGCCGCAATCTCGGCCTGATGATGCGCGAGGGCCTGCTCAAGGAAAACATCGACGGCGAGGCGCTGCTGTGGGCGCACAACCGCCTGATCGCGCGGCCGGAGCAGCGCAAGATCCTGATGATGATCTCGGACGGCGCGCCGGTCGACGATTCGACGCTGTCGGTCAATCCGGGCAATTATCTCGAGCGGCATTTGCGTGCCATCATCGAGCTCATCGAGACGCGCTCGCCGGTCGAGCTTTTGGCCATCGGCATCGGCCACGACGTCACCCGCTACTATCGCCGCGCCGTCACCATCGTCGATGCCGAAGAATTGGCCGGCGCCATGACGGAGCAGTTGGCCTCGCTGTTCGCCGAGGAAACCGTGCGCGACACGCGGCGCGGCGGCATGCGGCGCGCCGGATGATTTTTTCGCGCGGCGGCTTTTGGCAGACGCTTTTGGCCGCCGTCGCGTTGTTCGGCATCACTTTGGCGCCGGCTATCGCCGCCGGCCCGGCCTCGGTCGAGCCGGCCGAAATCTCGGCCCGGCCGATCAGTGAATTCCATATCGGCCGGCCGGACAAACAGTTCGGGCCGCTGGAATTCGTCGGCGGGCTCGAAATGACCTCGGCGACACGCGATTTCGGCGCGCTGTCGGCGCTTCGGTTCCTCAAGCCCGGCAGTGATTTCATCGGCGTCTCCGACACCGGCTTCTGGTTCTTCGGCACCCTCGTCCACGATGCCGACAAACGTCCTTCCGGCATCCAGACTTTCCGCATGCAGCAGATGGTCGATGCGGCTGGCCAGCTGATCGACCAGAAATGGGCGGTCGATGCCGAAGGCCTTGCGGTCAAGGACGGCATTGCCACGGTCGGTTTCGAGCGCGATCACCGTATCGCCCAGTTCAAGATCGACCCGGACGACATGAAGGCGCCGTTCAGGCAATTGGACTTCCTGATCCCGGCCTGGGAACTTCGTCGCAATCGCGGCTTCGAGACCGTCACTCGCGCCAATCCCAACGGGCAGCACGAGGGCGGACTGGTCGTGGTGTCGGAAAAGAGCCTCGACAAGGCCGGCAACATCTATGCGGCGATCATCGAAGGGCCGCACAAGGGCGTCTTCACCGTCGAGCGCAATGGTGATTTCGACATCACCGACGGCGCCTTCCTGCCCGATGGCGACCTGGTGCTTTTGGAGCGCAGTTTTTCAATGGCCGGCGGCGTCAAGATGCGGCTGCGGCGCATCTATGGCGAAAGCGTCGAGAAGGGCGCCGTCGCCGGCGGGCCGGTGCTGCTTGAAGCCGACATGGGCTACCAGATCGACAACATGGAAGCGCTCGACGTCTGGACCCGCGACGACGGCGCGCTGATCGTGTCGCTGATGTCCGACGACAATCACTCGATCCTGCAGCGCAACCTCTATCTGGAATTTGTGCTGCACGAGGATTGACGCGTGATCGGCCGTTGGCTGGCTGACGGCGATGCTGGCGTCTCAGCGCCGTTTCGCAGCTCATGCAATTTCCCTTGGCAATGACCCGCGTCGCGGGTTTTTCAGCCAGCTTCGCCACCTGTAAAAACACTTTAGTAGCGACTTGACAATTGGCACCATTGGCGGAATACTCAAGTCCATGCTTAAGCATTCCGAGATCGATAGCATCCTGCGGGCTCTTGCCGAGCCGACGCGACGGGCAATCCTGGAAAGACTGAGTCGCGGGCCGGCCACCGTCAGCCAGTTGGCGGAGCCGTTCGGCATGACCTTCGCCGCCGTGCTCCAGCACCTCCAGGCGCTGGAAGCGTGCGGGCTGATCCGCAGCGAGAAGGTCGGACGCGTGCGCACCTGCCGGATCGAGCCCGGCGGGCTCGCCCCGCTCGCCGACTGGATCGCCGCACGCCGCACGCCGGCCGAACGCCACCTCGACCGTCTCGGCCAGATTCTGGCGGAGACGGACCAATCGAACGCAACGATCCACGACCAGGAAAAGGACGAAAAGAAATGAGCCAGATTGCCCCCGTGAACGACCAGCACTCCGTCATCCATTCGACCTTCACGATCGAGCGGACCTACCCTCAATCGCCCGAACGCGTCTTCTTCGCCTTTGCCGACAAGCCGACAGTGCGGCGTTGGCGCGTCGAAGGCGACGGCTTCACGATCGCCGAATTCACCTTCGATTTCCGTGTCGGCGGCGGCGAGGTTTCGCGGTTCAGCTATCAGGGCGGCCCGGAAATCAGGCTCGATGCGCAGTTCCAGGACATCGTTCCTGACCGACGCATCGTATTTTCCTACCGGATGGCGGTTGGGCCGCAGCCGCTGTCGGCGTCGCTCACCACGGTCGAGCTTGCACCTTCCGGCGACGGCACCCGCCTGACCTATACCGAACAGGGTGCCTTCTTCGATGGCGTCGATTCGGCGCAAGGACGCGAGGAGGGCACGCGCGGGCTGCTGCAGGCACTCGCCGCCGAGCTTCAGAAAACGAAGTAGAGGTTCGTCGGCAGACCCGGGCGGCGTCCAACACGGACCCGCTCGATTGCGAGGTGGCCTATTGCCCTTTGCTCGCGATCCAGATGACGTGCCGGGCGCCACGCTTGCCGTTAGCCCGCGCCTTGACCTCCTCCACCGTGAAGCCCGCCTGCTTGAGCCGCCGGGTGAAACCTGCATCAGGGCCCTGCGACCAGAACGCCAGCACACCGCCGGGCCTGAGAGCTGCTCTCGCGCTGTTCAGGCCGGCTGCGCCGTAGAGCGCATCGTTGGCCTTGTAGACGAAGCCTTCCGGGCCGTTGTCGACATCGAGCAGGATCGCGTCCCAAGCCGATGCTTGCGATCGAATGAGCTGCCCGACATCGGTCTCGCGAATGCTGACGCGCCGGTCGTCAAGGCAACCGTCGAAAACCTCGGCCATCGGGCCGCGCGCCCAGGTCACGACTGCCGGCACCAATTCGGCAACAGTGACCTGCGCATCGCCGCCAAGCTCGGTCAGCGCCGCGCGCAAGGTAAAGCCCATGCCGAGGCCGCCGATCAGGATGCTTGGCTGCCGACGGCCGGCAATCCTTTGACAGGACAGCTTGGCCAGAGCTTCTTCGGAACCGCTGAGCCGGCTGTTCATCAGCTCGTTCGCGCCAAGCATGATCGAGAATTCGCCGCCGCGCCGCTTCAGGCGAAGCTCTTGTCCGCCGTCAGGCGTTTTTGCCGAGTCCAGTTGAAGCCAGGGGATCAAAGACTATGCCGCCACTGCCGGCTGGCTCCAGCGGGTGGCAAGCAGTCGGTAGGGGATCAGCGCCACCACCGCGATGATCAGCTTGACGCTGAGATCGCCGAGCGCCCAGGAGACCCAGCGCATCGTCTCGACCGGCAGCACGCCCATCAGTGGTGCGGTTTCCAGCGCAAAGGCGTCGTTCGGCCCGGCGAAGGCGAAAGCCGCCGCAAAGGCGACGGTGAAAAACACCACCGTATCGAAGACGGAGCCGACCAGCGTGCCGACGATCGGCGCGCGCCACCAGCTCTGCCGGCGCAGCCGGTTGAACACGGTGACGTCGAGCAATTGCGCGGTGAGGAAGGCCGCACCCGACGCCGCGGCAATGCGCACCAGTCGGTCGGCGGCGGTCTCGAATTCGATCAGGCCGTGGCGAAACAGGAAGGGCGGGATGAGGATCGAGCAGACCACCGCTGTCATGAAGCCGACAAAGACGATCCTGCGCGCCACCGCCGGCCCATAGCGGCGATTGGCGAGATCGGTGACCAGGAACGAGAACGGATAGGTAAAGGCGCCCCAGGTTAGGATGTCGGCCAGCGACAGCCCGCCGATTGCACCCTGCATCGGGAACTGCACGAGGATGTTCGACGCCACGACGACGAGCGCCATGGCGGCCACGAAGGGCAGGTATCGCGAGAAGAAAGTCATTTTTTTATCCTGGGTAATGGAACCAGCGGAACGCGATCCGGAGTCCGGATCACGCCCTAGAAGGCGGCTGCCCGCCGAAAAACTCAGGCGGCCGGCTGGTCGGCGAGCTTCTTGGCGATCTGCTTCTTCAACAGACGGGCGCGCTGCGATAATTCCTTGGCATCGGCCTTGGCCAGGAAGGCATCGAGGCCGCCGCGATGCTCGACCGAACGCAGCGCATTGGCCGAAATGCGCAGGCGCACATTCTGGTTCAGCACTTCCGAGATCAGCGTCACATTGACGAGATTGGGCAGGAAGCGACGCTTGGTCTTGTTGTTGGCGTGGCTCACATTGTTGCCGGACATGACTGCCTTGGCAGTGAGTTCGCAGGTGCGGGACATGGTTCTAACCTTCGGTTCTCGGTCCTGGCCAAACATTCGACGCGCGCCGGTGGGGCGCGG
This sequence comes from Mesorhizobium sp. M0571, assembly GCF_040320985.1. Classification (NCBI taxonomy): domain Bacteria; kingdom Pseudomonadati; phylum Pseudomonadota; class Alphaproteobacteria; order Hyphomicrobiales; family Phyllobacteriaceae; genus Mesorhizobium; species Mesorhizobium sp. M0571. The sequence goes on from NZ_JAMYQT010000001.1 coordinate 470,835, forward strand.
TTTCGGTCAGGCCGCCTTATGGAAAAAGTTGGCGTTCCATAGTTGCATTTCGCCGATGCGTCAAGCGCGGGCTGGTCGCGACAGGGGAATCGCACTTTCGGAGAAGGCGCGACCAGCGGAGCTGCCGATCCCCTTGCGGGGGGAGATGGCCAAGTGGTGGCAACGAGGGGTGTTTTCCTCGACCTGTCAAGACTTGGCTTCCTCGCCTACCGCGAAGCGGGGGAGAGGTGGCCGCGAAGCGGCCGGAGAGGGGTCTTTCGTAGGGCGCAGTTCCCCTCTCCGTCTCGGCTTCGCCGAGTCACCTCTCCCCACTTTCGTGGGGCGAGGAACCCAAGCTTCGAATGAAGGCCGCAACCCTCCCCTCTGCCCCGGCCGGGGGTCTCCCTCGCAAGGGGGACCGGCAGCCTCGTCGAGGACGCCACATTTTGTTCTTGCTTTGTGCCGGCAGCTATGCTACTAATTTGTCCATCGTGCTAATTCGCGCCGATGACCCGCCGCCGAGGCGGGTTTTTTATTTTGGCCGTCGACCAGCCTCGTCGCTCAAGACGACAGCGCCCCTTCACATTAAGGCCGGAATTCAGCCTATAAGCGGTCACACAGGGACATGCCAGACCAGAGCTGCCCATCTCCGGTCGAGAACCAAGGACCCGCCCATGCCTCGTTCTTTACACGTTTTCCATGCCCTGATCGCGCTGTTCGCCGTCGCGCTGTCGACGACGGTTTCGGCCGCTGAGCCGCAATCCTTCACGGGCGAGTATTCGGTGTCGTTCCTCGGCCTTTCCGTGGCCAAAGCGAAATTCTCCAGCCATTACGAAGGCGACACCTATTCGATCGAGGGCAGCGTCTCCAGCGCCGGGCTCGCCACATTGTTCGACGATACGCGGGGCACGATTTCGTCGAAGGGCAAGATTTCGGGCAAGCAAATGCAGCCGCAGGCGTTTCGCGCCGACTACACGTCCGGCAAGAAGACATCGATGATCGACATCCAGTTTGCCAACGGCGTCGTGACCTCGACCAAGGTCGTGCCTGAGCCGAAAAAGCGCAATCCCAACAATTGGATACCGCTGGTCGGCAGCGATCTCGTATCGGTCCTCGATCCGATGGCCGCGACCGTCATCCATGCCGACAACCTCGACCAGGTCTGCGGGCGCACGGTGAAGCTCTATGACGGCGAAATGCGTGCCGATCTGAAACTGACCTACGAGGCGAAAGGGTCGATCTCGGTGGCCGGCTACAAGGGCGACACGGTTACCTGCAGGATGGGCTTCGAGCCGGTGGCCGGCTACCGCAAAAACCGCAAGGCGCTGAAATACCTGAAGAACCACAGCCGCATCATGGTGACGTTTGCACCGGTCGGCCAAAGCGGCGTATATGCGCCGATCCGCGCCACGGTCAGCACGCAAATCGGCCCGTTGACGATCAGCGCGGAGCGGTTCGAAGCAAACGAATAGGCGTGATCGTGCGCCGCCGCAGATGGGCACGGGGGCGACGGGTATGGCGCGCGCAACACTGATCGGCTTCTCCGCGGTCGCCATGTGGGCGCTGCTGGCGCTGCTTACGGATGCTTCGGGCGCGGTGCCGCCGTTCCTGCTTTCGGCACTCACCTTCACGGTCGGCACCTGCGTCGGACTGGTCGCCCGGCTGTTCACGCCGGCGGCCGACAGCGCCGGCAAGATACCGCGCCAAGTCTGGGTGATCGGCATTGCCGGCCTGTTCGGCTACCATTTCTTCTACTTCACGGCGCTGCGCAATGCGCCGGCCGTCGAGGCCAGCCTGATCGCCTATCTGTGGCCGCTGCTGATCGTGCTGGGGTCGGCGCTGATGCCGGGCGAGCGGCTGGCCTGGAACCATGTCGTCGGCGCGCTGCTCGGTCTTGCCGGCACGTTCCTGATCGTCACCAAGGGCGGCGGCGGACTTGCCTTCGATGCGCGTTATGCCTTCGGCTATGCGATGGCGGGCGTCTGTGCGGTGCTGTGGTCGTCCTATTCGCTGTTGTCGCGGCGCTTCCCGTCGGTGCCGACCAGCATCGTCACCTGGTTCTGTGCCGCCACCGCGGCACTTTCGCTCGTCTGCCATCTCTTGCTGGAGCGGACGGTACTGCCCGACGGCGCCGGCCAGTGGCTGGCCGTGCTCGGCCTCGGTCTGATGCCGGTGGGGGCGGCGTTCTATGCCTGGGACATCGGCGTCAAGCGCGGCAACATCCAGGTGCTGGGGGCGGCGAGCTACGCCGCGCCGCTGCTGTCGACGCTGGTGCTGATCGCCGCCGGCTTCGCCGAGCCGTCATGGCGCATCCTCGCCGCCTGCGTGCTGATCACCGGCGGCGCGGCACTGGCGGCGAAATCGCTGTTCCTGCGCAAGCCGGCTGCGAGCGAGGCAAACGCATGATGCCGTTTCCCGGCGGCATCGACGCCAATGCCAATGCGACGCTGGTGTTTTCGCTGGCGGCAGCGGTGATCTACGCGTTCAGCCTCGGCATGCCGCCGCGCCTTTCGCGGTCGGCAGCAAGGACATTGGCGGCGGCGATGCTGGCGGTGCTGGTCGTGCAGCAGGGCGGGCCATGGCTGCTCGTCGCCGCGCTGGCCTTCAGTGCCATTGGCGACGCTTTCCTGTCGCGCGACGGCGAGAAGGCTTTTCTTGGCGGCACGGCCAGTTTTCTTGCCGCGCATGTGCTTTACGTCGCGCTGTTCCTGCGCTCCGGCGGCGGCCTCGGGCAGCTTTTGGCCGAACCGTGGCGAGCAGTGATCGTGCTGGCGCTGACCGTATTCGCGCTGGCCATGCTTTTCGCGCTCTGGCGCCGCGTTGGCCCCGCTTTGCGTTTGCCGATCAGTGTGCATGCCGCGGCAATCCTCGCCATGGGCATTGCCGCGCTCACCCTGAACAGTGCCTGGGCCGTCGGCGGCGTCGTCCTGCTCATGCTGTCCGACGGGTTGCTTGCTTCGGAAAAGTTCCTGCTGCCCGCCATCTCGCCGTACCGCGTCTGGATGCGCCACGCAGTCTGGGCGCTGTATTATGCCGGCCAGCTGGCGATCACGCTGGGTTTTCTTTTGGGTTAGGTGTGCCTAGGTGTTTAGTCCCGGCGTTTGATGGGTGGGATCGAGTCGGAACCGTTCGGGCTCTTTTGCCCAAATTTTGCAGATGAACTCATAGGGTGTGAGACCCTT